>NC_014817.1:752500-1072500 GCF_000175215.2 Asticcacaulis excentricus CB 48 | reverse complement strand
AAACCTGGACATAGCTGGTTCTCCGCGAAATCTATTTAGGTAGAGCGTCGGATGTATTCCTTGGGGGGTAGAGCACTGGATGGATGCGGGCGGCGCGAGCTGTACCAATTCTAACCAAACTCCGAATACCCAAGAGAACTGTCCGGCAGACACACGGCGGGTGCTAACGTCCGTCGTGAAAAGGGAAACAACCCTAACCATCATCTAAGGCCCCCAAGTTATGGCTAAGTGGGAAACGATGTGGGATTGCATTGACAATCAGGAGGTTGGCTTAGAAGCAGCCATCCTTTAAAGAAAGCGTAACAGCTCACTGATCAAGCGATCCTGCGCGGAAAATGTAACGGGGCTCAAGCCATACGCCGAAGATATGGGTTCACGTAAGTGAGCGGTAGCGGAGCGTTCCGTAAGCCTGAGAAGGTCAATCGTGAGGTTGGCTGGAGGTATCGGAAGTGAGAATGCTGACATGAGTAGCGATAAAGAGTGTGAGAGACACTCTCGCCGAAAGACCAAGGGTTCCTGCGTAAAGCTAATCTGCGCAGGGTTAGCCAGCCCCTAAGGCGAGGCCGAAAGGCGTAGTCGATGGGAATCCGGTGAATATTCCGGAGCCAGTATGAAGTGACGGATGGTGTAAGTTGTACGTGCTTATTGGATTGTACGTGCAGCGAAGCTGTCCCTGGAAATAACTCATACATAGACTGTACCCGAAACCGACACAGGTGGTCAGGTAGAGCATACCAAGGCGCTTGAGAGAACTATGCTGAAGGAACTCGGCAAATTACACGCGTAACTTCGGGATAAGCGTGACTCACCTTGCGCAAGCAGGACTGAGTGGCACAAGCCAGGGGGTAGCGACTGTTTATCAAAAACACAGGGCTCTGCGAAGCTGTAAAGCGACGTATAGGGTCTGACGCCTGCCCGGTGCCGGAAGGTTAAAAGGAGGGGTGCAAGCTCCGAATTGAAGCCCCGGTAAACGGCGGCCGTAACTATAACGGTCCTAAGGTAGCGAAATTCCTTGTCGGGTAAGTTCCGACCTGCACGAATGGCGTAACGACTTCCCCACTGTCTCCAGCATAGGCTCAGCGAAATTGAATTCCCCGTGAAGATGCGGGGTTCCCGCGGTCAGACGGAAAGACCCTATGAACCTTTACTATAGCTTCGCCTTGGCGTTAGCAGCAACATGTGTAGGATAGGTGGGAGGCTATGAAGCAGGGGCGCCAGTCTCTGTGGAGCCATCCTTGAAATACCACCCTTATTGCTGTTGGCGTCTAACCGCGGCCCGTCTATCCGGGTCCGGGACATGGCGTGGTGGGTAGTTTGACTGGGGCGGTCGCCTCCCAAAGTGTAACGGAGGCGCGCGATGGTGGGCTCAGAACGGTCGGAAATCGTTCGCTGAGTGCAATGGCATAAGCCCGCCTGACTGCGAGACTGACAAGTCGAGCAGAGACGAAAGTCGGCCATAGTGATCCGGTGGTCCTGCGTGGAAGGGCCATCGCTCAACGGATAAAAGGTACTCTAGGGATAACAGGCTGATTTTGCCCAAGAGTCCATATCGACGGCAAAGTTTGGCACCTCGATGTCGGCTCATCACATCCTGGGGCTGGAGCAGGTCCCAAGGGTATGGCTGTTCGCCATTTAAAGTGGTACGTGAGCTGGGTTCAGAACGTCGTGAGACAGTTTGGTCCCTATCTGCCGTGGGTGTTCGAGACTTGAGAGGATCTGTCCCTAGTACGAGAGGACCGGGATGGACATACCTCTGGTGGACCTGTCGTGGCGCCAGCCGCGCAGCAGGGTAGCTAAGTATGGAATAGATAACCGCTGAAAGCATCTAAGCGGGAAACTAACCTCAAAACAAGGTCTCGCTGAGGATCGTGGAAGACTACCACGTTGATAGGCTGGGTGTGGAAGCTCCGTGAGGAGTGAAGCTAACCAGTACTAATAATCCGATCGGCTTGATCGTTCCCTCAAATAAACGCACCGTACAGTGCTCGTTCTTCAAACAATGTCTTCCTTAACTTGTGTTCGATTGACCTGGTGGCTATGCCGGCCGGTCCCCACCCGATCCCATTCCGAACTCGGTCGTTAAGCCTGCCTGGGCCAATGGTACTTCGTCTTAAGGCGCGGGAGAGTAGGTCGCCGCCAGGTCTATCAAACACAAGTCCTAACCCTTCAATCACAACTCTCAACACAAAGACCGGTCCAAAAACTAAGGCCGGTCTTTTGCTTAACCAGACATACCTCTGGTTAAACGTGTCGCGGGATGGAGCAGCCCGGTAGCTCGTCAGGCTCATAACCTGAAGGTCGTCAGTTCAAATCTGGCTCCCGCACCCATTGTTTACTCACACAAAAGCCTGCCCACTAAGGCGGGCTTTAGTTTATCTCAACCTCAGATCAGACAAAAAGAGTCCACCTACCGGCGGACTTTCTTGATGAGCGTACCTGCCGGCGAGGGAAGTGTCTTGTTCCCTCAGGCGGACACAGTTTTGAGGAAGTCGTCGATCGTCTGGACCAGCCCGGCCTTTTCGTCTTCCAATTCCTGAGTGCTCTTACTCACGCGGGAGGCGGAGTACTTGGTGCGTTCTACCGACTGCGCCATCATTTGGACGCTTTGCTGGGCATTGGCCGTGCAGCCCGCGGCCTTGGCGACATTGACCGCGATTTCCTGCGTCGCCCGGCTTTGTTCCTCGACGGCGGCCGAGATGGCGACGGTAAAGTGCTGTACCGCCTCCATCTTGCCAGAGATGGCCTTGATCGAGTCCACAGCTGTCTGGGTTTCCGACTGAATCTCTGCGATCTGAGCCGAAATATCCTGCGTCGCACGGCTCGTTTGATCCGCTAGTGCCTTGACCTCTGTGGCCACCACCGCGAAGCCCTTACCGGCGTCTCCGGCGCGGGCGGCTTCGATGGTGGCGTTGAGGGCCAGCAGATTGGTCTGAGAGGCGATGTTCTGGATGAGATTGACGACATCGCCGATCCGTTCTGAAGACCTGGCAAGCCGGTCGATTTTTTCCTGACTCTCGGCGCTTACACGCGTCGTCTCCTGCACGACGGTCTGCGACAGCGAAATCTTTTCACTGATGTCGGCAATCGACGCCGCCAGTTCTTCCGCGGCTGCGGCCACGATCTGCACATTGTCGGTGGCTTCGAGCGTCGCGGACGAGGCGCTCTGCGATTGTTCCGCCGTCTGGCAAGAAATGTCTTCAAGGGTGGCGCTAACCTCCTTCATCCCGCGCGTGCTGTGGTGCAGTGCAGACAGGGCCTGATCGATGCGATCCCGGAAACTCTGGATCGCTTTTTCCAGACTTTCACGGCGCGTGCGTCGTTCGATACGACCGACTTCGGCCTGGACTTCGGCCGAGTCGCGGTCGAGCAGCGCTAGACGGAACCCGTCGATAGCCCGTGCAATGGCGCCGATTTCGTTCTGTTTCTGCGTATGGCCCACCTGCGTATCGAGGGCGCCGCTGGCGATACGGCCCAGTTGGTCACTAAAGTCGCTCAGAGGCCGGATAATCAAGCGCAGAACAAACCACAGGCCGGCCGCTACCAGCAGCGTCAGAATTGCGCCCGCCAGCAACATATAGAGTTGGGTTGCTTGGGCGCTGCGCACGCTGGTGTCGCTGGCCTCTTTGGCCGTCTGAGAGATAGATCGGTTCTGGGTGTCAATGAGCCCCAGGACCGTGTCGAGGGCCTCATATTCTGCCTTTGCCGTCCCATCGAACGTGCCCATAAAGGCATTGCCCGATGATGTGCCGCCCTGAACATAGGCGTCGGCCATGGCTTGGCCCGTCTGATAATAAGCAGGAAACTTCTGTTCTACGGCTTCGAGAGCCGACTGGATATCTGGGAGCTGGAGATTCTTTGCCAGCACCTTGGCGTGGGCGATGTGGTCTTCGAACTCGGTGGCATTTTTGGCCGCTTCGCCCGGCCCGTCGTCCAGTCCGTCCAGCCCCCGGGTCGCGGACACATCGGTCAGGAATTGCTGGACCTGAACCACATTGACTTGGATCTGCTTGGCGGTAAGGGACAGCTCACCCATCTGGGCCTTGCGAGCATTTGCTTCCTGTGCGATTCGCGCCAACCGCATTTCATGCTGGAGTGAAAAGAAGAGGAGAGCGCAAAACAGGCCCAGACTGCCGATCAGCAAAGCCCCTGCGAATTTTATTTGTGACGCCAGCAAACGCAAACCACTCTCCCCATGGTTGATAAGCCATTGTTATTTGACTTGTTTTCTATGAGATGCCGGTTAATCCCGAATTAAATCGATTTCATGGAGCGTATTTTTTAAAACTAGGAATACAGCGTTGGGTTGTTATTGCTCCTGTAAAAATTGAGCTTTTTGAGTTTAGACGTTTTTGCTTTCTTCGATTCTCTGCCCAAATTTCTATGACATTTTGTGCGCCAGGTAATTGGTGCGAATTCATTTCTGATGAAAACGGGCATCTAGCCTCAGAAAATGTGGTCTCCGTGCTGAGGGATCTGACGATCTGAGGACATGATCGGAAACGCAGAAGACCCCGGCAGTGACAGGCACTCCTGCTGGGGTCTGTCGTTTCGTCCGGGTTAGGGCACGAAACTCGGGTCCACTACGGCCCAGAAAGCCGATTTCGGCTTACCCGTCGTGTCGAATAGCAGAGGATGGTTCAGCCGGTTAACGGGGTAAGAGGTCAGCCATGTGTGGTTGTCGGCTACGCCCCATGTGGTGACGGATCTGACGCTAGGCTGGCTGGCGAATAGGTCGAACATGGCACGGTATTGGGCCGCCTGCGCCCGGATGCTGTCCCAATAGGCTGTCGTGCCTTCGGTCAGGCTGGGGGCACAGCCGGTGGCTGGCGTGCCGTAGCAACTGCCGGGGTCCGAGCCGTAGAGCGAGACATCCAGCTCCGTGACATGGTTGATCAGGCCACGGGTTTCCACGGCCTGAAACGCGGCGCGGACATTGGCCACAGGCGGCCACGTCGTGGTGATGTGCAACTGATGACCGATGCCGTCGAGCGGTGCCCCGCGCGTCAGCAGCGTGTCCACAATCGTCATCAGACGCGCCAGCTTGTCGGTATTCTCGGTGCTGTAATCATTGATAAACAGCTTGACGGACGGATCGGCGGCGCGAGCGGCCCGCAATGCGATTTCGATATAGTCGGCCCCCAGCACCTGATACCAGCGGCTGTTGCGATAGGGGTTGCCGGCCGAGTCGCTGGTCGGTTCGTTGACCACGTCCCACGCATAGACCTTGCCTTTGAAATAGGTCACCACGTCGGTGATATAGCGCTCAAGCCGCGCCTGCACCGTCGCCTTATAGGTGGAGCTGGTGCTGTCGCCCGCAAAGAACCAGTCCGGAGCCGACTGATGCCACAGCAGGGTGTGACCGCGCACGGCGATATTGTTGGCGCTGGCAAAGGCGATGGCCTGATCGGCGAGGGTGTAGTTATAGACCCCGGCGCTGGTGCCGATGGCCAGCGGCTTCATGCAGTTTTCGGCGGTCATCGAATTGGGGTGCGTTTTGAGCAGTCCTTGCGAAATCGCGGTGTTGATCTCGCTCGGTTCCGCCGTCATGCCGACCAGAAACTTGCCGCTGAAAAAGGTTTTGAGCGCCGGGGCTGTGGCCGGGTCGGGCAGGGTGGGGCCGCTGGCCGAGGCGGTGCTGGAACTGGAGGAGGCGGAGCCGGAGCCGGACGATACAGGTGAAGAGACGCCGCCGCCACCGCCGCAACTGGCCAGAGCCGACGCACCGGCCACCCCCATCAGCAGGCCACGCCTGCTGAGCTGTGCGGAGATATTCATGTTCACTCCCAGTATATCTTTTTGTTTTTGTTGAAAGCAGAACGTGCCCGCCTCCACATGATGAGAATGACACAGAATTTTTGATAGCGGTACCACAAAAAGCGGAGGCCGGAGGGGTTGCCTCCGGCCTGCGATTTTTCTGCTGATGTTCCGTCCTGGGACCGGCGTGTGCAGGCTATTTCAGCAGGGCCGCGTCACCCCAGGTGACGGCGGCGGGGTTGGCGCTCGGGCTGGCGCTAGTGGCCACCAGTTCTACGAGCCGGACACCGTTCAGATCGGCTGAGAGCGCCTGCGGGGTCTGCCCGAAGCGCAGCGGCTGAGACTTCACCAGCAGCTTGCCATCTCCATAGACGGCGAAGGTCACGGCTTCCGTGGTGTTGAGCGTGGAATCATCCACCCCGACCCTGGCTTCGAAGCGGCGATCGGACGGTTGCACCCGCACCTCCAGCCGCGAATTGGCAAGGATGCCGATACCGCTGCGGAAGGCCTTGCCGGCGATCTGAAGCTGGCGGCCATGGGGGGAGGCATCGGCCTGCGCCCCGCCCCAGCCGGTATAGGCCGGAATGTCGCCGCGCCCGCGCGTGCCGTTCCACGGGCTTTTCATGCGGTAGATGAAGGGGTCGGCCTGCGGCACCACGACGCCATCGACCGCCGGGTTGACGCGGCCGGGCAGGTCGGAGAGGTATTGCCCGTTGCTCAGGACCGGCGTGCCGCTGGCCATGAAGATCAGGGTCTGATGCGGATCGAGGTGGAACTTGGCCTCGCCGGTGAAGGGGGCCTGATCGGCCTGCGCCCACAGATCGTGCAGTTTGACCGGCTGATTGGCCAGATATTTCAGGTGCTCGGCGGTCAGGATGATGTCCTTGCCCTCCGCCGTGCGGTTGAACAGGGCCACAGCCTTGCGCGTCGGGTCTGCGCCCACGGTCTTGATCAGGATCTGCACATCGTCACTGTCATAGGCGAGGACCGCCTGATGGCCGCCCGCATCCTGATTGAGTGCGATGATCGCCTCATTGCCGAAAATCTGCATCAGCTCCGGCGAGGCCTGACTGAGGTCGTACCCGATCAGCAGCGGTGCGTTGATCATGGCCCACAGGGCGAAGTGCGAGCGCGCTTCGACCAGGTGCTTCGCATCGAACTCACCATGGCCGATAAACAGCATGTCCGGGTCGTTCCAGCTTCCCGGATGGGCATAGAGGGCGCGAGTGGCCGCCGAATCGAAATTGGTCAGCAGACGCGACCAGGAAGGGGTCAGGTCGTCGCTGGTGCGCGACAGGTTGCCGACATCCTTGCCCCAGGCGCGCACATCGGCGGAGCCCCAGGCGCAAAGCGAAAACACATAGTCGCCGTCCGGATTGCTGGCCTTCAGGCTGGTGGCGATCTGGGTATACAGCCCCCTGACCGCCGGGATATTGGTGCGGCTGATCGACTGGAAATCAATCAGGGGCGGCAATTCGCGATAGGTGCCGGCCTTGACACGCTCGGAGTCGGCCCCGAAGGCGCGCACGCCGCAGCCATCGACCTTGATGAAGTCAAAGCCCCAGTCCTTAAAATAGAGCGAAATGTCCTGCTCGATATGGCCGTAAAGCCCGACTTCGCGCTCTAGCACCGTGCCTTCGGGCAGGTTGGGGGTGTTAGGGCCGCCATAGGCCTGAGAACAGGCATTGCGCCCCAGATCAGAATAGATACCGGCCTTCAGGCCCATCTTGTGGAGGCGGTCGGTGAAGGGGCGCAGGCTGGTCTCTTCGCCCCCCCCCACGGCGGCGGAGGGGAAGAGTTGTATGCGCACCTGCATCCGGCCGTCCGACTGGCGCCGCTTAAGCCACCAGCCATCGTCGATATTGATGTAGCGGTAGCCCTTGGCCGCCAGACCGCTGTCGACGATGATACGGGCAGAATCGAGCACCCGCGCCTCGGTCAGGTCGGTGCCAAAGGCGTTCCACGAACTCCAGCCCATGGGCGGGGTCGCAGCGCGCCCTTCGCTGTAGGCGCTCCACTTACCGGTGGCGGCCAAAGGGGCGACCACAGGGGTGGCCGCCGTCTCGGCGTGCGCGGAGGCAGCGGTCAGGGCAAGACCAACGGCCAGCGCCACGGGGGCGGCGTGTCTCCTAAGGCGACGAAGTGCAGGCGTCATGGAAAACCTTTCGGGCGAAAAAATCAGAGACGGTAGGGCTTGAGCGGCCTGATCCCCGCGGAATCCGTCCGTTCAAGCCGCCAGTGAGGCGGCGGCCAGGGTGACGAACAGGGACGCACCGGCGCGCTGTCTTACGCGTAAGGCGAAGACGAAAGCCGTCCCTGATCGTCGCAGGCTTATTATGGGGCTCACATTCGCGCCTTGGCCGCCTGTTGCCCCAAGGCTATTATATCAGACAATTTCCGTCAATCGCCCAGAGGCCTATGGGCCTTTTGACAGGTCCGGCCGTGCGCTATGCCCCCGGGACAGGCTGAACGGCGTTTTTTGGCTTGATTCCCGCGCCTATTTGTCAGAGGTTTTAGCCTATAAACACATAACAACAGGGTGAGAGACATGCGACAGTTCTGTATAGCGCTGGGGGCATTGGCGCTGGTTTTGATGGCGGGTCCCGCAGCGGCACAGGCGGTGAGAACGGAACAGATCACCGTTCACAGTCAGGCTCTGGAGGGCAATCTGGAGGGCAATTCGGCGGATCGCAAGGTGACTGTATACCTGCCGCCCGATTACGATTCGCATCCCAAAAAGCGGTATCCGGTAATCTATGCCCTGCACGGTTATTCGATCAATAACGAGATCTGGTCGAAGGAAATCCGCACGCCGCAGACGATTGACGGCGCCTATGCGGCGGGCGTCAAGGGCATGATCATCGTCCTGCCCAGCTCGCAAACCCTGCACAATGGCTCGATGTATTCCAGTTCGGCAACGACCGGCGACTGGGAAGGCTTTATAGCCAAAGACCTTGTGGCCTATATCGACAGTCATTACCGCACGCTGGCCAATCGCGACAGCCGCGGTCTGGCCGGACATTCGATGGGCGGCTATGGCACAGTGCGCATCGGCATGAAGCACCCGGAAGTCTTCAGTGCCCTCTATGTGATGAGCCCGTGCTGCCTGTCGGCGCGCGGCAGTTTGCCGTCGGAAGAAGGGCGTAAACTGGAGGCCGTCAAAACCCCCGAAGAGGCACAGAGCCTCGGCTTTATGGGGCGCGCCACCTTTGCGGTAGCCTCGGCCTGGTCGCCCAACCCTAAAAAACCGCCCTTCTATGTCGATCTGCCGACGAAGGACGGCGAGACCCAACCCGATGTGATTGCCCGCTGGGCGGCCAATGCGCCCCTGGCGATGGTGCACCAGTACATCCCCAATATGCGCCAGTATAAGGCGATTGCCTTCGATGTCGGTAATCGCGACGGGCTGAAGATCGATACGGAGGCGCTGCACGTCACGCTGGAAAACTACGGCGTGGCCAACAGCTTCGCGCTTTATGACGGTGATCATGTCAGCGGCGTCGCCGACCGCTTCCAGAACCACGTCCTGCCCTTCTTTGCGAAGACCCTGTCGTTCGCACCCGCTAAAAAATGAGGCGGTCGCGCCGCACGGGTTTAGGCGCGGCGCAATAGTCTGACATTTGTTTTGACATTATGCGGTTTCGTGTTAGCGGTATCATAATGGCCGGATAAAAGGCCAAAAACACCGCGCACGGCGCACGCCGTCCGCACCAAAAAAGACAGGGAGATATAATGAAACCGCTCGTCCTCACAGGCGTATTGTCCCTACTTGCCCTGACCCAGCCTGCCGCTGCGCAGGAGCGGGTGTCGGTGACGGTGGACGCCACCCAGCCGGGAGCCAAGATCGACCGCCGCATCTTCGGTCAGTTTGCCGAACACCTCGGCAGCGGCATCTATGAAGGCGTGTGGGTCGGTAAGGACTCCGCCATTCCCAATACGCGCGGCATCCGCAATGACGTGGTGGCGGCGCTGAAAGCCATCAAGGTGCCGGTCGTGCGGTGGCCCGGCGGCTGCTTTGCCGACGAATACCACTGGCGGCGCGGCATCGGTCCGGAGCGCAAGCCGATGATGAACGCCAACTGGGGCGGCGTGATCGAGCCCAACACCTTCGGAACCGACGAATTTATGGACTTCGCCACTCAGGTGGGGGCCGAGGCCTATATCTCAGTAAATGTCGGCTCCGGCACGGTGGGTGAAGCTGCCGAATGGCTGGAATATATGACCTCCAGCACGCAGGACGGCATCGGGGCGGAACGCGCCCGAAACGGCCATGCGGAGCCCTATAAGGTGGCCTTTGTCGGGCTGGGGAACGAAAGCTGGGACTGCGGCGGCGCCATGACGCCGGACTTCTACGTCAGTCAGATGAAGATGTATGCGCGCTTTGTGCGCAACTACAACAAGGCCCAGCCGATGCAACGCATCGCGGTGGGCCCCAGTGGCCCGGACACCGCCTATACCGAGGCGGTGATGAAGTCCTATAAGGGCCGTAGCTGGGCCTGGGATATCGAAGGCCTGTCTCTGCACTATTACACGACCGGCGGCGGTTTCCCGGTGTCGCAGAAGGCAACGGGCTTCGGCGAAAAGGAATATGCCGTCATCCTTCAGGACACGCTGAAGATGGATGAGCTGGTCAAGACCCACTCCGCCATCATGGACAAGTACGATCCGGAAAAGAAGGTGTCGCTGGTCGTCGATGAGTGGGGTGCGTGGTACGTAGCGACGCCCGGCACCGATCCCGGCTTCCTGATGCAGCAGAATACGCAGCGCGACGCCGTGCTGTCGGCGCTGAACCTCAACATCTTCGCCCGCCACGCCGACCGCGTGCGCATGGCCAATATCGCCCAGATGGTCAATGTGCTTCAGGCCATGATCCTGACGGACAAGGAGAAGATGCTGCTGACGCCGACCTATCACGTCTTCCGCATGTACGTGCCGTTTCAGGGCGCCACCTTTATCCCGGTAACGCTGAATGCCGGCACCTACAGCTTTGGCGACATCCGCCTGCCGCGCGTCGATGCGCTGGCGGCGCGCGGGTCGGAT
Organism: Asticcacaulis excentricus CB 48; assembly: GCF_000175215.2. Classification (NCBI taxonomy): domain Bacteria; kingdom Pseudomonadati; phylum Pseudomonadota; class Alphaproteobacteria; order Caulobacterales; family Caulobacteraceae; genus Asticcacaulis; species Asticcacaulis excentricus. Next base: position 1,061,706 of record NC_014817.1, on the reverse strand, counting down.
GGGAAGATCTATCTCTCCCTGACCAATCTCGACCCCAAGACGCCGGTGGATATCGACGTGGCCAGCCTGAACTTTAAGGTGAGGACCGCGACCGGTGAAACCCTGTCGGCGGCGACATTCGATGCCTATAACACCTTCGCGGCCCCCCAGACGGTGGCCCCCAAGCCGGTCACGGCGAAGATGAAGGATGGCAAGGTGATGGTCCGCCTGTCCCCCGCCTCGGTCACCGTAATGGCCCTGCAACCCTGACCCTCTCCGCGCCGCATCAGTCAGACCCTGATGCGGCGCAACGGTTTTCAGTGCGTTTTCGCGTCCCCGGCCACGCCGTCCGTGGCCTGTTGTCTTCGCCTGCGCCTGCGCCTGTCGCACGGCTGTCTATGCTTTCAGAGGCTCTCATGTCCCATCCAACTCCACCCTCCGTCTCGCGCCGGCAGGCTCTGGCCGCCTCGGTCGCCACCGGCCTGCTGAGCGCCGCCCCTGTTCTGGCGCAAACCGCCAAACCCATTGCCTCGACCCTGAAGGCCGGGCAGGAACGCCCCCCCATCAACCCGTTCCTCTACGGGGGCTTCCTTGAGCATATCGGCGACCTCATCAACCACAGCCTGTGGAGCGAGGTGCTGGACGACCGCAAATTCTATCACCCAATCACCCCGACGCCGCCCGCCAAACCCGAAGGCCGTCCGGGCCGCAACCGCGACAGCAACCGCTGGGTACCCGTTGGACCGGAGTCAGCGCTCAGCATGGACCGCAAGACGCCGTGGGTCGGCGCACAGTCGCCGGTCGTGCAACTGAGCGCCGCGGAGCCGCGCGGCATCGCTCAGTCGGGTCTGGCGGTTGCCGCGAAGGATTATGTGGGTCGCGTCGTCATGGCCGCCGACAGCGAGGCGGAAATAACCGCCACCCTGATCTGGGGCAGCGGTCCCGCCGACCGTCAAACGGTCCGGGTCGCGGCGGGCACGGACTGGCGCAAGGTGCCTTTGCGCTTTAGCTGCAAGGCGGCCACGACCGAGGCGCGGCTGGAGATTACGGGCACTGGCACCGGCGCGTTCCGCGTCGGTGCGGTGTCGCTGATGCCCGCCGACAATGTCAAAGGCTTCCGCGCCGATACGCTGGCCCTGATGCGTGAGATCGACTGCAAGATTCTGCGTATTCCCGGCGGCAACTTCATCTCGGCCTATGACTGGAAAGACACGATCGGCGATCCGGATACCCGCCCGCCCGTCTGGGACCCGGTGTGGAGCTTCGCTCAGCCGAATGATGTCGGCGTCGATGAGCTGCTGCAAATGTGCCAGATGATCAATGCCGAGCCCTCATGGTCGGTCAGCACGGGCTTCGACGGCCCGCGTTCGGGCGCCGAGCAGGTCGAATATATCAACGGCAGCGCTGACACGCCGTGGGGCGCCAAACGCGCCGCCAATGGCCATCCGGAGCCCTACCGCGTCAAATACTGGAACATCGGCAATGAGATGTACGGCAACTGGCAGATGGGGCACATCCCGCTGAAGCAGTATGTCATCAAGCACAACCAGTTCGCCGACGCCATGCGCAAGGTCGATCCGTCCATCTACGTCATCGCCCCCGGCGGCTTTGTCGATGAGATGACGACGGGGCAGGGCATCTTCGTCGCCGGTCAGCCCAATGTCGAGTTTGGCTCAGACCGCGACTGGGCCAATGGCATGATGACGCACGCCTGGGGCCGCTTCGATGCGCTGGCAACCCACGCCTATCCGCCGGAAAACAAAAAGTTCGACATGGCGACAGGCAAGCTGTTCGACGTGCAGCGCCCGCTGGTCGAATGGGCGCGTCAGCCCGCCAATCGCGTTCTGACCATGGTCGAGTGCTGGGAAGAGTATAAGCGCCGCCATCCGGCGCTGAACGACGGCAAGGTAAAGGTCTTCTTCGATGAATATGCCTACAGCTTCCGTCAGAACCTGAAGACTTGTCTGGCGCTCGGCATGTGCCTGCACGAATTCTTCCGCCACACTGACTTCATCGACATGGCCGGTTACACCATGGCGACGGGCTGGCTCGATTTCGACCGCACGCGCTCGGTCATCAGCGCCACCGGCCGCATGTACCAGATGTACAATCAGCATTTCGGCACGATCCCTGTCGAGGTCACGGGCGCTTCGCCTGTACCGAAGCCCGACTTCCCTGCGGGCGGGGATCAACCCCGTGTCAATGCGGGCAGCGCCACCTATCCCCTCGACGTTTCTGCGGCCCTTACAGCGGACCGCAAGGCGCTGATCGTCGCCATTGTAAATGCCACGGAGCAAGCCCAGGCCCTTGACCTGAAAATCGACGGCTTCAAAGCGCGCAAGGGCGGCCGCTGCTGGAAACTGACCGGCCCTGATCTTGAGGCGCAAAACGCGGTGGGTAAGCCGGAACAGGTGGCGGTCACCGCGGGCCGTTTCGCCGCCGGGCCGCTGCGTATCGCCCCCAACAGCATCGAACTGTATGAATTCGTCCGCGCGTAAGCCCGAGGGAGGACACCATGACACCCAATCGCTATTTTACCGCAGCCGTACTGGCGGCCCTGATGTCCGCCGGGGCGCTGCAACCGGCCCTGGCGCAGAACCCGCTCGATGCGCCCGGCTATCAGGATGCGTCCAAACCGCCTGAGGCGCGGGCCGCCGACCTTGTGTCGCGCATGACGCTGGAAGAAAAGACGGCGCAGCTGATCAACGATGCCCCGGCCATTCCGCGCCTCAATGTGCGCGAATACAACTGGTGGAACGAAGGGCTGCACGGGGTGGCCGCTGCCGGTTACGCCACCGTCTTCCCGCAGGCCGTGGGTCTGGCCGCCACCTGGGATGAGCCGCTGATCCACCGCGTCGCGGAGACGATAAGCGTCGAGTTTCGCGCCAAATACCTGAAGGAGCGCCACCGGTTCGGCGGTTCGGACTGGTTCGGCGGCCTGACCGTGTGGTCGCCCAATATCAACATCTTCCGCGATCCACGCTGGGGGCGAGGTCAGGAAACCTATGGCGAAGACCCTTATCTGACGGCACGTATGGGCGTCGCCTTCGTCAGGGGGCTTCAGGGCGATGATCCGGTCTATTACCGCACCGTGGCGACGCCCAAACACTATGCCGTCCATTCCGGTCCGGAAGCCGGTCGTCACCGCGATAATGTCAATCCGTCGCCCTATGACCTCGCCGACACCTACCTGCCGGCCTTCAGGGCCACCATCACCGAAGGGCAGGCCGGTTCGATCATGTGCGCCTATAACGCCATCAATGGTCAGCCCGCCTGCGCCAACGAAGACCTGCTGGTCAAATATCTGCGCAAAGACTGGGGCTTTAAGGGCTATGTCGTGTCTGACTGCGACGCCGTGGGCGATATCTATTACAAGACGTCGCACGCCTATCGCCCGACCCCCGAAGAAGGGGTGACGGCGGCCTATCAGGTCGGCACAGACCTCATCTGCGGTAATGCCAATGAGGCCGACCACCTGACGCGCGCCGTGCGTCAGGGCCTGCTGCCGGAAAAGACGCTCGATACGGCGCTGATCCGCCTGTTTACCGCGCGCTTCAAGCTGGGGCAGTTCGATCCGCCCGCAAAAGTCTTCCCGAAGATCACGGCCGAGGATTACGACACGCCCGCCAATCGCGATTTCTCGCAAAAGGTCGCCGAGTCGGCCATGGTCCTGCTCAAGAACGAAAACAACCTGCTACCGCTGAAGGGTGAGCCGCGCCAAATCGCCGTCATCGGGCCCAATGCCGATTCGATGGACTCGCTGGTTGGCAACTACAATGGCGATCCCTCGCACCCGGTGACGGTGTTGTCCGGCATCCGCGCTCGCTTCCCCAAAGCGACCGTCACCTATGCGCCGGGATCGGGGCTGATCGACCCGGTGATGACGGCGGTTCCCGACAGCGCCTTCTGCCGCGACGAAGCCTGTACCCAAACCGGCGTGACGGTCAGCCATTTCGCTACCCCCGACATGGACGACGCGCCGCAGACGACGGGCAGCGAAGGCGGAATGCGTCAGGTCTGGGCTGGTGAAAATCGCAGCGGGGCCGTGCGCTATGACGGCTATCTGACCGCACCGGAGACAGGAGAATACCGCTTCCGTTATGACGCGCACGGCGGTTATCGCATTTGGGTCAATGACAAGATGATCGTCGATGCCTGGCGCGTGGACTGGCGTCCTTCTATCGCCACCGGGGGCGTGCGGCTTGAAGCCGGGTCGCGCTACCGCATCCGCGTCGAATCCTTTCAGCGCCAGCCGAAGGGTGAGGAGACCCTGGTGTGGAGCCTGCCGTCGGACACGGGTGCGCAGTCGGCCGTAGCCGCTGCCAAAGAGGCCGATCTGGTGGTTTTTGTGGCGGGCCTGTCGCAGCGCGTCGAAGGCGAAGAAATGCGCGTCGAAACCGAAGGCTTTTCGGGCGGCGACCGCACCACCCTCAACCTGCCGCCCGCCCAGCAAAAGGTGCTTGAGCAGGTCAGCGCCGCCGGTAAGCCCGTGGTTCTGGTCCTGATCAATGGCAGCGCGTTGGGTATCAACTGGGCCGACAAAAATGTCCCGGCCATTATTGAAGCCTGGTATCCGGGCGGGCAGGGTGGTGCGGCCGTGGCGCGCCTGATCGCCGGGGACTACAGCCCCGCAGGTCGACTGCCCGTCACCTTTTACCGCTCGGCCGATCAGCTTCCGGCCTTCAACGACTACAACATGAAGGGGCGCACCTACCGCTACTTCAAGGGGGAGGCCCTCTATCCGTTTGGCTACGGTCTGTCATTCACCACCTTCCGCTACGCCCCCCTGACCCTGTCGGCGCGTCAGGTAGCCGGTGACGGTCAGGTCAGCGTCTCGGCCGATGTGACCAATAGCGGCTCGCGCGACAGCGATGAGGTGGTGCAGCTCTATGTCAGCTATCCCGGCCAAAAACTTGCGCCCATCCGGGCGCTGGCGCGCTTCGAGCGCATCCATCTGAAGGCAGGGGAGACGAAAACCGTGCGCTTCACGCTCGACCCGCAAGCGCTCAGCACCGTCAATGCAGATGGGTCGCGCTCGGTCAAGCCGGGTAAGGTCGAGCTGTGGCTCGGCGGCGGGCAGCCTCTGAAACGCAAGGGGCTGGCGGCGCCGGCCGGCGTCAAGGGTGCCCTGACCGTTACCTCGTCCTACGTCATCAAACCCTGATCCGGAGATTGTCCATGACACGCTTTCTGGCCCTGACCCTCGGCGTGGCCGCCGCGGCTGTGGCCTTCGCCGCCGCCGCCGAAGAGACGGGCACCGGGCCCTATCCGGCCGTGTTCGAAGAAGACCCGACCCTTCCGGCGCACGTCGTCTATCACCCGCAAACCCTGTCGGCCCTGAAAGGGGAAAAACTCGGTCTCTACGTCTTTGGCAACGGGGCGTGCAGCCGCGACGGCACCAGTTCGAAGAACCATCTGCTGGAAATCGCCTCGCACGGTTATCTGGCCATTGCGCCGGGCACTATACCCGGCCCCAAACCGGCGGATTCCCCGGAAGGGCCGCGGCCGGGTGGCCTGAAGGCCGCGACCTCACCCGACGCCCTGAGCGAGGCCATCGACTGGGCGCTGAAGGAAAATGCACGCAAGGGCAGTCCCTATTACCAGCGGCTCGATCCCAAAAAGATCGCCGTATCGGGCTTTAGCTGCGGCGGGCTTCAGGCAATCGCCATCGCCAAAGACCCGCGCATCTCTACGCTGGTGGTGATGAACAGCGGCGTGTTCAATGCGGGAAATCCCATCGCAGGCCTGAACGTCGATAAGGCGATGCTCAAGGACATCCACGGCTCGGTCCTCTACGTCCTCGGCGGGCCGACCGACATCGCCTATGCCAATGGCAGCGACGACTATGCGCGCATCAGCCATATTCCGGCGGCGCATATCGACATTCCGGTCGGGCACGGTGGCACCTATATGGACCCGCACGGCGGCATCGGGGCTGAGGTAGTGACCCACTGGCTGAACTGGAAGCTGAGGGGCGACAAGGTCTCTGGCGCCAAATTCGTGGGCGAGGCCTGCGGCTACTGTCAGGATAGCCGCCTGACCTACGTCCGCAAGAATTTTTAACCCTGTTAGCGCAAGCGTACGCGCAGCGGCTGCCCGGAATAGCTGACCTCGGTTCCTTTCCCCGGTGCCAGAGGCGGCTGGTCCGGGGAGAGGAGATGCAGGCGTAACCGCTTGTGCTCGGCCATGCCGTTGAAGCGGCCCTGCCGTGCCCCGATGTGCAGTTCGCCGTTTCCCTCGTCCCACTGCAGGGCGATCCGACTGCGCGCCCCGCCCTCATAGTCATAGGTCAGGCCGTCATCCTCATAAAGTTCGAAGCCGCCGTTGCGGCCCGGGAAGACGAGAATATCCAGCGCCTCCCCGGTCAGGTCGGCAGTGGACTGCGCGACAGGCCCCAAGGGCAGGACGCTGCCCGCCCGCACGTGCACCGGGATCTGAGTCAGGGGGGCGGGAACGCGGTGTGTGCTGCCGCCGGCGCGCTGCGCGCCGCTCCACAGGTCGAACCAGCCGCCCTCGGATTCCGGCAGATAGACCGGCCACGCGCTGACCCCCGGCTCGATGACCGGCGCCACCAGCAGATGGTCGCCGAACATGTAGCTGTGCCTCTGATCGAGCGCCTGCGCGTCACGGCGGAAATCGAAGACCAGCGGACGAATCAGCGGCATTCCCGCCCAGTGGGCCTGCGCCGCCAGACTGTAGATGTAGGGAAAGAGGCGGTAGCGCAGGTTGAGATAGGTGCGTGCCACGCCCTCCACGGTTTCGCCATAGCGCCAGAATTCGGTATCGGTCATGTAGCCGTGCACGCGTTGCAACGGCAGAAAGGTGGCGTACTGGAACCAGCGGATGAAGCGCTCATGATAGGCCGGGTCCGTATATTGCGACGGCCCGGGACGGAAGAAGCCGCCCGCATCGACCGTCCAGTAGGGATAGCCGGCGCTGGCCATGTTGAGACCGGCGGGAATTTGACGCTTCAGCGTCTCCCAGTCATTGCCGATATCGCCAGACCAGGTGGCGGCGGCGTAGCGCTGCTGACCCACAAAGGCGGAGCGCGTCAGAATGAAGACGCGGCGGTCCGGGTAGTCGCGTCTTTGCCCTTCATAGACGGTACGCGAGACCTGAAGTGGGTAGCTGAGTCGCACGCGCTCACCCGCCCCGGCATGGGTTTGCCGTCCGACCAGATCGTCATTTTCAGGCTCCGTCGCGTCCTGCCACCAGGCGTCAATGCCCAGCGACGCCAGACGCTGGCTCTGATTTTGCCAGTAAAAGGCGGCGGCCTCCGGGTTGAAAAAGTCGATCCAGTCGGTGTCGGGGATATAGAAGCCCTTATCGGCCATAAGCTGACCCAGCTCGGCCTTGCGATCGACCTTCGACCACACCGACAGCATCAGGCGCAGGTCCATCCCGTGCAGGGTGTTTATCAACGCCGCCGGATTGGGATAGTGCGCTTCGTCAAAGCGCATGGCGTTCCAGCCATGCTTCCCCCAGTACTGCCAGTCCTGCACCATGACATCGACGGGCAACTGCCGCCGGCGGAAGTCTTCCGCCGTTTCGAGGATCTCCCGCGAAGAATGGAAGCGCTCCCGACAATGGAGGTATCCATAGGCCCATTTGGGCAGAATCGGGGTCGCTCCGACCAGTTTTCCGTAGGTTTGGAATATGTCTGCGGAATCGGGCCCGGCAATGACCACATATTCGATGGCGTCGGCCACGTCGGCGCTCAGGACGGTTGTGTCCTGTGCACGCTCATAAAGAAGGGCGGGCGCGTCTTCGGCATTGGCCTTTACGCGTAAGGTATGCGGTCCGGCGGTGAGGTCAGCCAGAAAGCTGGTCGTCGGCGGCAACCACAGATTGGTCAGGTCCGTATAGGGCTTGCCGTCAATTTCGACGTAATGGCGCGAAGCCATCTTGCGCCCGATATCGAGCTGAAAGGCATAGCGCCCGGCCGCGCTGAGGTGGATTTGCGCCTCGAAGACCGCCTCGGTACGTTCCTGTCGCGCATTGCCGCTGCCGGTGGTGACATCAACCACCTGACCCTGGGTCGCTATATCCACCTTTTGCAGGACGACGCGTTGTGACGGCGCGTTCAGTTCGCACTTGCCGCTGTTCAGCCAAAGCAGGCCATAGCCGCGGCTCGACAGCAAAAAAGGCAGGCTGATCTGCGTGTTGACCTGAGTCAGGCGGCGCGGAAGCTGGCGCAGATTGAGCGCGCCGTCCTGAAAACAGCCCGTACCGTAAAGATGTTCATCGGCAGGTGATTCGAAGGTCTGACGGGCGATAAACACCGTATCCGCCCCCAGTTTCGCAGGGGTCAGACGGCGCGCCTGCGCCGTTTCGCTGAGTAAAAGGTTATCCTGACCATCGAAGAATCGCAGGAGGCCGTTCATGTCGATGTCGCAGCGGATGCCTGGCAGGCGCAGACGGACCCGCCCTGCGCTTCGCTGCTGACCCGGCACAGGACGGTGGCTTTGCGGGAGAAGCAAAGGCTGGGGATCGCTGGCGAGACTCTGACTCGCCTTCGCAAAACGCACATGAAAGGCCCGATCGCTCAGGGCCGTGAGCGACAGCGTCCCTTCCGGGGTCACGGCCATGTAATCCGCCTGCCTCCGGGGGGCGCTCAGGGTCGAGCCGGCGGTTGCAGACAGGGCCGTAGCGGCAATTCCTCCGACTAATAGCTGCCGACGATCGCAAAGGCGCTTGGACGGATCCGCTTTTTCCACAGGATATCCTTGTTCTTGATGTGATGAGGCCAGATGCGCGCCCTGATTGTATATTTGGCGGCCGCTCAACCTTGCCAGGCTATGGCTTTACCGCTGTGGGGCCTACATTCACAACAATAGTGACCTGTAATCAACAGCATAGATGTTCATTACAAAAATTTTACATAGCCACCGGGCAGCCTATAGCCCCCCTGAAAGACGCATGATAAGGTTGTCATCGAGGACGTGACAGAGCCAAGGTGCCGAAACAAAGTGTCGCAATCCGGCAACTCACATAATATTTGATAAGTTGTCCGACCTTTCCCATTGAAAAAATGGGACCGCTATCATACCGTCGTTACGTTCATACGTATTGGGTGCCAACAAGAGGCAATTGGAAGGGGTTACAGCCCGGCACGTTAGTACATCAGAAAAAGTCAAAAAATCGCATCCCGTTCTACGGGAGCACAAAATACCTCGCGACCAAAGTAGTCAGTCGAGGCAGGGAGAGTTTAAAACATGAAACCAGTGAGCGGCACTATTGCCCGTAATCAATCCGTCATGTCTGGACGTCAGGGCCTGAATGGTAAACTGCTCGGCTCTACAGCCTTGGCCGTGGCGCTTCTGTCGTCGCCGGCCTTTGCTCAGGACGCGGCCAAGACGCCCACTCAGGAAGCGGCCCAGGATGACGTGCAGACCGTCGTGGTGACCGGTATCCGCGGCGCTCTGCAATCCGCCGCCCAGATCAAGCGCAAGTCGGCTACCTTCGTAGACTCCATCACCGCCTCGGACGTGTCCGCCCTGCCGGATCTGTCGGTAGCCGAAGCACTGCAACGCGTCCCCGGCGTGACTGTGACGCGCTTTACGCTCGGTGGTAGCCCCGACTTCCCGTCGCCTGAAGGGCGCGGTAACCTGATCCGTGGTCTGGGCTTCGTCCGTTCGGAATTTAACGGTCGTGACGCCTTCTCGGCCAATGGTGGTCGTGCGCTCGACTGGTCCAGCATCCCGCCGCAGCTTGTCGGCGCGGTCGATGTGTTCAAGAACTCTTCGGCGGACCTGATCGAAGGCGGCATCGGCGGCACGATCAATCTGCGCACGCTGGAACCCTTTGACCGTAAGGGCTATTTTGCTTCGGTCTCGGCGGATTTCAACTATGGTGATCTCGCCAAGAAGTGGTCGCCCTCTTACAATGCCGTGGTCAGCAACCGTTGGCAGACCTCGGTGGGTGAATTTGGCCTGATGGGGTCGTACTCAACCTCCAATCTGAAGTCGATGATCCATGGTTGGCAGCAGCCAGCGCCGATCCCGCGCGGTCCAAATACCGGCAACGCCTTGGAAACGAACGAACCATCAAGCGTTACCACCATCGTTCCGGGGAAAACAGTTGGGGCGATTCTGGGCTTCCAGATGCGCACAAATGAGGTCGAGCGCGACCGCTCCAGCACCTACCTCGCGGCGCAGTGGAAAAACGACACCATGCGTCTTACCGGTAAGTACATTCGGGTCGTCAATGAAAGCCAGGGCCTGGAATATACGCTGGAATCCTTCCCGGACGGCGGCAACAACCAGCGCTATTCTGTCACCAATGCTACATTCGACAATACCACCCTGTCGGGTTTGAACCGCTGTAACGTGCCAGCGGCCAGCGCGACTCGCCCTGTGGACTATTGTGAAACCCAGTTCCCGATCAATGGCGGCCTGATGACCTCAGGACTGGTTACCAATGATTTCGATAGCTGGACCGGGGCCTATGGCTTGGGTGTTGCCGTTCTGGGCATCGGCAAGACCGAGCGAACCACGACCGAGGATATCAGCCTGAACTTCAAGTGGCGTCCGTCTGATCGTCTGTATGTCGAAATCGACGCACACAAGACGACGGCCAGCGCTACAGCGAACGAAATGTGGGGTGGTTCGCAAACCTATGCCAACGCCTTCATTGTGCCGGGCCTCGACAATCCGCAAGTGACGCTCACTGCCGACCCGCGTACCAAAATCAATGCGGGCCAGATCGCTGGCAACACTGTTGTCGGTACGGACGGCAGCGGCAATTCGGTCTATCGGATCATGCCGGGCTTCCAGAAGGGCATGAACGACCCGAACGCCGCCTTCTGGCTCTATGCCGGTGAAGGGCACCGCGACGGTGACGGTGAACTGACCGCTGTGCGCGCTGACGTACAGTACGACTTTGAGGCAGATTCATGGTTCAAGTCGGTCAAATTCGGCGTCCGTCACTCAGAACGTTCGCAAACTAATAAAGAAATGGATGTCAACTGGGGCAGTATTGCTCCGGCATGGGAAGGGACCGGTCTCGGGGTTTTCTCGTCGCAAAAGACTCCTGCCTATGATCAGAAGGATTTCAGCGACTTCTATCGGGGCGGCGTTCTCCAAGGGCCGAACACTCAGTTCCTGGTCATCCGCTCCGACCTGCTGCTCGACCCGGTTGCCATGCGCAACTACGTTTATAACGAGCCGACCTTCGTCAATGCCGATGGCAGCCGTAAGTCGGGCTGGCGCACCCAGCTCGGTGCCGACGGTAAGCCAAACTACGATCCGGCGCGCGTTTCGGACATCGTCGAGACCACGAACAATGCCTATCTGATGCTGAACTTCGGTAAGGAGTTCGACAACGGGATGTCGGTTGACGGTAACTTTGGGGTCCGTTACACGACGACAGACCTCGATTCGAGCGGCTTCATGGCTTATCGGTCGATCGACGCCGATGCGCAGACCGCGTCAACCACGGACGCTCCTCGCACAGCAGACGCCGAATCGCGTGACTCGGTTCAGGACTTCCTCCCGGAAACGACGCGCTATCTTTGTCCAGGTCTGCCGGCGACGGCGACACCGGCGTACTTCGCCGCTTGCCCTGCGGGTCAGATCGGCAAGTCTGAGGCGCGCACGGTGTCGGTGAAGGATGACTCCTACGTGCTGCCGTCCTTCAACATGAAGTGGAACCTGAACAAGGACATGCTGATCCGCTTCGGTGCCAGCAAAAACCTGAGCCGTCCGAACGTTCAGGATATGCGTGCGGCTCAGCAGACAAGTGCGGTTACAACGCGTGTCGCGTTCCCGACCATCACTGACACAACCGACCCGCTGTATCGCGTCGACCGCGGGGCGCAAAACATCACACTTGACCAGATCCGGGTCACGGGTGGCAACCCACTCCTAAAGCCGACGACGGCGATCAACTATGACCTGTCCTTCGAATGGTACTTCCAGGGGGGTACGGTCTCCGCTGCGGTCTTCAAAAAGGACCTGAAGAATATCATTCAGGGCGGTGACTACACCCTCGGGTCTATCAAGCTGGATGGTAAGACGGTTAACGTCGTTTACGGTGGTCCGGTCAATGCCGATCAAGCCAAGCTGCAAGGGATCGAACTGGCCTATCAGCAGTTCTACGACTTCCTGCCGGGCTGGATGTCGCACCTCGGTCTGCAGACCAACTTCACCTATATCGACTCTAGTGCGACCCCGCCGCCGGCCTATATTGACGCCAATGGCGATGGTGTACCGGACGACTTTGGTACAATCTACCGCTTTGGCGTAGACGACCTGCTGGGTCAGTCGAAGTACATCTTCAACGTGGTTGGTATTTATCAAGACAGCAAGTGGGAAGGCCGTCTGGCTTACAACTGGCGTTCGGAGAACCTGACCTCCTATCGTGACTACATCACCGGCGACCCCATATATAACTCGGATGTCGGTTTCCTCGATGGTTCGATCAAGTACAATGTCAACCGTCAGTTCCAGGTCAGCCTGAACGCCTCCAACCTGCTCGATACTAAGAACAAGGCGGAGGCACAGGTTAACAAGAACGGTGATCGCGTGGGCCGCTTCAGCTTCCTGAACGACCGTCGCTTCGTTCTGAGCCTGCGTTACCAGTACTAACAGTCGCGGCCTGAAAACCCCTTACAGGCAGGGGGCGGAGTTTCTCCGCCCCTTGTTCGGACGGGAGTAAAGGTGTTTAGCCGCAATGATTCAGGCGGTGCACTACGTGCGGACATCAGCCCCAAGGGGAGCGAATAGCTTTCTGTTTTGGTCAGTGTGTCTGCGCTGCACATCGCTCCGAGCGAAAGGGAGCTTCTCATGAAAATATTGGCCAAACTGGCTGTTGTCCTTGCTTTGGGCACGGTCGCTGTGATGCCCGGTGTGGTGGCGGCCAAACCGCCGGTTTATAAGGCAGCAGGACCCAATGGAGGTCTGGGCTATACCAATACCAAAGTCGAAGAAAACCGCTATGTCATTACCTACACCGGGGACGCGCGGATGAAGGCCGATGTGGTGGCGAATTACGCCCTGTTGCGGGCGGCTGAGTTCACCACGGAGTCGGGGCATGAGTGGTTTGCCGTGCTCACGACCTCGGTCAAGGAAATCGAAGTCGGCAGCGCCGAAGACGTGGCGTCACGCACGGGTGCCTTTATCGGCAATGTTACTGCCAGCAGCGGAGCAGGGTCTAACCAAAGCGCGGGTAGTGACAGCAGTATTCCGATGGGCCCGTCAACGGGCGGCTTTGGCGGGGGTGATGTGCCGCCGGCGGTGCTGGAACGCTGGAAGCCGAGAAAGGTCTCTCAGGCCGTCCTGCTGATTCAGGTCGGCAGTGGTGATCAGGCCAGCTTCCCCGGGGCGACCAAGCAACCAGAAATCTTCGAAGCAAAAAAGACAGCGGAAGAAATCCGTGCCTCCGTTAAGTAATTTTTATTTTATTATTCGGGCGCGGCTTTAGTTTAAAGAGCCGAGCGCGATTTTTCTCTATTTCCAAAACATCGAATAGTGGTGTTCCCGATATCATTTCAGTATTTTGCGTATTCTTTGGCCGATGTAAAATAATGCAAAGGTATCGTTATTTGCGTTGAAAATATCTAAGATGATTGTTATGAATTTGTTGGCAGCAATTTGCCTCCCAAATTGACATGCCGCTTTTTCATACTGCGCCGCGCTACCACAGGCGCGGCGTTTTTTTTGCATATATGCAATGTTTCGACAAAAGGCCTGTTGAAATCCTGTAATCTGGGAATATGTTTCTTTAAAAGATAGGTGTTCCCGCGCATCGGTCGCGTGTACCGGGTGGGGGCGAACAGCGTTCGCCCCTCTTGCCGACGGGCCTGAGGGTATTTGGGAGGTAGAGTGTGTATGGACGTAAAGGTGCAGCATATCGGGCAGACCGGGGCGCGGGTGGTCGTCATCGACGACTTTCTCATCGAAGCGTCACGCGTCGTCGATATGGCGGCGGCGTGCATGCCCTTTCCGCCCGAAGGTCAGACCGCTTATCCGGGGCGGCGGCGTCATATCGGCCCCGGAGATCCCGCCTCGCCCTACGTGATGGGCGTGTTGCAGAAGTTGGCGCCCGTCATCGGGCAGGCCTTTGATGTCAGCGGTTTTGGCATCGTCGAAGCCAGTTTTTCGTTGGTCACCACGCCCCCTGACGCCCTTAGCCCCGTTCAGCGCCTGCCGCATTTCGACTGGGCCGATCCGCGTATGGTCGCGGTGCTGCATCACCTGCATCATCTGCCCGATACTGGCACGGCCTTTTATCGCCATATTGCCAGCGGCATAGAACGCGTCGATGCCGAGAGCGCGCCGCGTCTTCGCCAGGCCATGCGCGATGAAGACGAGCGGATGGGCGTGTCGCCAGGCTTTGCGGCCGAAACCAATGACCGGTACGAAAAGATATTTCACGTCGAAGCCCGCTTCAACCGCCTCGTCATCTATCAGGGGGCGCTGCTGCATTCCGGCTATATCCCGCCCGATTTCACCTACAGCGACGATCCGCGCACCGGGCGTCTCACAGGAAATATTTTCGTGCGGCTCAATGACACATAGCTCGTCCGGCCACCTCACACGTAACACTAGTCTTTCAAACCCAAAAGCCCCCTGATCTCTCAGCCTCCACAGGACCCCTGCGATGCGTGAAAACCCGGAAGCGATCAAAAGCATCTGTATCCTTGGCGGCGGGACGGCGGGCTGGATGGCGGCCTCGGCTCTGGCGCACAAGCTACAGAGCTTGCCGGTATCCGTGACTCTGATCGAGTCCGAAGAGATCGGCACGGTCGGGGTGGGTGAAGCCACCCTGCCGCATATCCGCAGCTTTAACGCGGCGCTCAATATCGACGAAGTGACCTTCATGAAGGCCACGGAAGCGACCTTCAAACTGGGGATCGAATTCTGCAACTGGGGGCGTATCGGCGACCGCTATATCCACCCCTTCGGCGACTATGGCACGCCGATCGACGGCATCCCCTTCTATCAGTACTGGTTGCGTCTCAAACAGATGGGCGAGGCGGGCCGCCTCGATACCTATGCCTATCCCATCGCTATCGCCGAGGCCAATCGCTTTCGCCATCCGGCCAGCGACCCGGCCCAGATCGAATCCACTTTCGGCTATGCCTATCAGTTTGACGCCGGTCGCTATGCGGCCTTCCTGCGCCGCTTTGCCGAAGGGCACGGCGTGATACGCCGCGAAGGCAAGGTCGTCGATTGCCAGTTGAACCCTGACAATGGCCATGTCGCGGCGCTGACGCTCGATAATGGCGTCGTGATTGAGGCCGACCTGTTTGTCGATTGTTCGGGGTTTCGCGGCCTCTTGATCGAACAGGCGCTGAAGACCGGCTATGACGACTGGAGCCAGTGGTTGCCGTGCAATCGCGCCGTCGCGGTGCCGACGGAATCACGCGGCGGCTTGACACCCTTCACCCGCGCCACCGCGCTGGAGGCCGGCTGGCAGTGGCGCATCCCGTTGCAACACCGCACCGGCAACGGTCACGTCTATTGCAGCAGCTTCATCAGCGATGAGGCCGCCCATGCGCGTCTGCTGGGCAATCTCGACGCGCCTACGCTGGCTGATCCGCGTCAGCTTTATTTTACGACGGGCCGTCGCCGGCAGTTCTGGAACCGCAATGTCGTGGCCATTGGTCTGGCTGCCGGCTTTCTGGAGCCGCTGGAATCGACCTCGATACACCTCATTCAGGAAGGCATTACCGAGCTTCTGCAAATCTTCCCGGACAAGCATTTCCGGCAATCGGACATCGATGAGTATAACCGCCGCATGGGCGTTAATTTCGAGCGGGTGCGCGACTTCCTGCTGCTGCATTACGTGGCGACGCAGCGCGACGATACGGAGATGTGGCGGTATTTCCGCAACATGACCCTGCCCGACAGCCTAGAGGAAAAGATTCAGGCCTGGCTGACGCGCGCCCACCTCATTCGCTATGAGTTCGGCGTCTTCCTGCCACCAAGCTGGGTGGCGGTGATGCTGGGGCAAAACCTGATCCCGCGCCATTATGATCCGCGCGTCGATCGCCTGTCATCGGACGAGGTGCGCCGGGCGGGGGACGCCCTGAAACATCGCGTGTCCGCGGCCGCGGCGGCCACGCCGGATCATGGGGCCTATATCCGCAAGATGGGCGCGGCCTCCGACACCGGCCCGCTTCTTGCGAAAGGCGCGTAAGACCATGACGTCTGCAAACCTGCATGTGGTGGTCTGTGGCGGCGGGCTGGCCGGTCAGATGGCGGCGGCGGCGCTGGGGGCCTATGCCTGCCCGACCCTGACCGTCACCTGGCTGAGTGAGGGCAAAGACCCCGACACAGATCTGTTTTACGGCCATCTGGCCCCGCCCGATGCCTACCGCTTCAATCTGGGGTGCCGGGTGGCTGAGCCGGACCTGATCCTGCACAGCCAGACGGGCCTTTCCTTCGGCACACACTACCGCCTGTGGGGGGCGCAAGGGCTCGACTGGGTGCAGGCCTTCCATCAGCCGTTGCCGGTGCTGGAGGGCGTTCCGTTTCATCACTATCTGACTCAGCAGAGGCAGGCGGCGCTCGAACCCTATCTGGTTTCGGCGCTGGCGGCGCGGCGTGGCGCCTTTGCCCACCCGCCCGAAGAGCGCAACCATCCTTTGTCGCGTGCCGAATATGGCTATCATTTCGAAGCGGCCGATTACGGTCAGCGGTTTGAGCGTGCGGCCCTGAGCGCCGGGGTGCGCCGGATTGAGGCCTTTATCGCCGCCGTGGATGTGGCGGACGGGCATATCCGCGCCGTGCAACTGAGTGACGGTCAGAGTCTGACGGCGAATCTGTGGATCGACGCCAGCGGGCCGCACGCCACCCTGTTGTCACACCTCGTCCCCGAAACCCGGGGGCAAAGGCGGCTGACTGTGCAGCAGACGCGATCCGACGCGCCGCCCCACACCGGCGGGGTGACGGTGGTGACCGGAATGTCCGATGGCTGGCAGGCCCAGACCCCGCTGCGCGCCTCTCTGCTGACCCTGACCGTTACTGATCCCGACAGCGCCGCGACCGCAGACGCTTCGGCGCGCACGGCCACGCTCGCCGTGTGGCAGCGCCGTGCCGCCTGGGCGGGCAATTGCGTCGGTATCGGTCAAGCGGCCTGCGTCGCTGAGCCCCTGACGCCCGCCCCGATGATCCTGTTGCAGCGGGATATTGAGCGGCTGCTGGCCTTGTTGCCCGTGACGCCGGACCTATCGGTTGAGCGCCGGGAGTTTAACCGTCAGGCCGAGGCCGACTACGCGCACGCCGGTCTCTTTATGCGCGCCCTGTTCACCACCGCGCCGCGGGATGGCTCGGCCTACTGGCAGGGAGCGACGGCGGAGCCAGAGGAGGCGCGGCTTCGCCTCAAGATCGAACAGTTCGAAAGTCGCGGCCTCCCCGTCGCCTTCGACCTCGAACCCTTTAGCCGCGAAGACTGGCTGATCCTGCACTACGGCATGGGCCGCCGGCCCGCCCGCTATGACCGCACCGCCGACCGCGCCGATCCGGCCCGCGTCGAGGCCTATCTGGCCGCTCAGCGCCGCGACATCGACGGCGTGGCCCGCGCCTTACCGCCGCACCATCAGTATCTGGACGGCCTGACCGGCTATCTGCGTCAACAACAAGGACAAACCGCGTGACCTCGTACCTCAAGGAGATCGTGATTCTGGGCGGCGGGTCCGCGGGGTGGATGACGGCGGCGGCCCTGTCCAGTCTGGTCGATCCGCAAAAGGTCTCGGTCGTGTTGGTCGAGTCCGATCAGATCGGCACCATCGGCGTCGGCGAAGCCACCATACCCGACATCATCAACTTCAACCGGATGCTGGGGATTAGCGAAGACGCGTTCATGAAGGCGACCCATGCGACGTTCAAGCTGGGGATCGAATTTGTCGATTGGGGGCGCAAGGGGCAGGCCTATATCCACCCCTTCGGCACCCACGGCGTCGATATGAACGGCTTTGACTTCCACCAATACTGGCTGCGGGCGCGGCAGGGCGGGAATACCCACCCGATTGACCACTACAGCATGAGCGCCGTCGCTGCGCGTCAGGCGCGTTTCGACCTGCCCCCAGCGGGGGAGAATTCTCCGCGCGCCCATATCCGCTACGCCTATCATTTTGACGCTACCCTCTATGCCCGCTTTCTGCGTAATTACGCTGAACAACGCGGGGTGCGCCGCGTCGAAGGTAAGGTCGAGCGGGTCGTCCAGAACCCCGGTAGCGGCGATATCGAGGCCCTCGCGCTCGACAATGGCCAGACCCTCACCGGCGAGTTGTTCTTTGACTGTACGGGCTTCAGCGCCCTGTTGCTGGGCAAGACGCTGGGTGTTGGCTATCACGACTGGAGCCACTGGCTGCCGTGCGATGCGGCGCAGGCCGTCGCCTGCACCCATGCCGGGCCGCTTTTGCCCTATACGCGTTCGACCGCCCGTCCCTCCGGCTGGCAGTGGCGCATCCCCACCCAGTCGCGCACCGGTAATGGCCATATCTACAGCCGCGCCTTTATGGACGATGGCGACGCGACGGAGATACTGCTGGCCAATCTCGACGGTGAGGTGATCAGTACGCCGCGTCAGATCCGCTTCACCGCCGGGCACCGCCACACCTTCTGGAAAAACAACTGCATTGCGATCGGCCTGTCCGCCGGTTTCCTTGAGCCGCTGGAATCGACCTCCATCTATCTGATTCAGGAGGGGATCAGCCGCTTCATCGCCCTGTTCCCCGATGCCTCCCTGCCGGTGGTGGTGCGCGACGAATATAACCGCCATATGCGAACCGAGTTCGAGCAGGTGCGCGACTTCATCATCTTGCACTACAAGGCGACCGAACGCGACGACACGCCCTTCTGGGACTACTGCCGCAATATGACCATCCCCGACAGCCTGACGCACAAGATCGAGCTCTTCCGCACGGCGGGCCGCACCTTCCGCTACGAAGACGAGCTGTTTGCGCGCACAAGCTGGGTGGCCGTCTTCCTGGGGCAGGGCATTGTGCCGCACACCTGCGATCCGGTCGTTGCCCATGTGCCGTATGACACAGTGATAGGCAGTCTGGAGTCGATGCGCGCTGCCATGGCCGCCGAAGCCGGGCGCATGCCGACACACGCCGCCTTCCTGCAATCCTACTGCCCCGCTGTGCGGGCCTGAGACCGAGTAACCTGACCGTGCCGAACCCCGAAGAGACCAAACAAGACCTGAGAATACGCAAGATCGTGATCGTGGGCGGCGGCACCGCCGGGTGGATGGCCGCCGCCGGCATGTCCAAGCTGATGCCGTCGCGCGAAGTGGCGATCCGCGTCATCGAATCCGATGCCATCGGCACGGTCGGGGTGGGTGAAGCGACCATCCCGCACATCCATTATTTCAACCGCCTGCTGGGGCTGGATGAGAACGAATTTATCCGCAAGACCAATGCCACCTTCAAGCTGGGGATCGAGTTCGTCAACTGGGGCGGGCTGGGGCAGAGCTATATCCACCCGTTCGGTGCCTATGGCGCCAATATGGATGGCATCCACTTCCACCATTTCTGGCTGCGCTACGCAAAGATGGGCAAGGCCCCGTCTCTGGATGCCTACAATCTGATGGTCTGTGCCGCAAAGGCGCACAGGTTTCAGCGCCCGGACCCGACGCGCCTCAATGCGGCGCTGAACGGCATCTCCTATGCCTTCCATTTCGACGCCAGCCTCTATGCGCGTCTCATGCGCGAACTGGCCGAGAAGCGCGGTGTCATCCGCACCGAAGGCCGCATCACCCGCGTCGTGCAAGACTCCCATTCCGGACATATCGACAGCGTCGTGCTGGAAAGCGGTGAGACGGTCGAGGGCGACCTGTTTATCGACTGCTCCGGCTTCCGGGGGCTTTTGATCGCGCAGACTCTGGAGGCCGGTTATGATGACTGGAGCCATTGGCTGCCGTGCGACCGCGCCGTGGCCCGCGCCTGTGCCAAGGTTGCCGATCCCATCCCCTATACGCGCTCGACCGCCAAGACGGCGGGCTGGCAATGGCGTATCCCGCTTCAGTCGCGCACCGGCAATGGCCACGTTTATTCCAGCGGCTATATCTCCGATGAGGCGGCGCTCGAGAGCCTCAACAGCGATCTGGACGGTGCGCCGCTGAGCGAGCCCAACTTTCTGCGCTTCACCGCCGGTGTTCGTCGCGCGCCGTGGACGAAGAATGTCGTCTCAATCGGGCTGGCGTCGGGCTTTCTTGAGCCACTGGAATCGACCTCCATCCACCTGATCCAGACGGCCATTGCGCGCCTGATGGCTAACTTCCCGGACAAGAGCTTCAATCAGCCGGATATCGACTATTACAATGCGCGCACGCGGCTGGAGTTCGAGCAGGTTCGCGACTTCATCATCCTGCATTATAAGGCCACCGAGCGCGACGACACGCCGTTCTGGGCATATTGCCGCCATATGGAGATACCAGACGCCCTGCGTGAGCGGCTGGCCATCTATCAGGAAAATGCCCGTCAGTACCGCCACGACAATGAGCTGTTCAGCGAGGTGAGCTGGCTGGCGGTCATGCACGGTCAGAATGTCCGCCCCAAACGCTACCACCCCATTGCCGACATGATCCCGGAGGAGGAGCTGATCCGGCGCATGACGCAGCTCGAAGACGAGGTGACGCGGGCTCTGGCCCTTATGCCGGATCATCAGGCCTTTATCGACCGTCATTGCCGCGCGGCCGTGTGAGGGCCGCGTCCCGGCTGTGATCACTTACCGCTTGACAGGTCCGGCCCGACACCCTCAGCCTGAGCCTGGAAACGGCGGAGGTGCCTATGCGCGTGCTTTTATGTCTGGCATGGGGGCTGATGGCCTCTTCGGCGGTGGCGGCGGCCCCGGCGGCGCAAACCGTCTTCGTCAATGGCAAGGTGCTGACTCTCGATGCCGCCGATACGGTGGCCGAAGCCGTGGCGGTGCGCGACGGGCGCATCGTGTATGTGGGTACGTCCGCCGCCGCCAAAGCCCATATAGGCCCCAGCACCGAGGTCATCGACCTCAAAGGGCGCACCCTGATGCCGGGGCTGGTGGACGGGCACATGCACCCGCAGTCGGGGGGCCTGCGCACCTTAGGCTGCAATCTCAACTATCAGCGCCTGAGCCGGGACGCGTTTCTGGCCCGGATTCAGGCCTGCCTCGATGCCGAGGCCGAAGCGCCCGATGACCGCTGGCTTGTGGTGATCAACTGGTTCCAACAGGACATGATTCCGACCGGCTATGCCCCGACGCGCGCCGAACTGGACACGTTGCGCACCGGGCGTCCGATCATGGTGCGCTCTTCCTTCGGTCATTCGGCTCTGGTCAACAGCCGCGCGCTGGGCGTGGCACAGATCACGCGCGACACCCCTGACCCGAAGGACGGCAAGATAGTGCGTGACGCGCAGGGCGAGGCGACGGGCCTGCTCGAAGACGCGGCCCAATCAAAGGTTCAGACCCTTATCCCGCCGCCGGACGCCGCTACCCATCTCAAGGCCGCGCACATCGCGCTGGGTTTGATGGCTGAACAGGGGATCACCACGTTCCTTGACGCCTATACGGATATCGAAACCCTGACCGCCTATCAGACGCTCTACAGGCGCGGCGACCTGACGGCGCGCGGGCATTTTGCCGTGCTGATCGACGCCGGCGATACCTATGACGCCAAAGCCGCGGTCGCCGAGGTGGTGCGTCAGCGCGGCCTTTACGACACCGGGGATCAGGGCGCGAAGCCCGCCCTGCGCGTCCATACGGCCAAGCTGTTTCTCGATGGCGTGATCACCGCCCCGGCCTTTACCGGCGTCATGGTCGCCCCCTATTTCGAAAACAGCGGGAGCGAAGCCGACCCGCACTGGCGGCCCGGTCACAATCGCGGCCCCAGGCCCTATTTCACGCTGGCGCAACTGAGCGACATCCTGGGTCTGCTGGCCGAGGCGGGGATAGACCCGCACATGCACGCCGATGGCGACGGGGCGGTGCGACTGGCGCTCGATGCTGTGACCAACCTGCGCCGCATCCATCCGGACAAGGACATTCGTCCGGCCATTGCCCATGCCGAGATCGTCGATCCGGCGGACTATACGCGCTTTGCAGAACTGAACGCGCTGCCCGTCCTGTCGTTTCAGTGGGGCAAGCCCGCCGCCGACACCATCGAAGGCGCGCGGGAGCCGCTGGGGCCCTTTCGCCACGCCCTGATCGAGCCTTCGGGCCTGCTGGATATCTACGGGGCGCGTCTGACCTTCGGCAGCGACTGGCCGGTCGATACACTGGACGAATGGTTCGCGCTGAAGGTGGCGGTCACGCGCACGGCGGCCAGGGCCGATCAGGGCAAATATCCGGGGCGGCTGGGCGTCGATCCGGGCCTCCCCCTGCGGACGGCCCTGCGCGCTATGACGCTGGGCGCGGCCTATGCCCTGCACGTTGATGATCGCGTCGGTTCGGTGGAGCTGGGCAAGTGGGCCGACCTCATCGTCCTCGACCGCGACCTGACCGCGACCGATCCCGAAGCATTGGGCGACTCAAGGGTCGTCCGGACCCTGCTGGGCGGCCGGACGGTATACCGGCGGCCCTGAACCTAAAAAGCCGGAGGGGTGACCTCCGGCTTCTCAGTCTTACATCTTGTAGGTCAAGCGGATCGTGCCTTCGCGCCCGATGCCGTCAAACCAGCTATGGTTATAGTAGGGGTAGCCCGTCCAGGTCGGGTCGTAGACCGGCTTGGTATCGAACAGGTTGCGCACCGAGAAGGACACGGTGGCCTTGTCCGTCACATCGTACTGGATCGAGCCGTTGGCGATCGAATAGCTGCTGACATAGGCGTCTTCGTCATAGTTCGGCGTGCGATCGACATAACGGCCGCTGAGGGTTGCCTTGAACGGCCCGTTGCGCAGGCTGACGCTCAGGTTCGACTTGTTGCGCGGCAGTTCGTAGCCGCTGGTCGGGGTCAGCATGCTGAAATAGGTGTCCCCGGCATAGCGCTGATAGTCCTGCTTGATCACATAGGTGTGGCCGCCCGACACGTCGATCTGACCGATCGGGGTGTCGAAGCCGAACCGCAGGCTAAGAT
Organism: Asticcacaulis excentricus CB 48; assembly: GCF_000175215.2. Lineage (NCBI taxonomy): Bacteria > Pseudomonadati > Pseudomonadota > Alphaproteobacteria > Caulobacterales > Caulobacteraceae > Asticcacaulis > Asticcacaulis excentricus. The sequence continues at coordinate 1,038,723 of NC_014817.1, read as the reverse complement.
CAAGGCCGGAGGTCTGCTGACTGGCCACATTGATCGGGTTGATGAAGATCGACATGATATCGCCGCCGCTGTTGCGCTTGACGCGGCTGAGGGCGTCCTTACAGGTGGGCGAGTTGGGGTCCACCGCGGCCCCGGTGGTCGTCGAACCGAAGCGGCAGTCGGACTCGGTCTTCAGCACCGTGGCCATTTCCAGATCTTCGACCTGATCCTTCATCTCGATCTTATAGTAGTCGAGCGAGACATCGAACCGGCGCGACGGAGCCCAGACGAAGCCCGCCGTAAAGGAGGTGCCCGTTTCCGACTTCAGGTCACGGTTGCCGACGCGGCTTTTGATAATACGTTCGGAATCGAGCGAACAATCGCCCAGCGGCACGCCGGGCTCTTCGGTGCGGCATTTGAACTGATCGACGACGCTGGGGTGTTCGTTGCCAGGACCGGTATAGACATAGTGCAGGTCCGGCGCGCGGAAGGCCGTGCCATAGGTGGCGCGCAGCAGCAGCGACTTCACCGGGCGGTATTCCAGCCCCGTATTATAGGTCACCTTGTCCGTGTCGCGCCCGGCGAAGCCGAACTGGTCATAGCGGGTGGCGAGGCTGAGCGACAGGTTGGACAGAAGCGGGATCTGGAATTCGGCGCCGAGGGCCTTGTTGCTGCGGCCGCCCTTGCCGTCGGCGTCCTTCCAGCCCCAGTAATAGTACTGCGTCGCCAGTGGGTCGGGCGAGAGATCATAACCCTGACGACCGGCTTCGGCCACGACGGCGAAGCCCACCGGGCCCGCCGGCATCTGGAATAGCTCGCCGGTCGAGAGCACGGCCTTGAAGCTGTTGGTCCACGAAGACGGCTTATAGATGCTCTTGACCACCAGCGAGTCGTATTCGGCCGGCGTCAGCGGCGTGTAGAAGCGGTCATAGCTGGGGGCAAAGATGGGATATCCGTCGGAGTCGGTCCCTAGCTGGTCACCGAGGAAGAACTTGGTCGCCTTGGCATTGATCAGCAGCGGGAAAGCGATTTTCGACTCGAAACGACTGAAATTGAAGGCGAGGTCATAGGACCACCTATTGCCTTCGCCGAACGTCCCGCGGATGCCGGGGCTGATGGTGAAGGTCTGCGAATCGACCTGACGCATCCCCTTTTCAAGCCCGCCCATTTCTTCCGGGGTAAAGGTGCGGTTCCAGTCTTCCAGCTGACCGCTGTTGGCGTTGTAGAAATAGCTGTCTTCGTTGTCGCTGCCCGGCTGGTAGTACCAGGTCAGGCGCGGCCGCATCAGCTTGACCTTGCTCTTGGCTGCCTGAATATCGGCAAACAGGGTGGTGGTGTCGTTCAGCTCATAGGTGAGGGAGGCCAGACCGGACAACTGCACGCGCTCGGAGACCACAGTGCGGTAGGCCACACCGGCGGTCGAACCACAATAATAGCCGTAACGCGGACGCAGGGCATACTGCATGGTGCCGCCGCTCAGGCCAGATAGTGCGTCACAGGTGGCCTTGCCCGGGTCCAGATAATCCTCGTTTTCGTCCTGAATCATGAAGTTACGCTCAGGCAGTTGCGAGCGGGCGGTCGGTGCGTCAAGCGTCGAATCCTGACGCTCGCGCTGATAGCCCCACAGCGGACGCTGATTGCGGACCTCGACACCGAAGACGGCGTGGAAGCGGTCGGCGTCGAAGCCCGACGAGACGCTCATCTCCAGCGACTTGCCGCCGCCCTGTTCGGTAAAGCCGTGCGAAATATCGACGGTGGTGCCGTCCGCCTTCTTCTTCAGCTTGAAATTGACGACGCCCGCAATGGCGTCAGACCCGTAGATGGCCGAGGCCGAACCGGACAGGATTTCCACGCTATCGACCATGCCCATCGGGATGTTCGACACGTCGGTGAAGTTGCTCTTGCCGTTGAACGGCATGGGATAGTCGGCGATGCGGCGGCCATTGACCAGCACCAGGGTGTGGTTGGGACCAAGGCCGCGCAGATTGACCTGCTGACCGCCGGGCGAGAAATCCGCCCCGTTGTTCGATTGCTGCCCCTGCACCAGACCGGTGTTCTGCGTCACCGAGGCCAGCAGGTCCGGCACGTCCTTGAATGCCTTGTCCTTAATCGCCTGAGCGGTGATGGTGGTCACCGGAGCCGGGCCTTCCTTCTGGGTACGCGGAATGTTGGAGCCGATCACCGTGACGGTGGTGATTTCCGGTTCTCCCGAAGCCTCTTGCGCTGCAGCACAGACCGGTATCAGGCTAGTGCCTGCCAGCAGGGCGATCTTCAGCATGGCGGGTAGATGTGATCTCGGCATGGTGCACTCCACAGCTCTGGGGCTAAAGTAACGGGATTATAGGCGCGCTATCCTCACGCGCCGCATTTCTGTCGGAATGTGATCTCAGAATGTAAATTTCTGCAATCAGATTGTCTTAATGGCTTCACAAACCCGCATATGTGACACATTAATGTAACGCTGGGTCAATATCGTTACGGAGGCAATCATGTCACGTCGCCTGCCTATCCTGTTGTTTGTGATCGCACTTTTGTGCACTGCGGTAACGTCCGTGGCGGCGCAGGGGTTTTGGGGCTCGAAAGGCTATAAGGCCTTCGTGATCGGCGACCCGCAAAAGCCGCGCGAAAAGGCCCCTCAGCCCGGTCTGATGATGGCCGGAGGGGGCGAATGGCCGGTGGACGCCTTCCATTGGTTCGCCGACAAGACGGGGCATGGCCACGTCGTCGTGCTGCGCGCCTCCGGCACGACCAGCACTGCGGATGAGATGTATAAGCAGATCGGCGGCTTTGCCTCGATCCGCACCTTCGTCTTTATCGACCGTAAGGCCTCAACCGATCCGGAGCTGCTCGACGCACTGAAAAAGGCCGACGGCATCTTTCTGGCCGGCGGGGATCAGTCGAACTATGTGCGCTTCTGGAAGGGCACGCCGGTCGAGGCGGCACTCAATGCCCACGTCGCGGCGGGCAAGCCTCTGGGCGGCACCTCGGCGGGTCTGGCCGTGCAGGGGGAATATGTTTACGGTGCGATGGACGGCGGCAGTATCGGGTCCGAAGAGGCGCTGAAAGACCCGCTGGGCGCGGCGGTGACCATGGAAACCGACTTCCTGCGCTTCGACCTGCTGAAAGGCATCGTCACCGACACCCATTTCAAGGAGCGCAAGCGTCAGGGGCGGCTGGTCGCGTTTCTGGCCAAGGCGCAGCACATGGCCAGGCGGCCTCTGACCGGCATCGGCGTGGATGAACAGACCGTGCTGGCGGTCAATGGTGACGGTTCGACGCACGTCTATAGCAATATAGGCGGCTATGCCTGGCTGTTCGAAGGCGTCACCCCTAAGGACCTTAAGGTTGGCACGCCGCTTTCCGTGGACAATATCAAGGTCACGGGCCTTGATAAGGACAGCACCTTCAACGTTCTGGCGCGGCAGGTCGGGCATCCGGCCTTCGTTAAACGCTATACCGTCAGCCAAGGCGTCATGCGCGAAAAGAAGCGCTGGGCGCTGGCCATCCATGGCGGGGCCGGTGTCATCGAACGCGAAAAGCTGTCACCCGAGAAGGAGGCGCAGTATCGCGCCGGGCTCAGTGCGGCGCTGAGCCGCGGTCAGGCCGTGCTCGATAAGGGCGGCACGGCGGTCGATGCGGTCGAAGCGACGCTGCGCGTACTGGAGGACAATCCGCTGTTTAATGCCGGAAAGGGGGCGGTCTTTACCGCCGACGGCGTCAATGAGCTGGACGCGGCCATCATGGATGGGGCGACGCAAAAGGCCGGGGCGGTGGCCGGTGTCACGCGCACTAAAAACCCGGTGTCACTGGCCCGCGCGGTGATGGAAAAGTCACCGCACGTCCTGCTGGCGCGCGACGGGGCTGATCGCTTCTCGGTCGAAAAGGGACTGGAACAGGTCGATCCGCAATACTTCTTCACGCAACCGCGCTGGGACCAGCTTCAGGCGTGGAGGGCCAAAAATCTGGCGGCTGTGGATCAGACTCATCTGTTCGGCACCGTGGGGGCGGCGGCGCTTGATCAGGACGGGCATCTGGCGGCGGCCACCTCGACCGGCGGCACGACGGGCAAGCGCTGGGGCCGGGTCGGGGATTCGCCGATCATCGGCGCGGGTACCTATGCGAAGGATGGAGCCTGCGCGGTGTCGGCCACGGGAACGGGTGAATATTTCATCCGCGAATCTGCCGCGCGTCAGGTCTGCGACCGCGTCCTGTGGAAGGGCCAGACCATAGCCGAAGCCGCACAGGACACCATCATGGCGGTGGGTGCCATCGGCGGCGACGGCGGCCTGATTGCCATGGACGCGGCGGGTGAGGTAGCATTCGGTCTCAACGATCTGGGCATGTATCGCGGCACGGTATCGGCTGAGACCCCAATAAGAACGGCTATTTTCGCGGACGAAAAATAGTGTAACGTTTGCTAAAGCCACTTTTCAGAAAGCGCTTGTATGGGGACGCGCAAGGCCACGCCTGAAATTGACGCCACTGACCGCCGGTTGCTCGCGGCGCTGCGTGAGGATTCGCGCCTGACCGTATCGCATCTGGCCAAACAGCTCGAAATTCCGCGCACCCAGGTCTATGCGCGGCTGGCGCGGCTGGAGGCGGAAAAGATCATTGCCGGCTATACGCTGCGCATGGGGCAGGCCTTTTCGCGCACGCGGATGCGGGCCCATGTGATGATCAAATGCCTGCCGCGCTTCAATCTGGAGGTCGAGACGGAGCTGGCGCGGCTGAGCGAGGTGTCGGCTATCTACGCCATCAGCGGGGAGTACGATATCATCGCCCTGCTCGAAGCGGCCAATGGCGAGGAGGTCAACGACCTCATCGACCGCATCGGCCTGATGGAGGGGGTGGAGCGCACCACCACCTCGGTTATTCTGGCGACCAAGCTGGAGCGGTAACCGCGTCAGAGTTTGTCGAAGACCGACCCCATGCGCGGCGCGAACAAACGCTCATAGGTGCGCAGCAGATAGTTGTCGGTCATGCCCGACACATAGTCGCAGATAACGCGCAGATCGTCCGAGGCGGCCTGATAGCGGGCGTACTGATCGCGCGGCAACAAGCGTTTGGGGTCCGATTGCAAGGCCTCAAACACCGCCACTACCATGGCCTGTCCCTTGAACTCCAGATGCTGCACGCTGGGGGAACGGATCACCTCTTCGAACACAAAATCCTTGAGCGCCTTGAGAAACCGCCCCGGGCCGTCGGGCAGCTCGACACGATAGCGCAACAGCGGCTCGGCAAAGGTATCGTCTTCGGCAAACCGCGCATGAGTGATGAAATGCCCGACCAGACGGTTGACATAGTGCTTGCGCGACCCCGAACCGCCAAACAGGGCGCTGACCATGCCCTCATAGACATTGTTGCCGCTCTCGTGCGGATAGCGGGCCTTGAGCGCATCCAGAAACGAGCTGCAGTCACTTTCTGGCACGGCGCGGCGAAAGGCGCTTTCGCTGACCAGATTAAGCGCAATGGCGTCTTCGAGGTCGTGTACGCCATAGGCGATGTCGTCGGCCACATCCATCAGGCTGCAATCGAGCGATTTGTGCCCCGTAGCATGGTGGCTGTCGGGTTTGGTGTCCAGCGCCTGAAACCGCGTCCGGTCGCCTTCGGACAACAGCTCCAGCACCCAGTCTACAACATCGGTTTCGCTGTCCAGATAACCCTTTGGCGGCTTTGAGGCGCGGCAGTCGATAATGTCGATCGTGGTCGGCCCCTTCATCAGGGCCGGTTGGCGCTCCGGGTGGGCGGCTTTTGACAGGGCGACCGGGTATTTCAGCACGCCCAGAAGTGTGCGCCGCGTCAGATTAGCCCCGGCGCTTTTGGAGAACGTCTCAAGCCGCGACAGGATGCGCAAAGTCTGGCCATTGCCCTCAAACCCGCCGTCGTCGCGCATACAGTAGTGCAAGGCCACTTCGCCGCCGTGGCCGAAGGGCGGATGGCCGAGGTCGTGGGTACAGCCTATAGCCTGAATCAGCGCCCGGTCGGGCAGGTGGGCGGCGGCGGGATGCTCAGACTGGTGGGTCTTGAGCTGCTTGTTGAGACTGCCGCAGATCTGCGCGACCTCCAGCGAATGGGTCAGGCGAGTGCGGTAAAAGTCGCTGTCCCCGAGATTAAGGATCTGCGTCTTGCCCTGAAGGCGGCGGAAGGAGGCCGAATGGATGATGCGGGCATAGTCGATATCCCCGGCATCGCGGGCGTCATCGGCTTTGGCGGACCAGTTTTCGCGGCGGGCGTACCAGGACATCAGATTCGTTCACGGCTTAAAAAGGAGACTTTAGGCGGGCCGGGGGCCTGCCGCCAGTGACGAATCCATCGCAACCGTTTAGACAGGTTAAAACTCAGAGGATTCTGCCATGACCCGCCGTTTCTGTTTTGCCCTCGACCTGCACGATGATGCCGACCTGATCGCGCGCTACAAGGCCTGGCACGCGCCCGGTCAGGTGCCGGGCCCCATCATCCGCAGCATCCGAGAGGCCGATATTCAGTCCATGGAAATCTGGCAGGCGCACGACCGTATGTTCATGATCATGGAAGTCGGTGACGCCTTCGCTCCCGACGCCAAGGCCGCCGCCGATGCGGCTTCGGAAGACGTGCAGGCGTGGGAGCGCCTGATGTGGGAGTTCCAGAAGCCCCTGCCCAAGGCGCGGCCGGGCGAAAAGTGGGTGGCCATGACCCGCATCTTCACCCTTGAGGAGCAGCCCTAAAAATACGGTTCCAGAGCCGCCGCCAGAACCGGCACCTGCGCGGTGGCCAGCCCCGCCAGATTGAGCCGTCCGGACGCCGCCATGTAGATGCCGTGCTGGGTTCGCAGGCTCAGAACCTCTTCCGGGCTAAGCGGCAGGGTCGAAAACAGGCCGTTCTGCCACCTCAGAAAGCCTAGACCGGGATGCGCCGCCACCAGCGCCGCGCGCAGGCTGTGGACACGCCGTCGCATGGTATCGAGTTCGTCGGACCACATTCTCGCTAGCGCCGCGTCGCTAAGGATCAGCCGCACCACAGCCGCGCCGTGATCGGGCGGCATAGACCACAGGGTGCGCGCGAGATTGACTAGATTGCCGCGCAGTCGCTCACGCCGCGCTTCATCCCCGCACTGATAGAAGAGGGCGCCGACGCGATCCCGGTAAAGGGCGAAGTTTTTATTGCACGAATAGGCGATCAGGGCTTCGGGCACGTGCTTAAGCAGGTCGCGCATCGGCGAGCAATCTGCCTCCAGACCTTGTCCCAATCCCTGATAGGCGAGGTCAATCAGCGGCAGTAGGCTGCGTTCGGCGCACAGGCTCGCCACTTCGCGCCACTGCTCGGGGCTGAGATCGGCCCCGGTCGGGTTATGACAGCAGGCGTGCAGCAGGATGATATCGCCGGGGGGAGCGCTTTCCAACGCCTTGCGTACGCCAGCGAAGATTACCGACTGCGTGTTGCGGTCGAAATAGCGGTATTCGCGGATCGTCAGCCCGGCGTCTTCCAGCAGCGGAAAGTGGTTGATCCAGGTGGGTGTCCCCACCCACACTGTTGCACCGGGGCGGGCGCGATTGAGCAGTTCCGCCGCCAGCCGCAGCGCCCCCGTGCCGCCAGGCGTTTGCACGCCGCTGAGCGCCGTATCACCACGCCGCGCCTCGCCGAAAACCACGGGGATCAGCGCCTCGACAAAGCCCATATCGCCGGCCGTCCCCAGATAGCTCTTGGAGGTCTGGCTGTTCAGCAGGATGGTTTCGGCCTGTTTGACGGCGGTCATGACCGGGGTGTGCCCCTGTTCGTCCTTATAAACGCCGACGCCGAGGTCGATCTTGTCGGTGCGCGGATCGGCCCCGTGCAACTGGATCAGCTCCAGCAGGCTGTCGGACGGCTGATCCTTCAGCGCGGCGAAGAGGGGGGAAGCGGTCAGGGTCGCGGTCACGTCAAATTCCGATTCAGGCGGTAAAAATCTGCCCGTCGCGCACGGCGACCGGCCAGGGGGTGAGGGAGGCGCCGGGGCAGGGATCGCCGACGCACACACCGTTTTGAATGTCGAAGAGCGCGCCGTGCCACTGACAGCGGATCAGGCCGCCATCGGGCGTCAGATAGTCATCCAGCGTCTGGCACAGCGGCAGGCCCGCGTGCGGGCAGGCATCGACATAGCCGTGCACCGTCTGCCCCTGCCGCACGACAAAGCCGTGAAAGCGCGCCTCGCCCACCTGAAGCACATAGTTGCGCGCCGCTCCGTCGGCGATGCGCGCCAGCGGCCCCAGCGCGATGCCGGGGCGCACCTGGGTCAGGCGGGGCAGGGTGGCGGTCATAGCTCCACAGCCGGGCGGATGCGCGTCGTGCAGGGGCCAAAGCCAATGGATACAAACCCCTCCGCCTCGGCGCGGGCAAACAGGCTTAGCTCGTCGCCGTCTTCGAGGAAGCGGCGCGTTTCACCCGACGGCAGGGTGAGTGGCGTCTTGCCCCCCTCGGTCAATTCCAGCAGGCTGCCCGCCTCGTGCGGCTGCGGTCCGGACAGGGTGCCGGTCCCCAGCAGGTCGCCGGGGCGCAGATTGCAGCCGCCGCTGGCGTGGTGGGCGATGATCTGTGCCACGGTCCAGTACATGGCCTCTTCGGCGCGCGATTGCGCCAGTTCGACCGGCGCGCTCAGGCCCGTTGTGCGCAGGCTGGCCCCCAGACGGATGCGATAACCGCCCTGTGCCTGATCCTCGGCGTCGATCAGATAGGGCAGGGGCGCGGGATCATCGCTGGCGCGCATTCTCGGCGCGGTGCGGAAGGGGGCCAGCGCGTCGGCCGTAATGACCCAGGGCGAAATCGTAGTGTGGAAGTTCTTGGCCAGAAACGGCCCCAGAGGCTGATATTCCCAGGCCTGCACGTCGCGCGCCGACCAGTCGTTGAGCAGACAAAACCCGGCGATACGCTCAGACGCTTCGCGGATCGGCACCGGCTGACCGAGCGGGTTTTCGCCACCGATAAAGACCCCCAGCTCCAACTCGTAATCGAGCCGCTGCGTCGGCGCAAAGCGCGGGGCGTCGGCGTCTGGGGCCTTGATCTGACCCCGAGGGCGCGTCACCGGCTCACCGGACACACGAACCGAAGAGGCGCGGCCGTGATAACCGATGGGGACGTGCTTGTAATTGGGCAGCAGGGGATTGTCGGGCCGGAACAGCTTACCCACCGCCGTGGCGTGGTGGTTGCCGACATAGAAGTCCGTATAGTCACCGATCTCAGCCGGGAGATACAGGGCGCAGGTCTCGGCGGTATAGAGGTGCGCCGACACCGCCGCTTCATGCGCCGGATCGCCGAGCAGGGTCGAGAGACGCTGACGCAGGGCGCGCCGCTCGGGCGCCGGGCGAGCAAACAGGGCATTGAGCGTGCGTGCGCCGAACGCCGCCGCATCGCCGTCGATCAGTCTGGCCTGATGCAGGCCGCGCAAGTCGAGAATATGATCGCCAATAGCCGTCCCCAGGCGGCGGTCGTCGCACCCTATGGGCGCAAAGATGCCCAGCGGCAGGTTCTGGATCGGAAAATCGCCGTGGCCGTTGGCGTCAGGCAGCCAGCTTTTGCGGTCAGGGTCGTGGGTAAAGTCGATCATGGCAGTCGAGCCTTTTCAAAGCCGCCCCAGCCGGCGTCATAATCGCCTTGCAGACCCGGCAGGGCGAGGGCCTGAGCCGTGGGGCGCAACACGAAGCGCGTTTCAAACATGAAGGCCATGGTGCCTTCGTACCGATGGGGTTTGAGGTCCGCCGAGACCCCTGCGTCATAGCTGGCGCAATCCGGGCCGTGGGCGTTCATACAATTGTGCAAAGACGCGCCGCCCGGCGCGAAGCCTTCGGCCTTCGCGTCATAGACGCCTTCGATCAGGCCCATGAATTCGCTCATGATATTGCGGTGGAACCACGGCGGGCGGAAGGTGTGTTCGGCCACCATCCAGCGCGGCGGGAAGATCACAAAGTCGCAATTGGCGGTGCCGGGCGTGTCGGAAGGCGCGGTGAGGACGGTGAAGATCGACGGGTCCGGGTGGTCAAAACTGACCGTATTGATCGTATTGAAACGCCGCAGATCATACCGGTAGGGGCAGAGATTGCCGTGCCAGGCCACCACGTCGAACGGCGAATGATCGAGCGTCGTGCTCCACAACTGGCCCTGAAACTTCTGGATCAGTTGATGCGGCGCGTCTTCGTCCTCAAAGGCCGCGACCGGGGCTTCGAAATCGCGCGGATTGGCCAGACCGTTAGCGCCGATAGGCCCCAGATCGGGCAGTCGGAAGGCCGCGCCGTAGTTTTCGCAAACATAGCCGCGTGCGGTCCCTTCCGGCAGTTCGATACGGAATTTCAGCCCGCGCGGGATCAGCGCGACGCTGAGCGGCGCGGCCTCGATCACCCCACATTCAGTGATGATGCGTAAACGCCCCTCCTGCGGCACGATCAGCCATTCGCCATCGGCGTTGAAAAAGGCGCGCCGCGTCATGCTGGCCGTGGCGGCATAGAGATAGACCGTCACGCCGCTCTGCGTCTCCACATCGCTATTGGCGGCATAGGCCTTCATCCCGTCGATAAAATCGACCTCGCCCTGTGGCGTCGTGAGCGGCGACCAGCGCAGGCGGTTGGGTGAAGGTGGCGGGCCGTCTGTGCGCCAACCGTGTGCCTCAAACGGCGCAAAAGCGGCGTGCTGCGCCGAGGGCCGCAGACGATAAAACCATGTCCGGCGGTTTTCGCTACGCGGGGCGGTAAAAGCCGTACCCGAAAACTGCTCGGCATAAAGACCGAACGGCACCGCCTGTGGCGAGTTCTGGCCCACGGGCAGGGCACCCGGTACGGCCTCGGTGGCGAAATGATTGCCAAATCCGCTGAGGTAAGGGCCCATCACGCATCGACCGAAATGACGCCGCGGCGGATCTGATCGAGTTCGATCGACTCGAACAGGGCCTGGAAATTGCCGTTGCCGAAGCCTTCATTGCCCTTGCGCTGGATGATTTCAAAGAAGATCGGCCCGAACAGGTTTTCGGTGAAGATTTGCAGCAGGATGCCCTCTTCGCCGACATTGCCGTCGATCAGGATGCGGTTACGCCGCAGCCGCTCAAGGTCTTCGCCGTGGCCGGGCACGCGCTTATCCACCAGTTCGTAATAGGTCTCGATCGTGTCCTGAAGCCGCACGCCGCGTGCCCGCAGCTTTTCCACCGTGGTGTAGATGTCGTCGGTGGTCAGCGCCAGATGCTGGATGCCTTCGCCTTTGTATTCTCTGAGATATTCCTCGATCTGGCTCTTGTCGTCCTGCGACTCGTTGAGCGGGATACGGATGGCCTTGTCCGGCGCAATCATGGCCTGAGAGAAAAGGCCGGTGGCTTGTCCCTTGATGTCGAAATATTTCTGCTCCTCAAAGCCGAAGATGCGCGAATAAAAGTCCGACCACACTCGCATCTGACCGCGATGCACATTGTGGGTCAGGTGGTCGAGTAGGTCGAGCCCGACGCTGTGTTCCCGCTCGGCGGCCTCGGCCCCCGGCACAGCGAACCAGTCGGCATAAAGATGATCCGTATCGGGGGTCAGATAGAGGTAGGAGCCGCCGATGCCCTGAAGCACAAAACTGCCGTCGCCCAGCGTCCCGGCGGTAGCGTCGGCGGCCTTGGCCCCGCGTGCCAGCGCGGCCTCAAAGGCGGTTTGCGGATCGGCGACGCGGAAGGCCATACCTGAGGCCGAGGGGCCATGCGCGGCGCGGAACCCAGCGGCCTGACCGGCGGGCTCTTCGTTGAGCAGCAGGTTGATACGGCCCTGCTTATAGCGCGTCACGGCTTTTGACGGATGGCGCGAGGCAGCGACAAAACCCAGTCGCTCGAAATGGGCACGCATGGCCGTGGGGTCGGGGCTGGTGAACTCGACAAACTCAAAGCCGTTCAGACCGAGCGGATTGTGCGGAGTGACAGACATGGGAACCTCCGTTTTGTTTCGATTGATATAGTATCTATTGCAACAAATTAAAAAATCCAGTCTCTTTTTCGTGAGGCCTGTGGAAAGGCGTCGGCGGGCGGGTTAGGCTTCGCTCATGCGCGCCCTGATCCTTCTGCCGCTTGTGGCTTCGTCTCTGATGCTGTCCAGCCTGTCCCGGCCACAGGTCAGCCATGTGCCGTTTGGGGTGACGGCCGGTGGTGAGGCGGTGGAACGCTACACCCTGCGTAACCGACGCGGAACGGAGGTGTCGGTTCTGACCTATGGGGCCATTCTCGATGCGGTGCGGGTGCGCGACCGGCGCGGGCGTTTGGACAATGTGGTGCTTGATCTGATTGACCTAAAGGCGCATGAGGCGCGGGCCAATTTCAGCGCCGTGGTCGGCCGCTTTGCCAATCGCATATCGGGCGGCGGTTTTACGCTGGACGGGCGGCGCGTGGTGCTCGACCCCAAGGGCGGGATCGTTTCACATGGCGGCAGGCCCGGCTTTTCCGGGCGCGTGTGGATTGCTGAGCCGTGCGCGACGCGGGGCTGCCGCTCGCTGACCTTGCGCTACATCAGCCCGGATGGCGAGAACGGTTTTCCGGGGACGTTGCGTGTTTCGGTGACCTATAGCCTGTCGGATGACGACACGCTGACGCTGGACTACCGCGCCACGACCGACAAGCCGACGGTGATCAACCTGACCAACCACGCCTATTTCAATCTGGGCGGGGCGGCGTCGGGTTCGACCGACGCTCAGTACCTGCAACTGAAGGCCGACGCCATTACCGCCCTGTCGGACAAGAAGCTGCCGACAGGGGCTCTGCGCCCGGTCGTGGGCACACCGTTCGATTTCCGTCGCCCAGCTCAGATTGGTGCGCAGATCGTCAGGGCCGATCCGCAATTGAAGATCGGCGGCGGCTTCGACCATAATTTTGTGCTGAGCAAACCCCAACCCGGCGCGCTGAGCGTGGCGGCGCGGGCCTGGGACCCGAAAAGTGGCCGGACTCTGGAACTGAAGACCACCGAGCCGGGTGTGCAGCTTTTCACCGGCAACGGCTTTAACGGCACGCTGAATGGGCGGGCGGGCAATCGCATCTGGCCCCGCGACGGTTTCGCGCTGGAAACCCAACATTTTCCAGACAGCCCAAATCGCCCGGAGTTTCCTTCGACCGTGCTGCGGCCGGGCGAGGTCTTCCATTCGGTGACGACGATCCGGTTCGGTACGGCGAAGACGCTGAAAGAGGCCTTCTCAGATTAAAAAACCCCGATCTTGCGACCGGGGTTTTTCCTTATCCAATTTTGGCCGGTTCGAGCTTCGGCATCAGCAGATGCACGGCCAGAAGCGCCAGAAAATAGCCTGTGGCCGCATAGACGAAGATGGGCGTGTAGGAGCCGATCTTGTCGAGCACGAAGCCCGCATATTTAGCCATGGCCATGCCGCCAAAGGCCCCGAACATACCGCCGATCCCGACGACCGAACCCACGGCGCCATTGGGGAAGACGTCCGACGGCAGGGTGTAGAGATTGGCCGAAAAGCCTTGGTGCGCGGCGGTCGCCACGCCGATGATGGCCACGGCGACCCACAGATTGTCGGCCATGGCCGCGACGCCCACAGGGAGGGCCAGGGCGGCGCAGATCAGCATGGTCACCTTGCGCGCCGCGTTGACGCTCCAGCCGCGCTTGATGAACTGCGACGACAGCCAGCCGCCGCCCACAGAACCGATGTCGGACAGCAAGTAGATGGCGACCAGCGGCGGCCCGAAGGTCTTGAGATCAAGACCATAGCGCTTGTGCAGGAAATCCGGCAGCCAGAACAGGAACATCCACCAGATGGGATCGATCAGGAACTTGCCCAGCGCATAGCCCCAGGTTTCCTTGGTGCGGATGACCTTAAGCCACGATACCTTTTCGACCACGACCACCGGGTCCTGTTCGATATGGCTCAGTTCCAGTGCATTGACCTTTTTATGTTCACGCGGACGGCGATAGACCAGCCACCAGACGGGCAGCCACAGAAGGCCAACAGCCCCCGTAAAGATAAAGGCCGCCTGCCAGCCGAAGGTCAGGGTAATCGCAGGAATGACCAGCGGCGTGACAATAGCGCCGATATTAGTCCCGGCGTTGAACAGCCCGACCGCAAAAGCGCGTTCGGACTTGGGGAACCACTCCGACACAGCCTTGACGCCGCCGGGGAAGGCCCCGCCTTCGCCGATGCCGAGGAAGACGCGGGCGATGATGGCGTCTTTCAGCGATGACATGGCCGCGTGGCCGATATGCGCCGCCTGCCAGATGACAAAGGCCAGAGAAAAGCCGATGCGGGCCCCGAAGCGGTCCACGATCTTACCGAAGGCGAGGTAGGAGAGGGCGTAGGCGAACTGGAACCAGAAGACCAGATCGGCATAGTCCAGCTCGCTCCAGCCGAACTCCGCTTGCAGGGTCGGCTTGAGCAGACTGACCGTCTGACGGTCCACATAGTTGACGACCATGGCCGTGAACAGCAATGTCACGACCAGCCAGCGGTAGCGCGTCGCGCCAGCGGGGGCGTTGGAGCCCGAAGGTGCCTGCATGGCGATTTCCCTTATTTCTTTTTGTTTTCGTTAGTGTCTTTGGTGTTCAGTGCCCCGATCAGCGCCTTCATATTGTCGATATAGGCGCTGGTCGAAATACCGATGACGGGTTTATCGGTGATATAGGGCGAGGTATCGGTCTTGTCGCCGACATGGGTTGAGCGGTAATCCCCTTCGGCCGGCGTTGGCGAACCGTCGCCGATGTACGGGTTAGATGTCGATTTCAGCTCGGTCGGCCACCAGCCGTCCTTGTTCAGGGACTTGACCAGTTGATCGGCGGTTTCAGCGGCGCGGCCGTGGTTGAGGTCAGAATCGCCGTGTTCCTCGATCAGGAAGTAACGCGGCAGCGGCTTGGCCACGCCGTTTTTCAGCGGTGAGTCCTTAGAGGCCTCTTCCGGCGGGGTGGCTTTCAGCTTTTCATAGTCCTGACGTAGCTTGGCGACATTGATCGACCGCGTTGAGCTATAGTGCCGCAGCGTATGCTCCGGATTATAGTCGGCATAGTAGTGACCACTGATGACGTTAGAGCCTTCGCGGTGCGTATAGAGCGCCTTATTGGTGCCCAGTTCGACAAACGACGGATAGAGGGGCTTTTCGCCGGGCAGACGCACCGAGTCGAGCCAGTCGAGTGCCGCCGGAATGGGCGCCAGATATTTGGTGTCGCCGGTCAGCTTATAGAAGTCCATCAACTGACGGATGGCGCTGGCGGTGGTGTGCGCCGACAGGGATTTCGGCTCATAGGTGCGTGCGCCTGCGGGTTTGAGATCGGGCGTATATTGCAGCGCCCAGCCGGCCTGCGGCGCGCCGTTTTGCGCCAGAATATAGATGTTCATGCCGCGGTTTATGGCATCGAGAACGCGCGTTTCACCCAGTGCCTGATAGCAGAGGATCAGGAAGTGGACATTGCCGGCGGCCACATCGTCATTGAAGGTGATGTAGGACGTGTAGTCTGGTTGACCGTGGTGCGAAAACTCGTACTTCAGCGGATACCGCTGCGGCCAGCCGCCATTGGGGTACTGGCTTTTAAGAACGAAGTCGATCGCCTTGTCGAGCGAGGGCTTGTACTTCGGATCGTGCTTTTCGAGATAGAGACGCAGGATGAAGGTCATTGCCTCCACCGTGCCGTCATCATCATAGGTGGCATTGCCCCAGTAGTGCTGGAACTCTTCCATGCGCCAGGCGTTCTTGCCGATGGTGTCATACCATTGCTTCGTTGAGGCCTCGCCACCGAAATCGATGAAATAGTGCCAGCCGCCATTGTCCTGCTGTCCGAAGATCAGGGCGGCGGCAGCCTTTTCGGCGGCGGTGTAGTAATACTCATCGCCCGTCGCATGATAGGCGTCGAGGAACAGGTGGCCCATGGTGGCCGTGCCCGGCGGCTGCACCCAGATCATACTGGGTTTGGCTTCCAGCTCACCCCAGCGGCGCGACATGTCCGGCAGATAGGACCACACATAGCCGCCATTGGTCGAAACCGTCTCGACCATGAACTCCGTGGCCTTGCGCATCGTCTTTTTGACCGCATTGTCTGAAGGCTGAGAGGCGGCGCTCGCCAGCGGGCTGCACATAGCTAGGCACAGGCCTGCCGTGAGGCCTGCAATCGATTTTAAAAAGGGGCGCATGGAGATGGCGTCTTTCCCGATACTGAGCGTTTGTTTTTATGGTTGCCGCTACCTTATACGGTAATGACACCGGTTTCCAGCGTGTCGCTACAAATTTTTTCGGGGCAGGTTTTTCAGGCGCAAAAGCGACAGGATTAATTCGGTAACGGGTAGGGCGACAGGGCGGCGCTGAGTCGACCCAGCGTCACGGGTTTCGACAGGTGGCCGTCCATGCCGGCATCGAGGCACAGCTGGCGCTCATCGATCAGGCCCTGCGGCGTCAGGCCGATTACAACGACTGGCGGGATCAGCCGGCGGCGTTCCAGATCACGAATTTGGCGTGTTGCGCGAAACCCGTCCATGTCTGGCAGGTCGATGCTGAGCAGTACGACGTGGCCCTGACGCGACAACAGGGCCTCCAGAAGAGCGTCACCGCGGGTAAGGACCATGGCCTTCAGCCCCAGATCCTCCAGCAAGGTGACGATGAGGTCGGCGCTGGGAGGGTGCGGCTCGGTCAGCAGGATAATGGGGGCGGCGGTCACCATAAATGTGCGGACCTTTCGACGAAGCCGATTTTATTGAAACCTTGCGGCCGCGTGCCTAACCCGACATGGCAGCATTGTATGTGCACTCGTACACATAGGGGTAAACGCGATGAGGTTCCCCTATGGACACGCTCCACCCCGAACTGTTGAGCAGCAATCTCCTGATGGCGCTGCGCCCCGCCGACCGGATGCGGCTGCAAGCGCGTATGGAGGTTATTGAGGCCCGGCGGGGCATGGTATTGTTCAGTGCCGGGGACGTGGTGCGCCATGCTTGGTTCCCGCTGGGGCCGACCCTGGTGGGTTTTCGGGTACTGCTCGATGACGGGCGCGGGGTAGAAACCGCGCTGGTCGGGCGCGAAGGGGCCGTCGGCGGCATCGTCAGTCAAGGCCGTCTGCCCGCCTTTTCGTGCGCCGAGGTGCAGTTTCCGGGCAAACTGCTGCGTATTGATCTGAAGACGCTGGAGGCGCTGAAGGCCGAATCCCTCACGCTGCGCTACTTCTTTGCGCGCTATTCGGATTGCCTGCTGGCGCAGGTGTTTCAATCGGTTGCCTGCAATGCAACTCACACCATCGAACAGCGGGCGGCGCGCTGGCTGACCCTAGCGCTGGACCGCACAGAGACGGCGACAATCCCGCTGACGCAGGATCAGTTGTCGTCTATGCTAGGTGTCGGGCGGGCCTATGTCAGCCGTGTCATGGGTGTGTTGCAACGGGACGGCCTGTTGGCCACCGTGCGCGGGCGGGTCGAAATCCGCGATCCGGCCGGGCTCAGGCAGCGCGCCTGCGGCTGTGCCAATCAGGTGCGCGCCCATTTTGACGAAGTGCTGGACGGGGTCTATCCCGCGCCGGAAGAGAATGAGATGACGGCGAAATGAAACTGCACGGCTATTTCCGTTCATCGGCCGCCTGGCGTGTGCGTATCGCGCTGGCGCTGAAAGGTCTCGACTATGATCAGGTCTTCGTGCACCTGCGTCACGGGGATCAGCGGGTACCGGCCTTTCTGAAGGTCAATCCGCAAGGTCTGGTCCCGGCGCTGGAGGTCGAAGACGGAGAGATACTGACTCAGTCTCTGGCCATCTGCGAATATCTTGAGGAGGTCTATCCGCAGCCGCCACTTCTGCTCGGCAGCGCGCTGGAGCGGGCGCGTATCCGTGCCTTTGCCTACGCCATTGCCTGCGAAATCCACCCGGTGCAGAACCTGCGCGTTCTCAACCGGATCAAGGCGCTGGGTCAGGACGAGGCGGACGTCAGGGCGTGGGCGCAGGAGACGATTGCCACGGGCTTTGACGCCTGCGAGGCCCTTCTGGATGGGCAGGCGGGGCCCTACTGCTTCGGGGCGCAGGTGACTTTGGCTGACGTTTTTCTGGTGCCGCAGATGGCCAATGCCCGCCGCTTTGGAGTCGAACTGCGCTGGCCGCGTCTGAGGGATGTCGAAGCCGCCTGCCAGAGCCATCCGGCCTTTGACACCACGCGACCTGATCGGCAACCCGACGCCGAATAATCAGACCGGGTTGCGGTAAAGCCGACCCTTTTCGACCACCAGAATTATGCAGATGGCTGTCAGGCCCAGCCCCATAGCTGCCAGCGGCAGAAGCCATACTCCGCCGGACCAGAACTGACCGATCCACGCCCCGATCAGGCCGCCGCCGACCATCGACAGGACCCCCTGAAGCGAAGCCGCCGTGCCCGCCACATGGCCGACCTTTTCCATGGCAATCGCCGTGAAGTTGGAGGTGCACATGGCCATGCACATCATAGTCAGGCCCTGAAGAATCGTGAAACTGATCAAGGTTTCATAGCCCAGCAGCGCCCATATCACATGCACGGTCGAAAGGATGATCAGGGCGGTCAGCGAACGGTGTGACATGACGCGCGTCCCCAGCCGCTCGACCAGACGGATATTGGTGAAGGCTCCGACCGCCATGGCGCCGGCGCACAGGGCGAAGACCAGTCCCAGATAACCCGGCTGATGGAACACCTCCTCGAAGATCTGCGGCATCATCGACAGATAACAGAGGATCATCGCCGTCATCACCATCACCGCCAGTCCATAGCCGAGTGACATAGGCTCTGAGGCGATATAGCGCGCCACGCGGAGGAACTTGCCCGGTGATGGGGCGAAGCGCTGCTCGACAGACAGGGTTTCTGGCAGGCGCAGCCACACCCAGACAAAGACCAGCAATCCGGCGATCGTCAGCGCAAAGAAAATGCCACGCCACGGAAAGGCCAGCATGATCAATTGACCCAGGCTGGGTGCCATGATCGGTACGGCCATGAAGATGACGTGTGAGGTCGAAAGCACCTTGGCCATGCGCGCGCCGGTGTAGAGGTCGCGGATGGCCGAGCGCGGGATGACATTGGCCGAAGCCGCCGCCACGCCCTGAAAAAAGCGCAGCAGAATCATGTGCTCCAGATCGGTGACCAGAGACACGGTCAGCGATAGCAGCACATAGACGATCAGCCCGCCCAGCAAGACGCGGCGTCGCCCGAGCCAGTCTGAGAGGGTGCCGCAGATAAACTGGCCTACGCCGATCCCCATAAAGAAAACCGAGATGATCAGCTGCATGCGGTTGGCATTGTCGATGCCGAAATCCGCCGCCATGGCGGGCAGGGCGGGCAGCATGGTGTCCACGCTCAGTGCCGTCGCAGCCATGCAGGCGGCGATAATGGCGACAAATTCAGGGAACGGCGGGATGTCCTTGGGGGGGAGCTTGAACATGACGCCCCCCTATAGCTGGATGACGCTACGAAAGAAATTAGGAGTTTGAGAAAAAGCCAATATCCGGGCAAGGTAGGCAGATGAAGAGCACAGACATGGCCCTGATCCTGCTGGCGGCCGGGCGTTCCCGGCGCTTTGGCTATGCAGACAAGCTGATGGCCGATCTGGGCGGCAGGCCGTTGGGTCTGCATGTGGCGCAATGCGTTTCAGAGATGAGGTGGAGGCAGAAACTCGCCGTGGTGGCGTCGGACGGCTTGCGGGACGGTCTTATGGCACTGGGGTTTGAGACGGTCACCCCCGCGTCGGACGCCGGCATTGGGGACAACCTGGCTCTGGCGGCTCGGCAGGTGAACAGCGCTACCGGGGTGCTGGTCTGTTTGGCCGATATGCCTTTTGTGCCCCTGACGCATATCAAGGCTCTGTTGAGCGCGCTCGGTGACGGTATCACCATCGCCGTGAGCGCCGCTGGTGACGCGAAAGTGCCGCCTGTGGCCTTCTCTGCGACCCATATCGCAACCCTGCGCGGCCTTAGTGGCGATCAGGGGGCGCGACGGATATTGATCTCTGCCGCCGTTCAAACCGTAATCCTGGACGCGGCGGCAGATGAGTTGTTCGATATCGATACGGTGGTGGATATGAAGCGGGCGCGTGAGCGGTTTAGATAAAGCAAATGTCACTTTGCGGCCGTACCAAATCCGCTAAACTTCTGTTCACATACAAGGGGAGACGGTCTTGAGATTCAGTATCAATGGTAAGGCCTACGAGCAGGATGTGCGGGAAGATATGCCCCTACTGTGGGCTCTGCGCGACGAATTCGGGCTGGTCGGCACCAAATTCGGCTGTGGTATCGCTCAGTGCGGGGCCTGCACGGTACATGTCGATGGCACGCCAGTGCGCGCCTGCATCACGCCGGTCAGTGCCGTCGAAGGCGCGGCCGTGACCACAATTGAAGGCATCGGTCAGACCAAGGAAGGCAAGGCGCTTCAGGAGGCCTGGCTGGAGCTGGACGTTATGCAGTGCGGGTATTGCCAGGCCGGTCAGATCATGACGGCGGCGGCTCTTTTGAAAGAGACGCCCAAGCCAACCGATACAGATATTGACGCGGCAATGGATGGCAATCTGTGTCGCTGTGCCACCTACACTCGCATCCGTTCAGCTATCAAGAAAGCTGCCGGGGTGGCACTCACCGACACGCGGGAGGCCTGAGCATGGATGATGTGAAGATTTCGCGCCGCTTGTTTGTCTCTGCGGCTGCGCTTGCCGGTGGGGGCTTTGTCATGGGCTTCGGGGCCTCACCGTCAGAGGCGCAATCCGCCACCACGCGTCTGACTGATTATGTGGCCGTTGACCTCGAAGGGAAGGTGACCATCCGGGCCAAGAACCCTGAGGTGGGGCAGGGCGTCAAGACCATGCTGCCCATGATCATCGCGGAGGAAATGGATGTCGATTGGGCGCAGGTGCACGTCGAAACCGCCCCTGTCGATGAAAAAACCTATGGGCCGCAATTCGCCGGTGGTTCGCTAACCACGCCGATGAATTATGAGAATATGCGCCGCGCCGGTGCTGCGGCGCGCGCCATGTTTCTTCAGGCGGGGGCCGAGGCGATGAGGGTGCCGGCAGCCGAGCTGAGTGCCGTCAAGGGCACGGTGCTGCATAAGGCGAGCGGCAAGAAGCTGAGCTATGGAGCGCTGGCTTCGGCGGCAGCGAAGGTGCCGTTGCCGGACCTGAAGACGGTGGCGCTGAAAGACCCCAAAAGCTTCACCCTAATAGGGCAGTTTAAGGGCGGAGTAGATAGTCCAAAGATCGTCAGGGGCGAACCTATCTTCGGTATCGACACCGAGGTGCCGGGGATGAAATACGCCATCCTGGCCAAACCGCCGGTTTACGGCGCGAAGTTCAAGTCGGCCAATCTTGATGCCGTTCGCAAGCTGCCCGGCGTGGTCCAGCTATTCACGCTGGAAGGTAAAGGGGATTTCCACGGGATTCAGGATTGCGTGGCCATCGTCGCCGACAAATGGTGGTACGCCAAATCGGCGCGCGATCAGCTGGAGATCGTCTGGGACGACGCCATAGGCGTACCGCATGACACGGCGACCTATGCGGCACAGGCGGAAAAGCTATTGATGGGCAGTGGCGATATCATTCGTAACAAGGGCGACACTCAAACGGGGCTGGCGGCTGCAGCGAAAACGATCGAGGCCGTCTACGAGACGCCCTTCATCCCGCATGTGCCGCTGGAGCCGCAGAACTGTACTGCGAAGGTGACGTCAGACGGCATTGAAATCTGGGCTCCGACTCAGTCGCCAGGCGGGGGCCGCCGACTGGTGGCGCAGGCGCTGGGTGTGCCGGAAGACAAGATCACAGTGCATATGATCCGTGGCGGCGGTGGTTTCGGGCGACGGCTGGAGAACGACTACATGCTCGAAGCGGCGGTGGTGGCGCAAAAGGCTGGCGTTCCGGTCAAGCTTTTGTGGACGCGCGAAGACGACGTCGCTTACGACTACTTCCGGCCCGGCAATTATCACCGTCTGCGCGCCGGTCTGGATGGGGCGGGCGGCCTTAGCACCTATCAGGCGCACGGCGTGACCTTTGCGCGCGGTGGTAAACCCGCGCAGGGCGCCGGCATCACGCCGGACGGTTTCTTGCAGATGACCGTTCCAAATTACCGGCTGGAGCAGTCGCTTATAGAGACGCTTGTCCCCACGGGCTATTTGCGCGCGCCGTCGTCCAACTCGCTGGCCTATGTCCACGAATGTTTCCTTGATGAGGTGGCACATGCGGCAGGTAAGGACCCGTTCGACTTCCGTCTGCAACTGATTGAGAGAGCCGGTAATGTGCCGCCTGCGGAGGGCCGGGGCCCGGACTACGATCTGAAACGGCTGAAAGTGATACTGGAAACTCTCAGAACGCGCTCACACTGGAACCGTCGCAAACCGGCAGCAGGGGAGGGCTTCGGTCTGGCCACCTATTTCAGCCATCGCGGTTATTTTGCCGAGGTGGCCAAGGTGCGGGTTAGCCCGGACGGCACGTGGCGCGTCCTGAAGGTCTGGGTGGTTGGCGATGTCGGATCGCAGATCATCAACCCGGCGGGCGCGATCAATCAGGTCGAAGGTTCGGTTATCGACGGTATTGGTGAGCTGCGACAGGCAATTACCTTCGAGAAGGGTCGTGCGATGCAGGGTAATTTCCAGGAGGTGCCGCTGATGCGCATGTCCGAAGCGCCGCACATCGACACGCACTTTGTCCTCAGCGACAACCCGCCGACCGGCCTGGGCGAGCCGGCCCTGCCGCCGGTCATTCCGGCCGTGTGCAACGCCATCTTTGCGGCGACGGGTGTGCGCGTGCGCAAGCTGCCTCTGACGCCGGAGGCTTTGGCAAAAAGGGCGTGAGTGAGGTTATCGACATTACCGTCCCGGCCTATGGCGACTACGTGCTCGACGATCTGTGGCGCTGGCGACGCGAAGGGCTGAAGACGGCGCTTCTGACGCTGGTGGCCATCGACGGTTCGTCTCCCCGACCAGTGGGCAGCCAGATCGCTGTGGCCGAAGATGGGCGCGCGGTTGGGGCGATTACGGGCGGCTGCGCTGAACAGGCTCTGGTGCGCGATGCGCTGAGCGCCATCGCACGCGGATGCAACCATGTGGAACGCTATGGTGAAGGCTCGCGCTTTCGCGACATTGTTTTGCCCTGTGGGTCGGGGATCTCGGTCGCATTTGATGTGACGCTGAGCGATGAGGCCGTAGCGGGTTTGCGAACGGCTCGCCAGCAACGGCGAGAGGCCGTCTATGTGTGGGACGGGGGCTTTGAGCGGCTCTACCGGCCGCAACCGCGTGTGCTGGTCATGGGGCAGGGTCCGATCGTGCCGTTCCTGGCACAGATGGCGTGTCTGAGTGAGTTCGCAACGGCGGTGGTGTCCCCAGACGACACCACGCGCGAACGCAGCCGAGCCGATGTGATCCGGCCGTTAAGCGCCGCCTCCGGCGGCGGCCTCACGGGTCTGATCGACGCCGCCACCGCGGTCATCAGCCTGTTCCACGATCACGACTATGAGCCGGAGATACTGGCTACGGCCTTGCATTCACAGGCCTTCTATCTCGGGGCGCTGGGCAGCCGCCGGGCCCACGCACGTCGTATCGAAAAGCTGAAAGCCCTGGGTTTTGATGCCGCTCAGATCAACCGTATCCGGGGGCCGGTCGGGCTCGATATCCGGGCGAAAACGCCACCTGAAATCGCCGTTTCCATACTGGCCGATGTGATCCGGGCGTGGCGCGCCTAATTGGATTTGAGATAGGCTATGATATCAGCGCGCTTTTTGGCATCCTTTGTTGGGGCCATGGCCATGGTGTTGCCGGGGAGGGTTCCTTTCGGATCGGCCAGAAAGCGGTCCAGTTGCGCCTCGCTCCATACCGGCCCCTTCTTCATCGCGGCTGAGTAGCTGAACTTAGGATCATTGGTCCCGGCCTTCTTGCCGACAATACCAGCCAGTGACGGGCCGATGCCCGTGGCACCCGGCTTCACCGAATGGCAGGACAAGCAGGCCCCGAAGGCCTTTTTACCGGCAGCCGCGTCCTGCGCCTGCGCCGGGGTGAGGGACACGATCAGTAGCAAAGTGCCAGTCAGTGGCGTCAGGCCTTTCAAAATATGGGTCATGGCAATCCTGTTGAGGGGTTGGTCTATCTGTTTTTAACAGGCTCTCTGCCCTCGTAAATACGGAATCCGACATCCGCCGATACGGGTATGCAGACTCAAGAAAGGCCCCGCAAAGGGGGCCTTCCGAAAGTATTTTGTACTGGTATTAGAGCCAGTATCCGAACAGCCAATCCCACATGATATGCCTCACTTGACCACGCTAAACAGCCCTATCGCTGTACGTGCATGGTTAACACTTTCTAAACGCATTGACAAGCATTAACCAAGAATTTTTACGGCATATTAACCCGTTTTTTCTCGCAACTGACGAATTGTGCAGGGAAATCAAAATAAACGCAGTCGGGGTTGCGTGACATTTCGCCGCGATACCTGCGCAACAAGGTTAATAGGCGGTGTTTCACAGCAAAAGCTATGCCAACGCGGATAAGCGTAAGTAAAAAAAACCCGCTGTTAGAAGACAGCGGGTCGTAACGTTTTACTGAAGATGTGTTTTAGCCGTGGCGCAGTTGTTCGGCTTCGGCCGCCATGCGCGCCAAGAACGCCTTGGCGTCCATTGGCCGGGCTATATAGTAGCCCTGACCGGTATCACATCCCATGCGCGCCAGTAGCGACAAGACTTCCAGCGTTTCGATCCCTTCGGCCACCGCCTTCATGCCGAGCGCATGCGCCAGCTGGATGGTGGACTTCATCACGGCGCGATCAGCCTTGTTCTCGCAGATATCCTGCGTGAAGCGGCGGTCAATCTTCAATTCGGTAGCCGGGATTTTGCGCAGATACTCCAGCGTGGACAGGCCTGTGCCATAGTCGTCGATCGAAAGGCCAATCCCCATGTCGCGGAATTCGGCCATCAGCAGGCTGGGCGTCTCGTTCTGCGCAATTGCGTGCGTCTCGGTCACTTCGAGGATCAGGCAGGACGGCGGCACCTGATGCCGGTCAAGCGCAGCTTTCACCGTGTCCATGATGTCGTGCGACGTCAGAAGACTGGGCGAAATATTCACAGAGATGCGGAACTCCGGCTTGGTCAGCAGGACCGTCTTGGCGACTTTCAGCGCGTCGTTAAGCACAAAATCTGTCAGGCGGTCGATACGGCCGTGGCGTTCGGCCATTTCGACAAATTCCAGCGGACTGACCGGGCCGCGCGTTTCATGCGTCCAGCGCACCAGCGCTTCGGCGCCCAGCAATTCCTTGCTGTAAAGGTCCATCTTCGGCTGATAGGCCACCCAGATCTTGCCGGCGTCCAACGCGTCGTCCAGTTCGCCCAGCAGCGACAGGTTCCACTCCTTTTCACTGATCTGCGACGGATCATGCAGACGCCAGCGAGTGCCATCTTGTTCCGCCGAGTGGGCGGCGGCCAGAGCGCTGGTCAGACGGTGCGAGACGGGTAGGTCGAATTCACGATCCACGCCGAAGGAGATATCGACGTCGAAGGAATTGCGCGCAAAGCGAATGGGGCTGCGGAAGATAACGTGCAGGGCGGTGAACTGTTCGATCAGCAGGTCATGGTCATACAGGTTCGACAGCCAGAAGAAGTTGCCGTCGTCGCCGTGATAGAGCTGAGCCCCACCGGCCCCCAGTTCGAGGCGCGCCACGATCTCCTTCACCAGCAGGCGCTCAGCCTCCGGCGGCAGGGCGCTGACCATTTCGGCGTAACGGCGGATACGGGCGGCAACCAGTTGCCGGCCATCGAGGCGGTCTTCGTGACGGATGGCATTGGGTGTGAAAAGGCCGGATACGGGATTGATGGTGCCTCCCTTCTTCTCCTGCGCGCCAAAGCGCCGCCACAGGACACAGATGCCTGTCAGGAACAGCAGGGTCATGCCACCCATAATATCCATGAAGATATTGAAGCGCTCAAGAACGCCCGGCACGACCAGTAGCGTAACGACGGCTCCCAGCATAAGAAGCCGCTTGCCACGTTTCATGCGCGGGCTGAGCAGGCACGCGGCGATACCCGCAGCAAACAGCCAACCCGGTAACCAGCCCAGTTGCAATGGGCGGCCACGCTTGAGCGTCTCTGCCGCCAGTACGACGACGGTTGAGGTAGAAGACTTATTGCCCTGACCCAGAACGCGCAGTTGATCACCAAGGCTGGGGTCATTGAAGCCTACGAGCACGTCCTTGCCCCGAAAGGCATTGGTCTTTGTTTTGCCAGTCAGAACGTCAGCGGCGCTCGCATACGGCACGGTGCTGCTGTCGAAGGCATAATTTATGGAGAAGCTTTCCTGCGTGTTGCCGTAAACCCCTGACAGAACAGACTCGATCGAGTCGAGTGCCTGGCCGCTAATCTCGGTCTTGTAAGGGACTTTGGACAGCCCTCCCCAGAAGGCCACGTATCGCGCTAATGATACGGTCTGTGCCTCATCGCGCACGATGTCAGGGGGGAGGATGTAGGTCATCTCCTTCGGCCCTGAACGGTAGTCAGCCTTGGCACTAACAAAGACACGGCCGGGGTGGCGCGCAAAGGTATCGGCCAGCAGCCGGTTGCGGCTTTCGCCCTGATCGGTCAGAGGGGTAAGAAAGAAGACGCGATTGGCGCCTTCGGCAAAAAGGCGCTCGGTCAGACCGGCCATGTGGGCGTGTTTCCAGGGCCAGGGGCCCAGAGAAGACAGGGCTTCGTCATCGACACCGACGACGACCATTTCGCCGCTGACCGGCATTTTCTGAAAGGAGTTGCGAGCCGCGCGTAGGAACAGCTCCAGCGGATGGCCAAGCTCGATAAGGGTCAGCACAGCCGACACGACCAGCAGCACGATCAGCGTGACTGATTTGCGGATGCGATCCTTAAACGAAGTCGGGGTCTTGGGTGACGTCATGATGCAATACCTCGGCACCGCCACAATGACGTCAATGTGTTATTATTTTGCAAACTGCGTGAAAATTTACATCGGCTTCATATGTTGACCTTTGATTAACTATAATTTTCACCTTCCGTCCGAGATAAGGGCGTTCTCTATACTTTCGGTTTTGACTGTAGAGAGGGCTTGCCCTGCCTGTGGAATAGGTATGACGGAAGAAAGGCCGCGCTACTGAATTGTAGTATTTATGTTACAGGGGTTTGTGTTCGCAGACAAAAATCCGCAACGGCGACGGCTCGGGCAGGGGCGCGCGTATCAGTCAGCAGCGCAACCCGCACGGGTTGCTCCTTTTTGTGTAAATAAAAGACAAAGACATTCCACAAATGAAAATGCCCCCGCACGACACGCGCTATTGGCTGGCCACCAGCGCCCTGGGTCTGATGATGAGCGCGCCGACCTTTGCCCAGACGGCTCCCGCGACGACGCCAAACCCGCCTCTCGCTCAGGCGCAGCCAACGCCGGCCAAACCCGCCGCCAAACCGGGGGAGGCCGCGCCCGCCACCGGTACAGGTGAGGCGGTCGAAACCGTGACTGTTACGGCCGCCCGCCCGCTCACCAAGATCGACCGCGATGTGTATGACCCGAAGACCGACCCGGATACACCGGTATCGTCTGCGGCGGATGCGCTGAATAAGGCACCGGGCGTACAGGTGGACGGCGAGGGCAATGTGACCTTACGCGGCAATTCGAATGTTCAGGTCTATATTAACGGCAAGCCGTCAGCGCGCACCGAAGGCAATTTCCGTGGCATGACCCTGCAATCCATGCCCGCTGAGGATATTGATACAGTTGAGGTCATGACCAATCCCGGCGCTCAGTATGGGGCCGAAGGCGGGGCCGGTATTATCAACATTAATCTGAGGCCGGGGCGCGGTTTGCGGCCAAACCTCTTTGTTCTGGCCAATGCCGGAAGTTTCGGACGCTACATGCTTGCGCTGCAAGGCGGTGCGGGGAAAGATCTGGGGGCGAAGGGGACGCTGTCTTTCTCAGGGGGGCTCAACATCCAGCATGGGGCCAACCGGGGCTCGACCAGCAGTTCCCGCGAATACATCCGCAGTAGCGGTAACACCACGACCACTTCCGGGGGTAACACACGGTCAGAAAACGATAATTACGGGCTGAGGGGCAATGTCGAATACGCGCCCAATCAGAAAGATACGTTCACACTCGAAGGCACTTACAACCAGAGTGAAGGCCGCACCAACAGCAAGGACTATACCGAAGACCTGAATGCGGCGGGTCTGCTGAGCGAGCGGTATGACGGTGTACGCAACAATACCAACGAAGCCCGTCAGGCCTCCGCGCGTCTGGGGTTCAACCACAAGGGCGATCAGGAAGGAGAAACCTTCCGCGCCGATTTGCGGGTCACCACGGGTGAGACAACGCAGAACAACCTTGCGGACCTCACCTATCAGGTCACAACCAGCCGCAGCGTCGTGCAGGAAAATGTCGAGCTGGGTGAGGATTCGAGCCTGTCCTTAAGCGCAGACTACACGCGCCCGCTCTGGAACGGCATTTTTTCGACCGGCTTCGACCTGAACTCACGTAGCGGGTTACGTGATGCCAGTCAGTATGACACCAACCGTCTGACAGGTATCCGGACGCTGAATGCGCGCCGTACCAACTCTGTGGTCCGCGATCAGGACCAGAGGGAATTCTATGTCAATTATCAGCGGGAATTGAGCGAAAAGTGGAACGTGCAGGGGGGGCTGCGGGTCGAAGAAACCCATGTCAGCCTAAATCGCAAGGTTTGGTACAATCCCAATCCGTCAGGCAATGATCAGGCCTTTTTCGAGACCAGCTATATCAACTACCACCCCAGCTTTGCCGCGCAGTACTTGCTGAGCCCCAAGTCAAAAATCCGCTATAACTACAGCCACCGCGTCAGCCGGCCGAATATAGACAACCTCAATCCAGCGATCATCTACAATAGCGAGCGCAGCGCGCGTCAGGGTAATCCGGGCCTCAAGCCTGCCGAAACCCATGCCAACGAACTGCGCTACGAATATAATGATCGGGCTAAAAACTTCCTTTTCAGTGCCGTCTATTTCCATCGGGTGACGGAAGGGATTGTCGTCAATCGCACGGTCTATATCGACCCGAATAATACACCCACGGACACCAGCGACGATGTTTTGCTGACCAGCGTTGAAAACGGTGGCGAAGGTGTCGAAACCGGTATGGACTTCCAGATCGACAAGCGCTGGGGCAGCAAGTTCAGCCTCAATATCCAATCGACCGCCAAGCGCGAGACGCAGCCGCCACGCTCCAGCACGGTGGCCACCGTCACCGAGCAGGACTCCGTGACCGGGCGCATTCGGGCGCGCTACAGCGTGACGCCTCGCGATACGTTGCAACTGACGCTGAACGCGCCAGTCAGAACCCTGAATGGGCAAGGCTATACCGAACGTCCGATGACGTGGCAGGGGTCCTACAGCCGTCCGTTGAATGCCAAACTCACCCTGACCTTTACGGCGCAGGGGCAGGGCAAGGCCCGCACCTTTACCAGCAATGAAACGGTCCGCAGCTTTACGGAACGCGATAATGGCGGGACCACCTTCATGGTGGGCCTGCGCTTTAACCCCTTTGGCATTACAGGCCGCAGTATGGGCGGCCGCGGGCCCGGTGGCGGTCAAGGTGGGGGTCAGGGCGGGGGCAACTGGGGTGGCGGCGGGGGTGGAAATGTCAATCCCGGTGGCGGTTTATGATTCATTTCAGGCGGTGCAGCAGGCCATCGCCTTTTCTCTGCTCGGCTCCCCGGAATGCGGGAGGTGAAGCGGGTTGACCCCGTGCGGTTTTACCCCTTATGGTCGGGGTAAAGTATGGGGGAAGACGGGATATTATGCGTGCGACGGCCATCACGACCGAAGCCTCTGCGTCGGCAGCGGCCAGCGCGCCATCCCCCATGGCGCAGGCCGCGCCAGACAGCGTGACGGCGGCAGATGTCTCATCCGCCGAAGCCCTGATCCGCAAGGTCAACGAAAACGGCCTGCTGCAAACGCGCTTCACCAACACCGCGCCGCCCAAGGAAGCCGATATTGGCTGGCTGAAGGCTTTTCTGGAATGGCTGGGCAAGGTCAGCAAGTTTTTTGGCGACCTGCTGGAGCCAGTCGCGCCTATCCTGCCCTGGCTTTTGTATCTCCTGCTGTTTGCGCTGGTCATCCTGCTGCTGTCGCCGCTGGTGCGCGCTTTTATTGCGGGCAAGGTCGAGCGTCTGTTTCAGCGTGACGGCCTGAAGGCCGATGCGCCATGGCGGCCGACTGCCGAAGCCGCCGCCGCCCTGATCGAGGAAATCGACGCCCTGGCCGACAAGGGCCAGTATGATGAGGCCGTCCACCTTTTGCTCAAGCGCTCGGTGGCCGATCTCAACGCCTATCGTCCCGATCTGGTGCGCAAACACTATTCGGCGCGCGATATCGGCAAACATCCGCTGCTGCCCGAAGACGCGCGCCCGGCCTATGCCGAAATCACCCGCTGGGCCGAAAAGAGCTTCTTTGCTGGCATCCCCGTCGGGCGCGAGGGCTTTGAAGCCTGCCGCAAGGCCTATGTCGATTTCGTTGCCTCCGAGCACCTGCCGAAGGGAGCGAAATGATGCGTCTGCCCTTTGTCAAAAAAGGCCTGCCACCGGCCAGTCGTCTTTTGCCCGTGGTTGTCGGGGCGCTGATCGCCGGTTTGTTCCTGATGGTCGGGCTGGTGCTGATTACGCCGCATCTGGAACCCGCCGGGCGCGGACAGGCGGCCAATATCACCGGCTATTCGGCGCAGGGTTTCAAGGGCTTGCGTGATGTTCTTGAGGCATCGAATTACAAGACGACCCTGTCACGGCAGGAGACAGGGCCGCAAAAGGTCAGCGATCTGGTTATCGTGACGCTGGACGGCGACAGCGCCCTGTTCAACGATGACCCGGAATATTACGAGCCTCAACCGGTGCCGGAGGAACACAGCGCGTCTTCGACCTCCAGCGCCTCCGCCTCATCCCAGACCAGCGCGCAAGTGCAGGAAAAGCTGAAGCAGGCGCAGGCCGAAGCCTCGGCGTCGCAGGCCGCGCAGGAAGCCTCTTCGACCTCGTATGAGGCGAAGGCGGAGGCGAAAAAGGCCGATGATTACTGGCCGACGCCCAGCGCCGAAAAGGCCGAGCGGCTGCTGTATAAGCCGATTGGCAAGGTGGTGCTGGTCGTCGCCCCTAAATGGTCCGCCAGTCCCATGCCGTCGCATCCGCGCTGGGACATCAACCCGCATTTTCAGGCCCCCAATCGCGTCTTTTCGCAACTGACCCTGCTGTCGCCCGTGCACAAGAAGACCGTGCAGGAAGACGGCGAAACCCGCTATAAGATCACCTATCAACGGTTGAACTATGCCCTTGGGCGTGCGCCGTTGGGCCGCTATAAGTCCTACGCCCTGACGCCCGCCGCCGGTCAGACCATCCTGACCAAGGCCTATACCAGCGGCCGCATCCGGGGTTTGCAGTCTCTTGCCGGGCCGAACCTGACGCCGATGCTGCTGGGCCCGGACGGTGAGGTCTTGCTGTCGCGCGTCAACCCCATGCCGGGCGAAAAGCCGTTCAAAAGCCCGGTCTATCTGCTCAGCGAACCGGACCTGATGGACAATCAGATGCTGGCTGACCCGGAGCGGGTGGCGGGGGCTCTGTCCATCATTGAGGCCATTGCGCCGGGCGCCCGCACCGTGGCGTTCGATGTAACCTTCAACAATCTGGCCTATGAACAGAACCTGATGCACCATGTGGCGCGCGCGCCCTTTATTGGTGTGCCGCTGTGCCTGCTGGTGCTGGCTCTGGCCATGCTGTGGTCGGCCTATTCGCGCTTTGGTCCCGCGCATGATCCGTCCACGGATACGCCGCATGGGCGCGGCGTCACCGTGCTGGCTGACAATGCGGCGCGCCTGATCGCTAAGGCCGGGCGTGAGCCGAAACTGGCTCCGGCCTATGCGCAGCTCGTGCGCGATCAGGCGCTGAAAGCGCTGGGCCTCGGCCGCCATAGTGCTGGGCCGGACGAGCTGGCCGAGCGCCTGAGCGAAAAACATAATACCCCGGAACGCTACAGTACCCTCAGGGCCGAGGCGGACCGCCTTTCCAACCCCATGCAACTGCTGAGCTGGGCGCGCCGTTTGCACGCCTGGAAGCACCAGATAACGGAGCGCTAGATGCAGATTTCCGACGTTCACAGCCTTGCGGCGCGCCTTAAGGGCGAAATCGGTAAGGTCATTATCGGTCAGGCCGATACGGTCGAGCTGATGCTGACCGCCCTGTTTTCCGGCGGCCATGTGCTGCTCGAAGGGCCTCCGGGTACGGCCAAGACCCTGCTGGCGCGCGCTTTCTGCCGTTCGCTGTCCCTGCGTTTCGGGCGTATCCAGTTCACGCCGGACATGCTGCCGGCCGATATTCTGGGCTCCAACCTGTTCAATTTCCAGACCTCGACCTTCTCCCTGACCAAGGGGCCGATCTTCTGCGATCTGTTGCTGGCCGACGAAATCAACCGCACGCCGCCTAAGACGCAGGCCGCCCTGCTGGAGGCCATGCAGGAGCGCAAGGTGACGCTCGATGGCACGCGCTACGATCTTGGTGACCGTTTCATGGTCATCGCCACCCAGAACCCAATCGAGCAGCAGGGCACCTATCCGTTGCCGGAGGCGCAACTGGACCGCTTCCTGTTCAAGCACGTGCTGGGCTATCCGTCGGCCAGCGAAGAACGCCGCATCATCGACGAAGCGGGCAATTCGGCGGTGACGCTTGATCCGGAACAGGCGGGCATTGAGGCGGTGCTGGATGCCGCGACCTTGGCCGAAGCGATCCGCGTGGTGACCACGGTGCGTCTGAACGACGCCAATCTGGACTATATCGTCAGCCTGATCCGCGCCACGCGCGAAAGCCCGTCACTGGCGGTCGGGGCTTCGCCGCGCTCTGGCGCGCTGCTGGCGCGGGCGGCACGGGCGCGCGCCACGCTGGACGGACGCGACTACGTGCTGCCGGACGACATCAAGGCCCTCTATCTGCCGTCCATGCGCCACCGCGTGCTGCTGTCGCCCTCGGCCGAGATCGAGGGGCAGTCGGTGGACGGCGTCCTGCAAGGGCTTCTGGAGCGTATCGAGATCCCCAGATGATCCATCCCACCCCGCGCCTGATCCGCATTCTGATCGCCTGCGTCCTTCTGGGGGCGGGGGTGGTCTTTGTGGCGCCTGCCGTCTGGTGGGTCATGCCGCTGATCATGCTGGGGATGATGGCACTGGCCGTGTTTGAAGGGGTTTTTGCGCCGCTGCCGTCGCATCTGACGCTGGATATCTACCTGCCGCGCCGCATCGGTGTCGGACGCGACTATGACTTTGACTACGCTGTGCGCTTCAAAGCACGCGCGCCCAAAAAGATCGAAATCCGCTGGGGCGTCTCGTCACGCCTGCAAACGCCGCAGGCCGGTCTGACCCTGAACCCGGAAGACGGCGTGTTCAAAGGCCAACTGGACCTGCGCGCCTCCGCGCGAGGCAAGGCGGCGGTGGAAACCGCGCATCTGCGCTGGAGCGGCGCTCTGGGGCTCGGCTATGTGCAGAAGGTCGTGCCGCTCAAAGCCGAAATGGTGGTCACACCGGACATCGAAGGCGTGCAGCAGGACGCCGCCGCCTTGTTTTCGCGCGACTCCGTCTATGGGGTGCGCGTGCAAAACCAATTGCACAACGGTTCCGAATACCACGCGCTGCGCGAATACGACTCGTCGCAGGATCATCGCCGCATCGACTGGCGCTCCTCGGCCCGTCACCTCAAACTGCTGTCGCGGGAGTTTCAGACCGAGCGCAACCACCATATCGTGCTAGCCTTCGACACTGGCCGCCTGATGGGTGAGCCGCTGCTGCGGGTCAAAAAGCTCGACCGCGCCCTCTATGCCGGCCTGCTGCTGGGCTACTGCGCGCTGAAGATTGGCGACAATGTGCGCTCCTTCGCCTTTGCGGCGCGGCCCTATCACAATGCGCCGCTGCTGGCCGGGACGCGTGCCTATGAGACGCTGAAGGCGCAATTGTCGGGGCTCGACGACCGCCCCGAAGAAACCAACCATACGCTGGCCCTTGCCGATCTGGGGTCGAAGATCGCGCGCCGTTCGCTGATCGTGCTGTTTACCGACTTTATCGACGAAATCAGCGCCGACCTGATGCTTGAAGCCTTGCAGCGCCTGTCGAAAAAGCACCTGATCGTCTTTGTCGCCTTCCGCGATGAGGTGCTGGAGGGGCTGGCGGCGTCCGAGCCGCAGGCGGCGGATGACGTGACCCGCGCCATCTTCGCCCGTCGCCTGTTGCAGCAGCGCGAAACCGTCCACGCGACGCTGCGCCGCTATGGTATCGAGGTGCTCGAACCGACGACCGAGGCCATGGCGGTGCAACTGGTGCTCAAATATCTGGAAATGAAACGGGAGGACCGGTTGTGAGCGAAGCCCCCAACGAAAAGCCCCCTCTGCAACTCAAGAGCCAGAAGTTCCGCGAAGCGCGCGAGAAGGACTGGAAGGCGCTGGCCAGGCAGATTGACCGCGCCGAAAACGGCGGTTTGCGCAAATTCACCACCGAGGAATTGCTGGACCTACCGGTACTTTACCGTTCGACGGTATCGTCTCTGTCGATGGCGCAGTCGATCTCGCTCGACCGCAACCTGATCACCTTCTTGCAGGCTCTGTGCGCGCGCGCCTATGTCTATATGTACGGTCCGCACGCCCGGCCCGGTGTGATCGTCCGCGACTTCTTCCTGCGCGACCTGCCGCGGTCAGTGCGCGCCCTGTGGGGGGAGCTGTCCCTGTCCACCCTGTGTCTGGTGCTGGGGATTGTGGGGGGCATATTGATGTGCATGGCTGACCCTAGCTGGTACGATCCGCTGGTCGGCGGCATGTCGCAAGGCCGCGATCTGAACGCCAGCGTTGACGATCTGCGCAAGACCATTGGTGGCACCGAAGCCGGGGAACCGCTCGCGGCCTTTTCCGTTTTCCTGATGAGTCACAACACACAGGTCACACTGTCGGCCTTTGCCTTGGGGGTGATCGGTGGCCTGCCGACGGCCTTTCTGATGATTGTCTTTGGCATGTCGGTCGGCGCTATGGTGTGGCTGTTTGCCTCACGCGGCCTGGGACCGGATTTCATAGCCTGGCTGTCGATCCACGGCACGACCGAGCTGACAGCGGCCGTGATCGGTGCGGCGGCAGGCTTTCATCTGGCGCGGCGCATCATGTTCCCCGGCCACCTGACGCGCAAGGCGGCGCTGGCCGAAGCCGGGCGACTGGCCGGGACGGCCATGCTGGGCGCCATGCTGATGCTGATCATCGCCGGCTTTATCGAAGGCGTGGCGCGTCAGACGGTGACCGAGATGTGGGCACGCTTTACGTTTGGCGGTGTGATGCTGGTCTTTTGGCTGGCCTATTTCATGGCGGTGGGTCGCCCGCGCAAACCGCGCCCATCGGAGGTCCGTCATGAGGGCCGTTATGAGGTTAGTCATGGCCAGACCTGACCTGATGAAGGGCGGGGCCGTCGCCCTGCCGTCCACAGAGGGACCCGTCACGCCCGTAACGACGCCCGAAGGCGTCGTGCTGTCGTTTCGCACGGCTTCCTTTGCCTCCCGTCTTGCGGCGCTGGTGATCGATTTTCTGATCATCATTCTGGCACCCGTCGTGCTGGTGATCCTGTACATCCTCTTGCCGTTCGAGCATCTGAAGTTCGATAATGTGAAGATGGATCATCCGTTCATTCAGGCGCTGATCATTCTGTTTGTGCTTGTCGGTTTTTTCCTGCGTTCGGGCTATTTCATGCTGTTTGAGCTGGGGCCGCGCGCAGCCACACCGGGCAAGCGGGTGATGAAGATTCGCGTCATTTCGCACGATGGCGGTCACCTGACCCCCTCTGCGGTGATTACGCGCAATGCCCTGCGTGAGGTGGAGCTGTACCTGCCTCTGACATTGGCGCTTCAGGCCAGCGTCAATGGCGGCTGGGTGTCTCTGGTGGCCCTGATCTGGACCCTTACTCTCGCTCTGTTGCCCCTGTTCAATACCTCGCGGGCACGTCTGGGCGATTTTCTGGGCGGCACGCGCGTCGTGCATGTACCGCGTGAGCGCCTGAGCTTCGATCTGGCTGAACAGGCCCCGGTCACGTCGCCCGGCCTCACCTTTACGCCGGAGCAGATCAGCGTTTATGGCGAAAAGGAGCTGGGCGTGCTGGAGGAGGTCTTGCGCGAAAAGCGCGCCCCCACCTTGCGGGCCGTCGCCGACCGCATCAAGACGCGCATCGGCTGGGTCGAACCTAACATCGCCAGCGATATCCCCTCGGACGAGGCGTTCCTGCGGGCCTATTACGCCGCCCTACGGGCGCAGCTTGAAGGTCGTATGCTTCTTGGCCGTCGCCGCAAGGACAAGTTCGACGAATAGAAACCGTCAGCCAAAGACATCCGCCGCACTGTTGGTCGGATGGCCCTCTTTGGCCTGACGCAGGCACGCATAGGCGGCGACGCTGAACACCAGCGAAAAGGCATCACTCAAGGTGTTGATCAGGGTGGACGCGCCAATAACTAATGGCTGGGGTAGGTCCTGACCGACAAACAGCATCGGGGCTTCAGCAATGGTCCCAATTACTGTTTCCAGCAAACCCACACAGATAAACACGCCCAGCAACGCCCAGCGATGGCCGCGCGTCAGGTCAAAACTACGCGACATAGCGTCTGTGATTCCGGTCTTACCCTCGGCAATATAGGCGGTGCAGGAGACCGATAAGGCCAACATCAGGATAATCCCTGGTACGACGAGCAGGATAAACCCCAGCCCGACCAGCAGTCCGCATAGGACAAAGAGAATCAGCAGAGGGACAATATTCATCAGGCTGCGCCCAAGTGCGTCGCTTAATCGGAACTCACTGCGCGCCAGTCCCGTCACGGCAATCTCGGTGATGACCGAGTAGTTGATTAGATAAAGCGCGACGCACAGTACGGCATAGGCGACGGTCGGCCAGCCATGGGTAAACAGCGACTCAAACAGCTTGTCGTTTGTATATCCCGTCAGATCGTAGAGGAAGACGGCCCCCAGAACCGAAGGCAGGCCCATGATAAAGAAGGCCGTGCCGAAAATCAGCACGAAATGCCGGCCCAACAGATCGAAGCCGCGATTGAAAATAGCTGAGAACATGCTGTTTTCTCCCCCAGGGAGGAGATTAGACCGTCAAAATGACCCTGACAAGAGGAGGGATCAGCCCCAGGTTTCCCTGACCCCTTTGCGGCGCGCCACGGCATGAGATACCGCATTACTGCGCGGCGGGATCTGGGCGGCGGGTTTACCGAATAGCCAGCCCTGACCGTGGGTGATGCCAAGGTCTTTGGCCAGACGCACCATGTCTTCGCTTTCGATCATTTCGCCGATACACTGACACTTCAGTTCCTGACACAGTATGCTGAGTGAGTGGATAAGGGCGCGTTGACGCGGTTGGGTGAGGGCGGTCTTGAGGAACGGGCCGTCAATCTTGATATAGTCTACGTCGAAGCGGCGCAGATAGTTATAGGCGGCGGCCCCTGAGCCAAAATCATCGAGACAGATTTTATATCCGCGGCGGCGCAGATCGGCCAGGTAGCGCGCGGCGTCCTCCACATCCTCGATCATGTGCGACTCGGTCAGTTCGAACATCAGCCGATTTTTGAGGGCGGGCTCGGCCTTGAGCCGGGCGCTGAGGCGGTCGCGGAACTGCGCGTTTTGCACTGAAAGTCCCGAAAGGTTCATGGCGATGGATTCGCCGGGATGCTGATGCAGGGCGCTAATCGCCTTGTCGCAGACGGCCAGATCGAACTCGACCGCCAGCCCCACCTGTTCGGAAAAACGCACCGTGTCGTAGGAATCCAGCCCGCCGTTGAAACGCAATAGTGCTTCGTAGTGATGAACGTCACGCGAGGCTATGTCCACAACCGGCTGATAATGGAGGGTGAATTGACCAGCGGCGAGGACGGCCTTGACGCGAGCGTATTGATCGACAGCGGCGTTGATGGCGGCGTTGAGGCTGTTTTGCAGATCACGCGCTTCAAGTGTGGCGGTCTTGGTGAACTTGTCCACAACGTAGGACAGGGCCTTGGCGACGCTGTCTTCACTAAGGTTTGTTGTGTCCATAGACAAGGTAACGATGCTGGAAGACACGCGGTCTTCCT
Source organism: Asticcacaulis excentricus CB 48 (assembly GCF_000175215.2). Taxonomy (NCBI): domain Bacteria; kingdom Pseudomonadati; phylum Pseudomonadota; class Alphaproteobacteria; order Caulobacterales; family Caulobacteraceae; genus Asticcacaulis; species Asticcacaulis excentricus. The sequence goes on along the minus strand of NC_014817.1, from coordinate 1,000,764 downwards.
TCACCCCAGCGTTATTCAGTACCTGCTGAATATCCCCCATCAATTGCGCTTCGCTGATGGCGCTGGAGCCCGGATCGGCCATCAGGCCGAACTCATCGTCGCCCAAACGCGCGGCCGCGCCGGTCGGCCCGGAGGAGGCGCGCAGGAGGGCGCCGATTTCACCCATTAACTGTTCGGAACGCGACTGCGGCATCTTGTCCATAGCGTCGCTCAGGCCATTCAGCCGGATCAGCTGCATTTCCTGCAACATCGCCGCGCCCGAACCGGCATCACCGGGTTTTATGGACCGCGAGGCCATATGCTGGAATTCGCATAAATCGAGCAGGCCCGAAATATCATCGCGTTCAGGCAAGGCCTTGACCAGCGGCTCAGACAGCACCGTAACGGTCACAAAGGTCCGCTGCCGATCGGGCAGATAACAGGCGCCGAGATTGACATGAATCGGTTTGCGGCCATCGGGTTTCAGGCGGACAGTGGCCGGGTCGATACGCCCGATGTCGCGGGCCCGCGACAGCAGGCGGGCGACCAGATAGCGGTCTGCGGACGGAAAAAGCGCTTCGATGGCCTGCCCTTTGACGCTTTGCGCGTCCTCGGCCAAAAGGGCGTTAGTGGCCCCGACGGTGCGGGCGATCTTTCCTCCTTCGTCGACTTCAACAAGCAGATCGGCCGCCGCGAGAGAAAAGGCAATGTAGCGGTCGCGTTGGTTTTTGTAGTCGTCGCGTTCGGGCATGCAGCCAAAAGTCCTTGTGCGGGTGCATACCCAGCATGATTTCTCCACCACCTAAACAGAAAATACTTAATAAAGCCTCTGCGCAGAGATGGGTAAACGTTGACAGGACAGACTTGTCTGTCAAAATTGACGCCATTCACAGTGAGGCTTGGATATGGCTGGTACAAAAACGGGCGTCAGGGATCGAATTGTGCGGACGGCCTTGCCATTGTTTGCCATGCAGGGGTTTCGCGCGACGGGTATTGATCGTATCATCGCGGACTCGGCGGTCGCCAAGGCCAGCTTCTATCGCCACTTTCCGTCAAAAGACAATCTCATCCTCGCCTGCCTTGAACGCTGGCATATTTCACATTTTGCTGCGCTCAAAATCGCCGTCGAAGCGGGGGAGGTCAAATCGCGACCCCTGTTCCTGTTCGATTCTCTGCCTGAGGTTTCGGAAGCGACGTTGCGAGGGGATCTGCTGATCACGGCGACGGTGGAATTTGGCACGACCAAACCGGCGATTGCCGATGTGGTGGCCGCCGCCCGGCATCAGTTGTGCGAATGGTTCGAAACCCTGCTGGTCGAAGCCGGTTACGCAGACATGGCTGATACCCTGTCGCACGAATGGCTGTTGCTCTATGAAGGTGCTATGCTCGGGGCTTTACGCGAAACGCCGCAACAGGCGGCGCGCTGCGCCCGCGCCAATGCTGAACGCAGCCTTCAGCAGATCCAGCTCAAGCGTCTCCTCAGCAAGACCTTACCGGGCACCTGAACACGTCAGGCGCGTCAGATTTATCGGTGTTAACACAATCGAAAAGCCTTCCATGGCAAGGCTTTTTAGAAGGTGTGCAAAAAGCACTGAGTGGGACGCTTGAAAATGCTGAGAGTTATCGCCTGTTTACGGGATCAGCACGACTGGGCGCTGGTCGTGCTGGCGGCGCTGGTCTGCGTTTCGGCCTCTTTTACAGCACTCAGACTGGCCCGCCGCGCCCGCGAGACTGACGGGGCTGAACGCTGGCGCTGGGTCGCTATGGCAGGGCTGGCCGCCGGATTTGGCATCTGGGCGACGCATTTTATTGCCATGCTGGCCTACAGCGCCGGCGTGGCCACCGGCTATGACCTGTTCAAGACTTTCCTTTCCTTGCTGATCGCCGTGACGCTAACCGGCTCCGGCATCGCGCTGGCTATCACAGAAACCAAGGCGTTTTGGCGCGGCGTTGGTGGGGCCTTGCTGGGTGTGGGTGTGGCAGGAATGCACTATACGGGCATGTCGGCCGTCATAGCCCCTGCGCACATTGGCTGGCATACAGAACTGGTCGCGGCCTCGGTTCTGCTGGGCATGGTTTTCGAAGCCGCTGCCCTGTGGCTGGCGACCAGTCGCTTTCGTTATGCCCTCGGCGGCGCGACGGCGCTGATGGTGCTGGGGATTGTGGCGCACCACTTCATCGGCATGGGGGCGGTGGATGTCACGCCCGATCCTCGTATTGCGACGGGAGGCCTGATGCTCAATCCGGGCAGCATGTCGATCACGGTTGCCGTGGTAGCCATCGCCGTGATGGGCCTGTGCATCATGAGCCTGAGGCAGCGCCAGAGGTTCGAAGCCGCCGTCGCCGCCAATGAGCGCCATATGCGCATCCTGATCGACTCGGTGCGCGACTATGCCATCTACATGCTCGATCCACAGGGGCGTGTCAGCAACTGGAATGCTGGGGCGCAGCGTTTTAAGGGCTATGACGCATCCGAGATTGTAGGCCAATCCTTCGCCACCTTCTTCCCCGAAGCCGACCGCGAGGCCGGCCGGCCACAGGCCATATTGCAGGCCGCGCTGGCACAGGGGCGTTATGAAGAGGAGGGCGAACGGGTCCGCAAAGATGGCTCGACCTTCCTGGCCCACGTCATCCTGACCCCCATGTATGAGAGCGATGGTACGCTGATCGGCTTTGCCAAGGTGACGCGCGATATTACGCAGCGCCGGGCGGATCGCGAAATACTGAAGCGGACCACGCACAATTTCGACACCGCTTTGCGCCACATGTCACAGGGGCTCAGCCTCTACGACGCAGATCATCGGCTCGTTTTTGCCAATCCGCGTGTGCTGAGCATGTTTGGCAATGATCCCGACATGGCGCGTCCGGGCACGCCTTTCCGCGAGGTGCTGGGCAATATTCTGCGCCGCGCCGGGGCGACTGAAGCGCAGATCGAGGCACGCTATCGCCTGCACATGGACCTGATTGCCCAGCCGGAAGGCGGGACGCTGATTTCAGAGTCGGCCAATGGCACTGTGCTGTCGGTGACGTACCGGCCCTTGCCCGAAGGCGGGTGGGTGACAACGATCGATGACATAACGGCACGCCGCCGCGACGAGGACCGTATTGCGCACATGGCGCGCCACGACGGCCTGACGGGCCTGCCCAACCGTGAGCATTTCAATCAGCACACCGACCGCGAACTGGAGCGCGCCGCACGCACCGGGCACAAGGTGGCAGCGGTGGCCATCGACCTTGACCGCTTCAAGGAAATCAATGATGTGCGCGGCCACGCGGCGGGGGATCAGGTGCTGAAAATCATCGCGGAGCGTCTGCAACGTCTTTGTGGTGACACCGAGTTTGTGGCACGTATCGGCGGCGACGAATTTGCCTGCGTCAAGACATCTGCGGAAGCGCGCGAACTCAGCGACTTTGTCAGCCGTCTGGACGCGGCTCTGCACGACCCTATCGACCTCGACGGGTTTGAGGTCTCTCCCGGCGGCTCAATGGGCGTTGCTGTTTATCCTGACGATGCCGACGGGCGCGAGCCTTTGATGAACAATGCCGATCTGGCGCTGTATCGCGCTAAGGCACAGCCGCGCATCAACGGCCATGAGGCCGTCTGTTACTACGAAGCGCGCATGGATGAGGCCGCCCGCGACCGTCGCGCGCTGGCCAAGGACCTTTGGCAGGCCATCGCCCGCGATGAACTGCGCGTCCACTATCAGGTGCAGCGGTCGGTTACGTCGCAGGCCATTACCGGCTATGAGGCCCTGCTGCGCTGGCAACATCCGCAGCGCGGTTTTGTCAGTCCGGCTGACTTTATCCCCGTCGCCGAAGAATGCGGGGCTATCCTCGAGATCGGTGAGTGGGTGTTACGCACGGCCTGCGCTGAGGCCGCCACCTGGACCAATGGGGCCAAGGTGGCCGTCAACCTGTCGCCTGTGCAACTGACGCACCCCGATCTGGTAGGTATGGTGCAGTCCATTCTGATTGAGACCGGCCTGTCACCGCGCCGTCTGGAGCTGGAAATCACCGAATCGACCATTATTGGTGATAAGGCGCGTGCCCTGCATATCCTGCGTCAGATCAAGGGCTTTGGCGTGACCATCGCCATTGACGACTTCGGTACGGGCTATTCGTCGCTCGATACGCTCAACGCCTTCCCCTTCGATAAGATCAAGATCGACCGCTCCTTCCTGATGGAGGCGGAACAGAGCCCGCAGGCCCGCGCCATCATACGCGCTATTCTGGCCCTGGGGCGCAGCCTTGAGGTGCCGGTGCTGGCCGAAGGGGTCGAGACGGTAGCGCAGCTTGAACTGCTGCGTAGCGAAGGTTGTGATGAGGCGCAGGGCTATTATTTCGGCCGCCCGGCGGCGCAGGTGCTCGACGAAACCGCTCCGGCGCGCCTGACGGCGTGATCTATAAAATTCTGATACCGAATGTTGAGACGGGCGACGGATTTGTAAGCGCCTACCGTAACAGATCGTGGTGCACATCCTGTTCTGGCCGCAAGCGCGCCTTAACCTAGACGCTTGCGGCTTCTTTTTTACGAGCCGATGAAGGCTTGTCACAGGGACGAATGTGGGCCAAGACACCTCACCGCTGACGTCGCCTGACCAAGGGTTTTCATGCTGTCCCGTTTCTTTATTGACCGCCCCATCTTTGCCTGGGTGGTGGCCATTGTCATCATGCTGGCCGGTCTGCTTTCGATCCGTACCCTGCCGGTTGAACAGTATCCGGACATCGCCCTGCCGCAGGTGCGCATTAACGCTTCCTATCCGGGGGCGTCGGCGAAAACGGTCGAGGATTCGGTGACGCAGATCATCGAGCAGGGCATGACCGGGCTCGATCGCCTGAAATACATCACGGCCTCGTCCTCGGACAGCGGTTCAGCCAATGTCACGCTTGTGTTTGAGGCCGGCACCAATATCGACACGGCTCAGGTGCAGGTACAAAATCAGGTGCAGGCCGTTATCAACCGTCTGCCGCAGGACGTGCAGGCGCAGGGCGTGCGGGTCAACAAGGCCTCCAATAACATGCTGATGGTCATTTCGTTGTATTCAACGGACGGATCGCTAACCAATGCCGACCTTGGTGACTATCTGGTATCCAATATGCAGGACACGCTGGCCCGCGTGGACGGGGTGGGTGAAAGCAATGTGTTCGGCTCCGGCTATGCCATGCGGATCTGGCTCAATCCTGAAAAGCTGGTGGCCTTTAACCTGACGCCGGCCGATGTGGTGACGGCCGTTCGCGCCCAGAACGCTCAGGTCTCTGCCGGGCAACTGGCGGCGCAACCGACCACGGATGATATTGCGCTCAATGCGACCATCACTTCCCAATCGCGCCTGACCACGGCGGATGAGTTCCAGAATATCATTGTCAAGAGCGATACGTCGGGGGCGACCGTGTATCTGCGCGACGTGGCCCGCGTCGAGCTAGGGCAGCAGAGCTACGACTCGATCAGCCGTATCAATGGCCAACCCGCCACCGGCATCGCCATCAGCCTCGCCACCGGGGCCAATGCACTGAAAACCGCTGAGCTGGTCAAAGCCGAGATGGAGAAGCTTTCCAAAAGCTTCCCCAAGAACATCACCTACGCCATTCCCAATGACTCGACCGACTTCATCAAGCTGTCCATAAAGGAGGTGGTGAAGACCCTGATCGAAGCCATCGTGCTGGTTTTCATCGTCATGTACCTGTTCCTTCAAAACTGGCGCGCAACGATCATTCCGACCATCGCTGTGCCGGTGGTGCTTCTGGGGACGCTGGGGATTCTGGCCGCCTTCGGCTATTCGATCAACCTACTGACTATGTTTGGCCTGGTGCTGGCTATCGGTCTTCTGGTCGATGATGCCATCGTCGTCGTCGAAAACGTCGAGCGTGTGATGCACGAAGAGGGGCTCGACCCCAAGGAAGCCACGCGCAAATCCATGGATGAGATTACCGGCGCTCTGATCGGCATCGGTCTGGTCCTGTCGGCCATGTTTGTACCCATGGCCTTTTTTGGCGGTACGCAGGGCATCATCTATCGTCAGTTTTCCATCACCATCGTCTCGGCCATGGCCCTGTCGGTGCTGGTGGCCCTGATCCTGACGCCGCCGCTTTGCGCCACCATCCTCAAGCCGGTTGATCCTCAGAGGCACGCCGAAAAGAAAGGTTTTTTCGGTTGGTTCAACAAAAGCTTCACCCGCGCCAGCCACGGTTATATGGGGGCCGTCGGTCGGATTATCGGCAAACCGCTGCGCTATCTGGTCATCTATGGCATGGTGCTGGTGGCCTGCGGCCTGATGTTCCGCGTCCTGCCGACCTCCTTCCTTCCGGACGAGGATCAGGGCTTCATGCAAACCATCGTTCAGTTGCCCGTCGGCACGACGCGCAAGACGACCGATGAGGTGGTGGCCAGGGTCGAAGCCTATCTGCAAAAAGACCCGACGGCGCGCTACGTCTTTGCGCGCGTCGGCTCTAACGGTCAGAATCAGGGGCAGGTCAATATCCGCATGAAGCCGTTTGAGGCGCGCAAGGGCAGCGATCTGCGCGTGCCGGCGGTGATCGAACGCGCGCGCAAGGAGTTTGTCAAGCCCGAATACCGCAATGCCCGCATCATCCCCACCCAGCCGCCGGTGGTGCGTTCTCTGGGCGACGCGTCGGGCTTCTCGTTTGTCATCAAGGATGTCGGTGGGGTCGGGCCGGAGGCGCTGCTGGCGGCGCGCAACGACTTCATCCGTCGTGCTGAGAAGGACCCGCGACTGGGCTCGGTGCGCTCAGGCGGGCAGGACTACACGCCGCAGCTCAAGATCGACATCAACAAGACGGCCGCAGGCGCCATGGGCGTCAGCGTGTCGGACATCAATGCCATGCTTGCCGCCGCCTGGGGTGGGTCTTACGTCAACGACTTTATTGATCGCGGTCGCGTCAAGCGCGTCTATGTGCAGGCCGATACACCCTATCGCATGCGCCCGGAGGACCTGAACCGCTGGTATGTGCGCAACAAGGACGGAGCCATGGTGCCGTTTTCGGCCTTTGGTTCGACCCGCTGGCAGGCGGGGGCCCCGACGCTGGAACGCTATAATGGGTCGCCTTCCACGGGTGTGCAGGGCGCAGCGGCCGACGGTGTGTCGTCGGGCGATGCCATGGCCGCTGTAGAAGATCTGGCTAACGGCCTACCGCAGGGTACCGCGATTGAATGGACCGGCCTGTCTTTGCAGGAACGCGAATCCGGCGCGCAGGCCCCGGCGCTTTACGCCCTGTCGGTGCTGGTCGTTTTCCTGCTGCTGGCGGCCCTGTACGAAAGCTGGACCATCCCGTTTTCGGTTATTCTGGTCCTGCCTCTGGCGGTTTTGGGGGCGCTGGTGGCGACCTGGGGACGCGGTCTCGACAACGACATCTTCTTTCAGGTCGGGCTGCTCACGACGATCGGCCTGTCGTGCAAGAACGCTATCCTGATCGTCGAATACGCCCGCACGCTTCAGGAACGCGGCATGGGCCTGATCGACGCCACGCTGGAAGCGTCGCGCATCCGTCTGCGGCCCATCCTGATGACCTCGTTCGCCTTCACCTTCGGCGTCCTGCCTCTGGCTCTGGCCAATGGAGCCGGGTCGGGGGCGCAGCACGCCATCGGCACCGGTCTTATCGGCGGGGTGCTGTCGGCGACCTTGCTGGCCATCTTCTATATCCCGCTGTTCTTCGTCCTGGTGCAGAAGGTGTTCAATCGCAAGTACCGTAACGAAGTCATCGAGGTCTAAGTTTCTCCTCACACCGGGCTGACACCCCTACGGCAACACGGTAGGAGCCTTTGTTCGTGAGATGAAAAAATCGATGGCGAAGCTTTACCTGTCATGTTAGCGTTATCACAACCATAGACGGCACCGCCGTACCCGGCCAAAAAATCCCGCCACAGAGCGGGAAAAGCAAATACACAGTGAGAGGAAATCAAACCATGACCTTAACCGGTTCTTTCCGGCAGGCGACACGTGGCCTGTCTGTAACCCTGACGATGGCGCTTGTGGCCATTGCCAGCACCGCCCTCCCGGCTTTGGCCCAGAATGACAAGATGGTGCCAATTGCCACGCCGTCGCAACCCAATGCCATAGTGCTGAATACCGGTCCACTGCCGGGGGCCACGGCCCCTGAGTCTTGGCATAGCCAGTACGGCAGCGTCTTTGCCCGCAATGTCAGCGTCGCCACCCTGACCCCCTTTCTGCCGTTGCCGGAAAAGGCCACGGGGGCTGCCGTGATCGTCGCCCCCGGCGGCGGCTTTCGTACCTTGTCCATGCAGAACGAGGGCTGGGACGTCGCCAAGGCTCTGTCTGAACGTGGCGTGGCGGCTTTCGTGCTGAAGTATCGCCTCAACCCGACCCCTGCCGATATGGCCGGCTTTGAAGCCTCGATGCGGGAGATGTTCGCCGGCGCGGCGCGTCCGCGTCCTACCCCCGCGCCGGGGGAAGACCCGATGGCGGGCATCGCTCCTCAGATTGCCGATGCCCGCGCTGCCTTCGCGCTGGTGCGCTCGCGCTCGAAAGAGTGGCATATCGATTCTGACCGTATCGGCATGGTCGGCTTCTCGGCAGGCGCCATGCTCACCCTGTCCACCGCTCTGGCCGGGGGGGATGCCAAACCGGCCTTTATCGGTGACATCTATGGCCCGCTGTCGGCCGTCACCGTGCCCGCCGATGCGCCGCCCCTGTTTGTCGCTTTGGCGGCAGATGACCCGCTGTTTGCGCACGGCGACTTTGGTCTGGTGCAGAGCTGGCAGGCGGCCAAGCGCCCGGTCGAGTTTCATTACTATGAACAGGGCGGCCACGGCTTTGGCATGTACCCTAAGGAAACCACCAGCACCGGCTGGTTCGACGCCTTCGTGCACTGGATGACCATGCACGGCTATCTTGCTAAGCGTAAGTAGGCACCAAACAAAAAGGCTATCCGGTTTTCGCCGGATAGCCTTTTTACTTTTGCTTTCGCGTGGGCTCAGTCCAGCGCCCCGATAAACGGCAGGCCGCGCAGACGCCCGCCATCATCGAGGCCATAGCCGACCAGATAGCGCTTGGGCGCTTCCCAGCCGACATAATCGGCCTCTATCTGACGCGTGACGGGCTTCGACGCCATCACGGCCGTCAGCACCTCAGTGGCCCCGGCGCGCAGCAGGTGGTCGCGGGCGAATTTCAGCGACGCGCCCGTATCCAGCACATCGTCCATGATCAGCACCTGCTTACCCTTGACCGGGCGTTGCAGGTCGGCACGCAGGATCATTTCCCCGCTTTGACGCCCGTCGCCGTAGGAGGACAGCCACATCGAATCAAAACCGATGCCCAGGCCGTGGCGGGCCAGCGCGCGCGTCAGGTCAGCGGCAAACCAGATGCCGCCGGTCAGCAGGCAGACACCCACCGTGTCTTCGGTCAGGCGCGGGGCCATCTCCCTGGCCATAGCGTCGATGCGCGCGGCGATGTCTGCCTCGCTCAGGAGAATGTCGTAGGTCATGTAAACTCAGTAAAATCTAGTGATGAGCTTCGGCAGAAGGCGCAGCGGGGGCGGGCCGCAGCTCGGCTGGTTTTTCCGTAGCATGGTCGGCAGCGGTTGTCGCGTCTCCATGCGCGTTTTCCGTCGCCGTCGCCGCGTGTCCGGCATCGGCTGCGGGGGCCGCCTCATGGTCCGGTGCCGCGTGAGCGTCTTCCGTCGCCGGTGGTGTTCCGTGGCCTCCATCCCCGTGCGCTTCTTCGCCATGACCGCCACCCGTGCCGTTCATCAGGGACGGACGCACCCGCGACAGGTCCTTGGCCGCCTGCATGTCAAAGGCCAGCTTGATGTTCTTGACGCGGTTGGAGGGGTCGGGAATGTCAAAGGTCAGGACGCGGGTTTCGTTGGCTTCAAGCGTCAGGCCCAGCGGGGGGATCAGCGTGGTGTCGATCGGATTCGACTCCTTGTCCATAAGATCGACACGCACCGGCGGCACTGGATTGGCTTCATCGCGAATGTTCTTGACCCTCAGCGTCACCGTGGCGACGAAACGGCCCCCGCGTAGGGTATTTTCCAGCTTTGACTCCAGCACTTCGAGGCCGGCAGCATTCACCGGAACGCCCACGGCCGCATAGGCCCCGCCCAGACGCGGAAAGGCACGCACCAGATCTACGCGCAGCAGGAAGGCGGTGCCCAGCATGGCGACAAAGGTAGCCGCCAGTGCGCCCCAGATGATGCCTTGCGCCATCAGTGCCTTGTGCCGCTTCTGGCTTTCGATCATGTCGCGGTACAGCGACGGAATCTTCTTCGCTTTGACTTCCTTCAAGCCGGTGGCAGGCTTTTCCACGGCCTTTTCGAGCGGCAGTTCGATCGGTTCTTCGGGCTTTTCCGCGTGCCAGGTGGTCTTGCACGAGGCGCAGCGCACAGTGCGACCTTGAGGCCCTAGTTGGGCCCCATCAATCGCGTAACTGAGCGCGCATTTGGGACAGGTCAGAAGCATCCGGACGAATCACTACATAAGGCCCGTTAACCAAACGGGTGCTTAACCTTTTTGGCCGAAAAGCATTAACAAGACCTCAAAACGCGAGTTTGAAACCTGTGGTAACAGCCTACGAACACGAGGATCTCTTTGAGCCGGATCACAGCCAGGTGGTTGTGTTCCGCGACGTCGGTCTGGGCTATGAAGGGGCCGGGCATACCGGGCATGACCCCGAACACTACATACTGAAAGATCTGAACTTTTCTCTGCCTGCCGGGTCGTTTCATTTTCTGACCGGCCCCTCTGGTGCGGGAAAGACCTCGCTTTTGCGTCTGATCTATCAGGCGCAAAAGCCGTCGGTGGGCGAAATCACCCTGTTTGGCGAACCTCTAAATCCGGCTGACCGCAAACAGACCGCCGATATGCGGCGGCGTATAGGCATCGTTTTTCAGGATTTCCGCCTGCTAGAGCACCTCGATGTGTTCGACAATGCCGCCTTGCCGCTGTTTGTGCGCGGCGAAGACCCGAAGCGATTCGAGGCCGATGTCATTGAGCTTCTGACCTGGGTGGGTCTGAAAAACCGTCTGCACGCCATGCCGGATCTGTTGTCGGGCGGTGAAAAGCAACGGCTGGCCATTGCGCGGGCTGTAATTAACCGGCCCACCCTCATTTTGGCCGATGAGCCGACTGGCAATATCGACCATGCCATGGGTCTGCGGATCATAAGACTGTTCATCGAGCTGAATCGGTTGGGGGCCACTGTGCTGATCGCCACCCATGACGAAGCGCTGATCCGCGCCTCCGGTATGCCGGTTCTGGAACTGCGCGAGGGGCGGGTGGTGCGTCGCGACCTCACTCAGACTGTAGGGGGGGCGCAATGACTGCCGGGAAACGCCTGCGCCGCCGTGATCTGTTGCCTGAGCAGGATACGCGCGAAGTGTCGCTGCACTATGTGATCGCCGTTCTGTTCTTTCTGGCGGCCCTGTCAGCCCTGATCGCACTGGCCTCGAATCGCGCGGCGTCCGGCTGGTCGCGTGAGATTCGCGCCGAAGTGACGGTGCAGGTGCGCCCGACGGGCCTCGAAAGTGGCTCTGTCGCCGCCGCCCGCGCTGCCGAGGTGCTGGCCGGTGTGCCGGGCGTCAAGGAGGCCGCCGCCATCGAACCGGAACGCGCCAAGGCACTGATCAAGCCGTGGCTGGGCGATGCTGTGCTGGAGGACCTGCCCCTGCCCAACTTGGTGGAGGTGCGGCTGGATGAGGCCAAACCGGCCAAGTCGGCGGCTCTGTCGGAGGCGTTGTCTGAGAAGGATATCGACGCCACCATCGACGATCATTCGACCTGGCTTCAGGATATTGAGACGTCTGCGCTGATTATCCGTTTGATTTCTATGGGTATATTCTTGCTTATTGCCTCCGCAGCGGCGGCAGTGGTGGGCTTTGCCACGCGCGCTGGGTTGATGGCGCGCGCCAATATCGTCGAGGTCCTGAGCCTTTGTGGTGCAACGGACGCGTTTATCGCGGGCCGCTTTCAGTTTCGCTTTGGGCGCATGGCCGCGATCTCCGGCCTGCTCGGGGTGGTGGCGGCGGGGCTGGTCATGGTGGTGATCAAGCTGACGGGTTCGTCGCAAAGCCTGTTGCTGGCGCTGCCTTTTTCGTGGCTGGACCTGCTGGTTTTGTTGCCCTGTCCGGTGCTCGCCGCCTTGATTGCTGCGGGAACCGCGCGTATCGTCACCCTGAAGATGCTGGGGAAAAGCTGATGCGCCGCCTTTTGGCCGTGGTTTTGGTGATTGGACTGTGGTTGGCCGGGCTTTACGCCTTCGCTGATCGCGTGATCCATTCGACTCCGGCCGCCGAACCGGAAGAGGCCGCTGACGCCATTGTCGTGCTGACCGGCGCGTCGGACATGCGGATCAAGGAAGGTATGCGTTTGCTGGAGCGACGCAAGGGCGCTCGGATGCTGATTTCCGGCGTCAACCGCGAAGTGAAGCGCGAAGAGTTGCTGCCTGTCACCGAAGGCTCCAAAAAGCTCTATGAGTGCTGCGTCGATTTGGGCTACGAGGCGCAGACCACGCTCGGCAACGCCTATGAGGTAGCTGAGTGGGCCAAGGCCAAGGGCTTCGACGACCTGATCGTGGTGACCTCGGACTACCACGTGCCTCGCAGCTTGCTGGAGATCAAGGCGGCTTTGCCGGGCGTCAAATTACACGCCTATCCGGTGGCCACCCCGACGCTCGATGCGCGCGAGTGGTGGAAATCGTGGCGCAGTTCGCGCGTGCTGATTGTGGAGTACAGCAAGTATCTGGCAATATTGGCGCGTGATATTTTTTCTAGCCTGACCAGTTCGGGCAAAAAGGGTGAGACTGCGGCCGGTGAGGCGGCGGCGGAGGGTTCGGCCTCTTGAATTTCCTGCGTTCGGTTGTTTTCGTCGTCTGGCTTTATGGCCTGGTCGTCATCGTCGGCTTGGTGGGCACGCCCTTTATGCTGCTGTCGCGGCGCTGGGGGATGCAGACGGTTAAGCTGTGGGCGCATCTGGTCTTGTTTGGCCTGCGGTATATCTGTGGTGTTAAGGTTGAGTTCCGTGGGCTGGAGCACCGGCCTAAGGGTGCGGCGCTGATTGCGGGCAAGCACCTCAGTATGCTGGATACCATTGCGCCGTTCGTCATTCTGGACGACCCCTGCTTTGTGCTGAAGAAAGAACTGACCTACCTGCCGTTTTTTGGCTGGTATATTTGGCGCACGCGCATGATCCCTATACGCCGCAAGGATGCTTCTAAGGCCCTGCGTGCCATGGTAATCGACGCACGCGACCGGCTGGAAAACGCGCGTCAAATCCTGATTTTTGCCGAAGGCACGCGCTCAGAGGTGGGGCAGGACCCGGAATACAAACCGGGCGTCGCTGCACTTTATCGTGACCTTGAATTTCCCTGTCATCTGCTGGCCACCAATTCCGGTCAGTGCTGGCCGGCGCACGGCATCATCCGCAAACCCGGCACGGTGGTGTTCGAATTCTTACCGCCCGTTCCGGCAGGTTTGAAGCGCGGCGAATTCATGAGCCAAATCAAAACGCGCATCGAGGGCGCGTCCAATGCGCTTATTGCCGAAAACCGCAAGGCTTCAGTTGAATAGAGCCGGAGCGCGCTCCGGCCCTGAAATTATGGGTTACTTATTTGCACTTTTTCTTGCAGTCCAGCCACGCGGCGCGGCATTTTTCTTCGGATGTTCCGGCCTTCTGGCAGGCCTGATAGGTGTCATTGCACTTTTTGCGGCAATCGGCGCTTTGCGCATAGCCCGTACCGGTCAGCAAGGCTGACAGTGTAATCGCGGCGACCGCGATCTTACCCAGGTGTTTCATTGGACGCCTCCCTTGGCGATTTTTCCCAACTTTTCACGTGCCTTAACCCGGTGTCAGGCGGCACTTTTTAGCCCTGACCGACTATGGGGTTCGGCCATTAGTTAATACTGTATCCCAAATTCAGGATTCGCCAAGAGGGAGAATAACATCGGTATCGACGTACCGATCAATAGGCCGCCAGAAGGGTAGGCCCCGTCGTCTGTTCGGCGGGCTTGTTTTGCGGTAACAGAAGGCAGGCAGGGGCCGCCGCCAAGACCAATAGGCCCAGAGTTAGAAATAGCGCCTTGAGGACCGAAGATCTCATGGCTTTTCAAATTCCTGAACGATCTTGAGCGCTGAAATCTGCATAACCAGTGTGGCGTTCTTGTCCAGTTCACCCGTGTCGTCGATACGCATCTGAGTCAGCTTGCGCTGAGCGTCGCTGTCGTTAACGCGAGTAAGGTACAAAAGGTCTTCCTGGCTAAGATTCTGCGCGTGACCGCGCGCCGTCAGGGTGAGGATTTTGTCGCCCAGCTCGGTCGAAACGGTCGCCACAATCGTCGCCAGACGATAGCGGTCGCTTTCATTCAGGCTGTTGAAATCTATATACTTACCTACTTCGCCAATAATCAGGCGGATGTGCACTTCGCTGACGAAGTGGCGGATAATGGCCTCGGTGCCGTCCACTTCCAGCAACTGATGCGCTAGTTCGACGCGCTCGGCAAAATCACCGGAGGGCTTGGCCGGACCGACAGGGCCGACGTCCTGCGCCGCGGCCGTCACCACTGGAGCCGGGGTTTCGATCATATCGACCGAGGGGGCGATTTCGCCAGCGGGCTGCGCCACAGGGGACGGATTGATTTTGGCCGCAGTCTGGGTCGGAATGGACGCCTGAACCGGTGCGGGCGACGCGTTCTGGGGTGCTGCTTCGGTGACCGGGGGATTCAACCGCTTTTGATCCGGTTTCGGCATGACGGCAATGCGCGCGCCGGGTTCACGTTCCGGTTCCCGCGCCTGCGCCTCTATGGCCCCCATCAGCCCCAGCAGGAACACACCCGTCATCACGCGTTTCAAATACACCACTCAAACCCCCATCTCACAATGCGCTACCGGTCAGCCCGAAATGGCTTCCTTGAACGTCTTGATAATTTTGATCACCGCTTCGACCATGTAGCTCTGGATCTGCTGGGCATTGGCGTCGGGATTAGCGAACTTGCTGGCATTATACTTGGCCGCAACCGGGCCGGAATTGGCGCTGATCAAGGTCAGGATTTCTTCTTCGCTGAAATTGGCCGACTGGGCCGTGGCGATCTGGTCAATGATGCTGGCTTCGGCCTCTTTCAGTACGCGGTCGGCGATCTGATTGAACTTCAGCTCATCGGCGGCGCTGAGCGCCTGCGCCCCCTTGCGCTCCAGAATGACCAGGCGCACGGCCGCCTTGGTATTGGCCATGATCAGGCGCACATTCTTGGTCGTGCCGTTGGTTTCCATCAACTGTTTGTATAGCGCGATGCGGCGGGATTTGCGTGCCGCAGCGGCCTTGTCTTCGGGCGAAACGGTGGCCGCAGCGGTCCCCTCCAGGCGCGGGGCCATGCCGATCAGGGCCGGATCCAGCTCAATCTTCGGCGCCAGCGGCGCTTCGGGCGAAATGAATGAGCCTTGTAAGGTCGGGGGAACAACCGGCGGTGCCGGTGTTTTGGCGATGGTCATTGTTTGCGCCTGCGCCGCAGGGCTAAGGGCCTCAAGGCTCAGAACGGTGCCGGCAATCAGCAACCCCGACGTCAGAACGCGTATGCACGACATTTTTATACCCCCAAGTGCCCGAAACCACTCAGGCCTTAAGCGACGTTAACCAATTCCTCACGGGGTGGCAACGGGGGAATCTTGGGGCGCGAAAAAGCAATCCCCCGGATGTGACATCCGGGGGACAACAGGCCGCTTTAAAATATGGTTTTAGATCAGCGCGCCGTGGCAATGCTTGAACTTCTTGCCGGAACCGCAGGGGCACAAACCGTTGCGCGAGGTGCTTTCCCAACCCGCGGGCAGGGCCGAGACGGGCAGGGCGGCGCGCTGTTCCGGCGTCAGGTCGTCGCTCAGTTGCGGCGCGCGTTCGTTTTCACCGGTCAGGGGGTTGAGGTGGATCTCCTCAAAACGCACCGGCTCCGGCTCCGGCTGACCCTGGAAGCGGATCTCGACGGTCATCAGCCAGCGTGTCACATTGTGGCGCAGATTGACCAGCAGCGTCTCAAACAGGGCAAACGCCTCGGTCTTGTATTCGTTCAGCGGGTCGCGCTGACCGTAGCCGCGCAGACCGATGACCGCGCGCAGGTGATCGAGGTGCATCAGGTGCTCACGCCATTGCATGTCGATCATCTGAAGCAGGAAGTTCTTTTCCAGCGCCTTCATCTGATCCGGGCCCAAAAGCTGGAGGCGTTCCTCCATCTTTTGTGCCGCAATGGTCTGGATGCGCTCTTCGATTTCCTCGTTGGCGATGCCTTCTTCGGCGGCCCACTCTTCCAGCGGCAGGTCGAGGCCCAGCAGGCGCTCGCACTGTTCTTTCAGCCCGGCAATATCCCACTGCTCGGCATAGGCCTTGGGCGGCAGGTGACGGTCCACGAGGTCGCGGATCGTCTCTTCGCGCATTTCGGAGACGATTTCCGACAGGTCTTCGGTGTCCATGAACTCCTGACGCTGCTCGAAGACGGCCTTGCGCTGGTCATTGACCACGTCGTCGTATTTCAGCAGGTTCTTACGGATTTCGTAGTTGCGTTGCTCGACGCGCTTCTGGGCGGTGGCGATGGCCGAGTTGAGCAGCTTGTGCGTGATGGCTTCGCCCTCTTCGACGCCCAGGGTTTTCATCATGGCGTTGAGGCGGTCACCGGCGAAGATGCGCATCAAGTCATCTTCGCACGACAGGTAGAATTTCGAGGTGCCGGGGTCGCCCTGACGGCCGGTACGGCCTCGGAGCTGGTTGTCGATACGGCGGCTTTCGTGGCGCTCGGTGCCGAGCACGAACAGGCCACCCGCAGCCAGCGATTTCAGCTTGAGGTCGGCGATCTGGGTTTCGACCTCAGCCTTCTTGGCCAGAAGCGCCTCGTTGGACACCTCCACACCGGCCCCAGCCTGTTCTTCGAGCCACTTTTGTACCCGCAGATCGACATTGCCGCCGAGCTGAATATCGGTGCCGCGACCGGCCATGTTGGTGGCGATGGTCACCGCGCCGGGCACGCCGGCATCTGCGATGATATAGGCTTCGTTTTCGTGGTGGCGCGCGTTCAGCACATTGTGCGGAATGCCCTTGCCCGAACCGCGCACGATATCGAAGGCGGCATCACCCAGCTTCGTCAGCTCCTTTTTGTCGAGCTTGGCGTATTCCGGTTTTACGGCCTTGGTTTCGACGTCGTAGGTGTAGGTCTTGAGGAATTCCGACAGGGCGTCGGACTTTTCGATCGAGGCCGTACCGACGAGGATCGGCTGACCGCGCACGTAGCAGTCGGCGACCTGATCGGCGATGGCCTTGAACTTTTCGCGCTCGGTGCGATAGACCTCATCGTCATAGTCAATACGCTTGATGGGGCGGTGCGTCGGCACTTCGAGCACGTCCATCTTATAGATGTCGCCGAATTCCGCCGCTTCGGTTGCCGCCGTGCCGGTCATGCCCGACAGCTTCTGGTACATGCGGAAATAGTTTTGGATGGTCACCGAAGCCAGAGTCTGGTTTTCCGGCTGGATGGCGACGGCTTCCTTGGCTTCGATGGCCTGGTGCAGGCCTTCCGACAGGCGGCGGCCCTGCATCATACGGCCGGTAAATTCGTCGATCAGAACGATTTCGCCGTCCTTGACGATATAGTCCTTATTGACCGTGTAGAGGGTGTTGGCGCGCAGGGCCTGATTGGCATGGTGGACCAGCGAGACGTTGGCGGCGTCGTAAAGCCCGGTCGTGTCTTCGGCCAGATGCCCGCCCGCCGTCAGCATTTCTTCGAGACGCTCAGAGCCCGCTTCCGACAGTAGGACCTGACGCTGCTTTTCGTCCAGCTCAAAGGTTTCGGGGTCCTGAATCAGGTCCTTGATCAGCGCGTCCAGCACCTTATACAGTTCCGAACGGTCTTCGGTCGGGCCGGAGATGATCAGCGGGGTGCGCGCTTCGTCGATGAGGATGGAGTCCACTTCATCGACGATGGCGTAGTGGTGGCCACGCTGCACCATTTCCTCGCGGTTATAGACGAGGTTGTCGCGCAGATAGTCGAAGCCAAATTCATTATTGGTACCGTAAGTGACGTCCGAGGCATAGGCCGCTTTACGCGCGCCCGGCGACATGCCCGATACGATGACGCCGGTCGAAAGACCCAGAAAGCGATAGACGCGGCCCATAAAGTCGGCGTCGCGCTTGGCCAGATAGTCGTTGACGGTGATCAGGTGCACGCCCTTGCCCGACAGCGCATTGAGGTAAACCGGTGCCGTGCCGACCAGCGTCTTGCCTTCGCCGGTACGCATTTCGGCGATGCCGCCCTGATGCAGGATCAGGCCGCCGGTGAGCTGAACATCGTAGTGACGCTGACCAATCGAGCGCCAGGCAGCTTCGCGCACCGTGGCAAAGGCCTCTTCGAGCAGCGAATCGAGCGATGCCCCATTGGCAATGCGTTCGCGGAACAGGACGGTCTGATGCGCCAGCTCCTCATTGCTCATCGCCTTCATCCGGGGTTCCAGCGCATTGATGCGGGTAATACGCCCGCCCATCGACTTGACCTTGCGCTCATTAGCGGAGCCGAACAGAGATTTGGCGAAAGCCAGCATGAGATACCCGACGATTAGATTTCAGTATTTTGACCTGTCCGCCTTATTCGGACACACCCGTTTGGAGAATATCAAGGTGTCACGTGTATGGCGTAATAGGCAAATAGGCGTGAGCCGGCGCTTTTCAAGCGCGCGGACTGACTTAGGCTTGCGCTTGCGTTCTGTCAATGTAAGTTGGATGCGCACGACAGCGGGGAAGCTTTCAGTATGCAGCGTTGGACAAAGCTCAGGCAGGTGGCGGTTCTGGCCCTTGTGACCCTGACGATTGCCGGGTGCGACAAACCGACTCTGGACGAGCGCCCGCCAGAGCCCGGCGACGTCGCCGTGGCCCGCATCGACGGCCATACCATCTGGGCGTCGGACGTGCGTTATGAGGCGGTTCAGCAGGGGCTGATCGGCGATGGCGAACCCTTTGATCTGGCGTCGCCCCTGTTTCGCCGCACGCTGGAAGAGGTGATCGACCAGAAGCTGCTGGCGCAGGCAGCGCTGAAAAAAGGCATTGATCGTACCGAGCTGGCGCAGCGGCGTATCGCAGCGGCTCGTGAGGATATTCTGGGGCACATGCTTCTGGAACAGAGCGTCGATGC
Organism: Asticcacaulis excentricus CB 48; assembly: GCF_000175215.2. NCBI lineage: Bacteria > Pseudomonadati > Pseudomonadota > Alphaproteobacteria > Caulobacterales > Caulobacteraceae > Asticcacaulis > Asticcacaulis excentricus. Next base: position 981,660 of record NC_014817.1, on the reverse strand, counting down.
CTCTATTGACGACAAAAAGGTCAAGGACCTCTACGACGAACAGGTGAAGCTGGCGCAGAAGTCCGAGGAAATCCGCGCCCGACTGATCCTCGTCAAGACGCGGCCCGAAGCGGACAATGTGATGCGTCAGCTTCAGGGCGGCAGCCTGTTTGAAGCCATGGCCATGGAGCGCTCTATTGATCAGGCGACGCGCTTTAATGGCGGTGACATGGGCTATTTCACCACCGACGTTATCCCGGAAAGCTATCGCGCCGCACTGATGACCGCCAAGCCGGGTCAGATCGCCGGCCCGGTGCAGATCGACGGCGGCTGGGCCGTGTTCAAGGTCGAGGAGCGCCGTCCGGAACAGCCAATGACGATTGAAGAAGCGCGTCCGGGCATTGTCTCGGCGCTCAAGCTGGAGCAGGTGCGTGGCCTGCTGGGCGGCTTACGCGACGGGGCGCGCGTCGAATTTCTGGTCAAGGGTCTGAGCAGCAGCGAAGACCGCGAACCAGCCTCGGCCCCGGCGGGGGCAGCGGCCTCCAGCGCCAGCGGCAGCGAGGCCGCTGACGATGTCGGCGAAAGCCCTGAAAAGGCCGCCGCCTCGGTTTCGTCTTCGCGCACGGCACCGAAGAAGTAGGCAATCCGCACCGCCCTGCACAAAAGCCTTCACAGCGTCATGATTTGGGGCTAAGCCGCGCTTTTTCATGTCCTACTCACTGGAGCTGCGCGCCATGACCAAGCCGCCGTCGCCGACCGGCAAAACGTCCGATACCTCCGCCGCGGCTTCCGGTCAGGAACGCGGTCAGGTGAATCCGCTGGGGGCCGCGCTCGATCCACTGGCCAATGTGCTGAAAAAAGCCGTGCAAACAGGGGCTGAGCTGGTGGGTGTGCATACGGCCGCAACCGCTGAGCCCGCCAAACCCGCGACGGGTAAGCCCGGTCTGGCCGTGTCGCCGCTGGCCGTTGATCTGCCGCCCATGCCGCCGGTGGGTGGGGTTGATATCGCTATTGCCCGCGCGGGCTATTACAAGCACGTCCGTCCTGATCTGCTGGTGATGAAGTTCGCTGAAGGCACCACGGCGGCAGGCGTCTTCACGCGCCACAGTATCGGTTCGGCCCCGGTCGATTGGTGCAAGAAGCAACTGGCGGCCAATGAAGGCAATGAAATCCGCGCGCTGGTCTGCAATGCCGGCTGTGCCAACGCCTTTACGGGCAAGCTGGGGGCCGATGCGGCGCGGCGCACGGCCGCAGCGGTGGCCCGCCGGCTCGATTGCCGTCAGCGCGACATCATGCTGGCTTCGACCGGCGTGATCGGCGTGGTGCTGGACGATGCCAAGATCGCCGCGCAATTGCCGTTGATCGAAGAGTCGTTCAAGGCCGATGCTTGGCACGCGGCGGCTCAGGCCATCATGACCACCGACACCTTCCCTAAGGGCGCTTACGAAACCGCGCTGATCGACGACGTAGAGGTGAAGATCGCCGGTATCGCCAAAGGGTCGGGCATGATCGCGCCGGACATGGCGACCATGCTGGCCTTTATCGTCACGGACGCGACCCTCTCGGCGGGCGTGCTGCAATCGCTGCTGGGGCTGTACACGCGCACCACCTTCAACAGCGTGACGGTCGATGGCGACACCTCGACCAATGACACGGCGCTGCTGTTTGCCACGGGCGCGGCGGGTGCCCCGAAGATCAGCCGTGCGGGCGACAAGCGTCTGGCCGATTTCCGCGACAAGCTGGAAAAGGTCATGCACAGCCTCGCCACCCAGCTCATCCGCGACGGCGAAGGGGCCACCAAGTTCGTCAAGGTTACGGTGACGGGCGCGTCCTCACCGGCGTCGGCGCGCAAGATCGCCAAGTCGATCGCCGAAAGCCCGCTGTGCAAGACCGCCTGGGCCGGCGAAGACGCCAACTGGGGCCGCATCGTCATGGCCGTGGGTAAGACCGAGGAAGAGGTGGACCGCGACCACCTCGCCATCCGCTTCGGTGAGCTGGTGGCTGCCGAACACGGCGCGGTATCGCTGACCTATGATGAGGCGGCGATGAGCGCCTATATGAAGAAACAGGAGCTGGAAATCAGCGTCGATGTCGGCGTTGGCCGAGGTTCGGCGCATGTTTATACCTGCGACCTGACGCATGGGTATATCAGCATTAATGGTGACTATCGCAGCTAACCGCCTCCCCTGCGTAGCGGGGGAGGTGCCGAGCCTGTCGAGGCGGAGGGGCACGTCTATGAAAACCGTACTTGTCGTTGCGGCGGCCCTGATCGACAGTGACGGCCGTGTGCTGATCGCTCAGCGCCCGGAAGGCAAGTCTCTGGCTGGGCAGTGGGAGTTTCCCGGCGGCAAGGTCGAAGCCGGCGAAACCCCCGAAGCGGCGCTGATCCGTGAGCTTGAGGAAGAACTGGGTATTACGACCAGGGCCGCCTGTCTGGCTCCCTTCGTCTTTGCTTCGCACACCTATGAGATGTTTCACCTGCTAATGCCACTCTACCTGATCCGCCGCTGGGAGGGCACGCCGCAACCGAAGGAACACACAGCGCTGAAATGGGTACGGCCCAAAGACATGCGCGACTATCCCATGCCCCCGGCAGACCTGCCGTTGGTGGCGTATCTCAATGATTTGATTTAATCCCTCCTCCCTGTTGCGTAGCAATGGGGAGGTGTCAGCGAAGCTGACGGAGGGGGACGCCTCGAAAGAAATCAGAGGCGAAGGCCTTTGACGTCGATGCGCTATCCCCCTCCGTCAGTTCGCTCCGCTGACTGACACTTCCCCATGCCCTTGGCATAGGGCAGAGACTACAGCTTCCCTTCCTTCACCCCCAGCGCGTCGGCCAGACGCACCGTGGCGGAACCCGGACGGAGCGGCTTTTGCTGGCTTTCGTGCGGGGTCCAGCCGGACAGGGTGATGACCTCAAACGTGGCGCGCACGCCGCCTTCCGGATGCGGGTAGCGTTCGGCATAAAGTTCAAACGCCCGGCTGAGGATGGCCCGGTTCAACCCCTTGCGCGGGCGGTCGAACAGGATGTTGGTTTCTCCCATCGCCCGCAGATCACGCAGCAGGCTGAGCGGATGGGCATAGCTGACCACCACCTTGTCCGTATCGACGACTGGCATGTTGAACCCGGCGCGGCGCAAAAGGTCCACGCAGTCCGGCCCTTCGGCAAAGGGGGCGACGCGCGCACCCGTCCCGCCGCGGATTTCCAGTTCGGCCTCCATCAGCACGCGACGCAGCTCATGAAGGGTCTCGCCGCCGAATTGCGAGGCAATCAGCAGGCCATCGGGCCGCAGGGCACGGCGCAACTGCACCAGTACGCCGGGCAGGTCGTTGGTGGTGTGAAAGGCCAGAGTCGACACCACCAGATCAAGCGTATCATCGCCAAAGGGCAGGGCCTCTTCGTCCAGCACTACGGCGGGGCAGTGGCGGGCCGACAGGTCACTTTCGATCAGATAGCCGATCTTCGCTGCCACCTCCGGCGTCTCGGCCAATAGCTCGGAGAAAGTGCCATCGCGTCGGCCGATCTCCAGCGTCACGTCAAAGCGGCGGTTGATGGCCGCAAGCGTGTCGATCATGTCCTCGGCGCTGCGGCGTTTGAGGAAGTTGGCTGTGACAAAATCGCCCGACGTGCGGTCGAGGCGGTGACGCAAGAGTTGACGATCGAAGAGGCGCGGTGTTGTCATGCTTCGCAGATAGGGGGGAAGTATGCGGCTGTCCATAGGCGGTCTGAAAGCGTGGGTGACAGAACAGGCGCTCGTCCCGCGTCTGCGCGAAGGCGGGACGCGGCTGCTCGACGCCCTTTATCCGCGTCAGGCGCTCAATCACGACCCGGACCTGCGCGGCTCCGCCGGGGTGAAAGACGCGGTGCAGGCCGGCGGTCTGATGGCGGATGACTGGAGCGCCATTCGGTTTCTGACCGGGCAGGGCTTTGACATGTGTGCCCGACCGTTTGAAGGCGGGCTGTTTCTCGGGGCCGGGGCCCTTTGCGACGGCTGCACGCAAAAGCCGTTTCCCTTTCGTCGTGGCCGTGCCGCCTGTCTTTATACCGATGCCTCTAAGGTTTTGATTCTGGCCTGCAAACACGCTGACCGGCTTGATCTGCGGCCCATCCTGTCGGGCTGTGTCGCGGGCCGGGGCTGAGCTGATGGAGGAGGTTGATGTGATCGTGCCCATGCCCTTGCACTGGCGCAGACTGTTTCAGCGCTGCTACAATCAGGCAGCGGAGCTGGCCCGGCCTCTGGCGCGACAGTATTAGAAGGACTTCGTGCCCGACGCGCTGATCCGTCAACGCGCCACGACGGTGCAGTTCAGCCGCGCCCGCACGGCCAAAGGCCGCCGCGAAGATTGTTTTGAGAATGTGAAGGGGGCTTTTGCGGTAAAGGCCTCCGGCGCACGGCGTTTGCGCGGGCGGCGGGTGCTGCTGGTCGATGACGTGTTCACCTCCGGCGCGACGCTGTCGGCCTGCGCCAAAGCCCTGCGGGAAGCGGGGCCGCGCGAAGTCGATGTGCTGGTGCTGGCCCGCGCGGTGCCGGCTATGGAAGTCTGAAAGTGCGCGTTCTTTCTGTCGCGCGTCGGCCACAGGTCCGTCTTTAAAACTTGCAAACCCTTGCCTATATAATGGTCTGTGACAAGGTTGCGTTTTGACTGTGGACCCCCATGCCGAATATTGAAATCTATACCAAGCCCTACTGCCCCTATTGCGAACGCGCCAAGGCGCTGCTGGACTCCAAGGGCGCTCCGTACCAGGAAATCGTTGCCTCCAACGATCCGGAACTACGCAAGGAGATGAATGAGCGGTCGGGCCGCGCCACCTATCCGCAAATCTTCATTGATGGCCTGCACGTCGGCGGCTGCGATGATCTGGTGTCGCTCGATTCGCGCGGCGGTCTGGACCCCTTGCTGGCGTCGTAAATGGTAAAGGTCGCTCCGCTCAAAGTCGCCCTGCTGCAACTGAACACGCCCGCCGACCCGGTGCGCGCGTATGAACACCTGAAACCGCTGTATGAAACGGCGGTAGCTTCAGGGGCGCAGCTTATCCTGACGCCCGAATGTTCCAACCTGATGGAGCAGCGCAAGGAGAAGAAGGCGCAGGTCGTCACCACGCTCGACGCCGACGCCTGTGTGGCGGGCGTCAAGGCGCTAGTGGCGCGCTACCGCGTCCCGACCCTGCTGGGCTCGGCCATTGTCCGTTCGCCGGTCGCGGGCGAAGAACGGGCGGTCAACCGGACCTTATTCTTCGATGAGATGGGCGAAGAGGTCGCCTTCTATGACAAGATCCACCTGTTTGACGCCACCACGCCCAATGGCGAGGTCTATCGCGAATCGGCGGGTGTCTGCGGTGGCGAACGTGCGGTGATTGCGCCGACGCCGTGGGGCGGACTGGGCCTGACTATCTGCTACGATGTGCGGTTCGGCTATCTGCACCGCGCGCTGGCGCAAGGCGGGGCGTCGATGATCGCGGTGCCGGCCGCCTTTACGGTGCCGACCGGTCAGGCGCACTGGGAGGTGCTGCTGCGCGCCCGTGCTATTGAAACCGGCTGTTTCGTTTTTGCCCCGGCGCAGGGCGGTCAACACAAAGATGGCCGTAAAACGTGGGGCCATTCGATGATCATCAATCCGTGGGGCGAGGTCATGTCCCGGCTCGACCACGACCATCCGGCGGTGCTGATGGCCGAGATAGACCTGTCGGAGGTCGCGCGCGCGCGTACGGCCATCCCTCAATTGCAACACGACAGGACCTTTGTACGCGTATGATCCGCTATGCCCTGAAATGCGAACACGATCATGAGTTCGAGGCGTGGTTTTCCAATTCAGCCGCCTTTGACGAGCAGAAGGCGCGGGCGCTGATCGAGTGTCCGCACTGCGGCATTGCGCAGGTCGAAAAGGCGATCATGGCCCCAATGGTGCGCACCTCAGAGGCCGTCGAAAGCCGTCAGTCGGATATGCGCAAGGCCCTGGCCGAGGCCATGCACCGTGTGCGCACCCATGTGGAGCAGAATTTCGACTATGTGGGCGACAGCTTTGCCCGCGAAGCCCGTGACATGCACGAAGGCCTGTCGCCAGAACGTCCCATCTATGGCGAGGCCAGCCGCGACGAGGTACGTGAACTAATCGACGACGGCATACCCGTCGCGCCGCTGCCGATCCCGGCGAGTGAATCGCCCAAGCCCAAGACGTTGAACTGATGGACAATCTCCTCCCCACGCGTGGGGAGGTGTGATGGAGCGTAGAGAAATGACGGAGGGGTATTAACGCATTTTTGGCCGGGCTCTTGCATAAGGGGAGGCGAAGGAGCCGTCATGAAACACCTTGCGCTGATCGCCATTCTGCTGACGACGCCCGTTATGGCGGCGACACCGACGGTTAATCCGCTGTCGAAAGAGCCCTTCTATGCCGCCATCGTCCGGGACGCCGGCACGCTGAAGGCGCGTACCGTGCGCATGGCCCAAAGCCCCTCCCTGACGATTCTGACCTCAGCGGGTTTCAAATCCTATGCGCGGGAGATCAGCACCCTGTCCGAGCGCAATCTGAAAGGTCATCTCGACCTCAAGGCGCGCGGCACGGATAACGACCTGAAATGCGTGCTGAAAGGGGTGTCGCTCGATCTGCCGCGTAAACTCGCGGCCATCGAGGCAGCCAAGACTCCTGACGCGCTCCAAGGCGCACTGAACGACATGGCCAATCTGCTGGAAGACAATATCGACGTGATCGTCACCCCGGCGACGGCCGATTCCGGGCTCGATTGCGTGATTGAGTTCGGCAATTCGTAGGATTTTTGCCACGAAAAACACGAAAAGCTGGAAAAGGCTGCGCTCTCCACAGTGCCAGCAGGTCGGTTGTTTATCTTAAGCACGCTCCGACTTTTGGCGCCTCGCGCCGTAAGCTCAGTCTGTAATTTTTTCCTACTTTTCGTGTTTTTGGTGGCCAGTTATTTCTTCAACACCGTAACCACATCCCTGGTGCTCAGGAGTTGCCCCAGCACCAGCGGATCGGCATTGTTACGGCCGTAATAGACGTAAAGTGGCACACCGGAACGCCCATTCTGGCTGAGGTACTGCGAAATGGCTGCGTCCTGATTGGTCCAGTCGCCGACCATATAGACCGTTCCGCTGGCTTTGACGGCATCGCGGAAGGCCTGCGTCTCGAACACCAGCCGTTCATTCACCTTGCACGTGACGCACCAGGCGGCGGTCAGATTGACCAGAACCGGCGTGTTCTGCGCGCGCAGTTCGGCGATACGGGCCGTAGAGAAGGCTTCGTGATCGACGGCTACGCGTACCGGGGTGTCGGGTTTCTGCACGGCGGCGGTGGCCGTGACGGCCAGCGCCATCACGATGAACACAGGCCGTAAAACACGCGGGCCCTTAGGCCACCACAGGCCGACCGTCAGGAGTGCGCAGGCCAGTCCCAGCGCGAACAGGCCAAGGCCAGAGACCTGCTGCGCAAAGACCCAGCCCATCCACAGGGCAGCGGCGTACATGGGAACGGCGAGAATCTGCCTAAGCCGGTCCATCCACGGGCCGGGGCGGGGCATGCGGGCGGCGACCGCCGGGACATAGGTGATCAGGAAGGTGAGGGCGACGACCGGCAGGGCAAAGCCCAGACCAAGCGCGAGGAAGATGGCAAAGCTGACCACGCCCCCCTGCGCGAGAGCCACACCGATGGCGGTGGCCATAAACGGAGCCGTGCAGGGGGCGGCGACCACAACGGCCAGAACGCCGGTCAGCAGCGCCGTCACATCGGGATTGGCAACAGACAAACGCCCTCCGGCCAGTGATTGCAGGCCAGAGCCGACCTCAAACAGGCCTGACATGTTCAGCGCCACGGCAAGCAACAGCAGAGACAGACCTGCCGTCACCCAGGGTGATTGCAACTGAAAGCCCCAGCCCAGCGCCGAACCGAGCCAACTCAGTAGCCCGCCCAAGGCCGCAAACGTGAGCAGAACGCCGACGCCGTAGAACAGCGACTCGCGACGACCGGCGGCACCTTCGTGCCCGGCTCTGGCCAAGGCCAGCAGCTTCATCGACAACACCGGGAAGACACACGGCATCAGGTTGAGGATCAGCCCACCAACAAAGGCCAGACTCATCGCGGTGACAACTCCCATTAGGTTGATCGCCGGGCGGGCCTGCGGCGGTGCACCAAGGCCTCTGGCGGCGGGAGGCGGTGTGCCTTCTGTAGCGCTGATTTGATAGGACCGGCCCGATGCGAAGCGGATCACCGCTTCAAACTGCGCTTCGGGCGTGGCCTTGGTTTTCAGGGAAACCGTGAAGCCCTGCGGCCCCAGTTCAATGGCCTGTCTGGCCGACGGGTCGATCACGCCGCGGCTCAGCGGAAACAGATAGGCGCCGCCGGGGCGGGCAAAGTCGTTGGCCGCCCCAGCGGTGCCCGGTGAGAGCAGGCCGAGCGTCAGGGTATCGCCGGACACCGCATAGGTCGCCTGTGCCTGCATTTTTTGCGGCAGGGCGGCGCGGGCGGCGCTGAAATCGCTGAGCGGTTCAGGCTTCGGCGTTACCTTGAGGTCGAGCGTCAGATTGACCGTCTCCGGTACGCAGACCTTTTCGCAGACCAGAAAATCGACCTGTGCGCGGATCGGCAGCACGCCATCCTTCAGCACCGAACCATTGGTGAGCTTGGCCAGGAGTGCCGTCTCGCCGCTGTAGCCGAAATTGGTCAGCCCCATATACGGCTGCACTTCGGGGGTCGGGAAGACCAGTTCAGACACCGTGACGCCGGTGGGCAGCGTCCATGTGACTTTGGGTGCCAGACCAGTATCGCCCGGATTTTGCCAATAGGTGTGCCAGCCTTTGAGCGGCGTATGCTGGATGGCCAGCCACGCCTGCCCGCCGGGGGTGACTGTCGTTTCGGCGATCAGTTCGGTGGTCAGGTGCGCTGTCTTGACCGGTGCGGCCTTAACGGCGGAGCCCAGCGCGATAAAGGCGAAAACGAAGGCAAGAAATCGAAACACGCGGCCACCCGAACAGTTGAAGCACGCCTTTATACGACCGAAAATGACTTCCTGTTTGAAAATCTCATCCCTTTTCGGCGCTTATGCGGAGGTGAAATTACAGATTCACGTTCAGCTTGCGCGCCAGGGCCAGCACTTCGGAACGCAGCGAACCGTAGGAGGAGCCCATCAGCTTGCGGATGGCCTTTGAGGCCTGTTCGCGGTCGAGCGACAGGATCATGCGTTTGACCTGACCGATGCCGGCGGGCGGCATGGACAGGCGGTTGAAGCCCAGCGCGATCAGCACAAAGGCCTCCAGCGGCTTGCCCGCGATCTCGCCGCAGACGGAAACCGGCGTACCCGAATCCTCGGCCGCCTTCTGGATGGTCGAAAGGGCGCGTAGCATAGGGGGCGACAGCACGTCGTAGCGGTCCGACATGCGCGGATTGGTGCGGTCGGCAGCAAACAGGTATTGCGTCAGGTCATTGGTGCCGACGCTGGCGAAATCGACCATCGGCAGCAGGGCGTCGAGGTGGAACAACAGCGACGGACATTCGATCATCACGCCGACGCGCAGCACTTGCGGCAGCGGACGACCGCGCCGGCGGGCCCACTGACATTCGATATCGACCAGTTCGCGCGCCTGACGGAACTCATCGACCGAGGCCACCATAGGGAACATGATACGCAGCTCACGCCCCTTTGCGGCGGTGAGCAGCGCGCGCACCTGCATGCGCAGCAGAGCCGGGCGGTCCAAGCCCATGCGGATGGCGCGCCAGCCCAGCGCCGGGTTTTCCTCGCGCTCGGTCTCCATGTAGGGCAAGATCTTGTCACCGCCGAGGTCGAGTGTGCGGAAGATGACCGGCTTGTCGCCCGCCGCGTCCATCACGCGCTCATAAAGCTCGGTCTGACGCTTCAGGCGCGGCAGGTCTTCGGAGACCATGAACTGAAACTCGGTGCGGAACAGGCCGATGCCTTCGGCGCCCGTCTCGTGCATGATTTCGAGATCGAACTCCAGACCGGCATTCATCAGCAGCGCCACGCGGTGGCCGTCGCGCGTCACCGCATCGACGTCTTTCAGCTTTTCAAACTCTGCCCGGCGGGCGGCCCGCATATCCATGCGGGCCACGGCGGCCCCCAGAATATCGGGGCGCGGGCGCAGATAGGCTTCGCCGGTTTCGCCATCGACGACCACCTGATCGCCCTGATTGACCTTGTCACGCAGACGCTCCAGCCGCCCGACGCAGGGGATTTGCAGGGCGCGGGCGACGATGGCGGCGTGGTTGGCCGCTGAGCCTTCTTCGAGCAAAATGCCTTTCAGCTTCTTGCGGTCGTATTCCAGCAGGTCCGCCGGCCCCAGATCGCGCGCCACCAGAATGGCATTGTCGGGGATTTCGCGGGCGACGGTGTTACGGCCCGCCAGCACGCGCAGCAGCCGGTTGCCAAGGTCTTCGAGGTCGTGCAGACGCTCACGCATATAGGCGTCGCGGGCATTGTTGAGCTTGGCGCGCTGTTCGTTGCGCACACGCTCCACCGCTGCCTCGGCGGTCAGGCCGGAGCGCACCGCCTCGACCAAGTTGCGAGTCCAGCCTCGGTCGTGGGCAAACATACGATAGGTTTCGAGCACATCAAAGGTCGGGCCGGCCAGACCGTGCTGACCTTCGAACATCTGATCAATCTGGTCGCGCAGATCACCGATGGCGGTCAGAAGCCGCGCCTCTTCGGCGATGGCGTCGTCCGACAGCAGGTGATCGGGCGTCACCGGTACCTCGTGAAGGATTACCGTGCCGATGGCGATACCGTCAGCGAAGCTCGACCCTTTCAGGCGCTCCGGCCGCTGCGGCGCGATTTCGATGTCTTTCAGCTCATCGTCGCTGACCAGGTCGCCGGCCACCATTTCGGCCAGCACCATGGCGATAATCTGAAGGTCCTCGACCTCATCCTCGCCATAGGTCCGCATGGCCATGTTCTGCACGACCAGCACGCCGATGGTACGTCCGCCACGCAGCAGCGGCACGCCCAGGAACGAATTATAGGGGTCTTCGCCCGTTTCCGGGCGGTAGGCGAAGCTGGGGTGCGACGGCGCGTCGTTGAGGTTTAGCGGTTGCCCCGACCGGGCGACCTCACCGACCAGACCTTCGCTGAGGCGCAGCCGCGTATTGTGCACGGCTTCGCGGTTGAGGCCTTCGGTGGCGAACAGTTCCAGTTCTTCGGAGGTTCGGCGCAGATAGATGGAGCAGACTTCGGCGATCATCGACCGGGCGATGATTTCCACCACGCGGTCGAGACGCGCCTGAGCCGAAGAGCCATCGGCCATGACTTCGCGAATCTGCCGCAGCAGACCGCGCTGACCGCGTGCACCCTGAACCAGACTTGGACTCAACCTTCGGCTCCCCATACAACCGTTTGCCGTTTTCTCCATAATGGGAAACGTTTTCGCGGCTGTCTACAGAGGCTTGTCCTCTGAGACAAGTCACGAAGACTTTATGCGGTCACATCGCCGAAACAAATCGGCACAAACCCATAGAGCACAAAGAAAAAGGCCGCCCACTCAAAGCACACGGCCTTTTACCCTATATGAACAGCGCTTACTGTCCGATCTTGTCCAGATCGTAGGCCGCATGAAGGGCGCGCACGGCCAGTTCGGTATAGGCTTCGTCGATCAGGACCGAGATCTTGATTTCCGAGGTCGAGATGACCTGAATATTGATGCCTTTTTCCGACAAGGCGCGGAACATGGTTTCGGCGACACCCGTGTGCGAGCGCATCCCGACGCCGACGATCGACACCTTGGCGACGTTTTCATCGACCTTGATGGCGTCAAAGCCGATTTCGGCCTTGGCGGCTTCCATGATTTCGGCGGCGGCCTGAGCGTCGCGGCGGCCGACGGTGAACAGCTGGTTGGCATATTCGCCCGAGCGCTTTTCCGACTGCACGATCATATCGACATTGATATTGGCCGCGGCCAGTTTCGAGAACACCGCCGCCGAAACGCCGACCTTGTTCGGCAGGCCCAGCAGGGTGATCTTGGCTTCATCACGGCTGAAGGCCACGCCGGAAACAATATGCTTTTCCACGATTTCGTCCTCGTCGCACACGATGGTGCCCTGATCAATGTTTTCGCCCGGCTCCACGAAGGAAGACAGGACGCGCACCGGCACGCGCTGCCCCATGGCCAGTTCGACCGAGCGGGTTTGCAGCACCTTGGCCCCCAGCGACGCCATTTCCAGCATTTCTTCAAAGGAAATCTTTTTCAGGCGACGGGCCTTGGATTCGACGCGCGGGTCGGTGGTATAAACGCCATCGACGTCCGTATAGATGTCGCAGCGGATGGCCTTGACGGCCGCCGCCACGGCGACCGCTGAGGTATCCGAACCGCCACGGCCCAGCGTGGTGATGCGGCCCGACTCGGTGACGCCCTGAAAACCCGGCACGACGACGATCTGCCCGGCATCGAGCGCGGTTTCCAGCTTAGCCGGCGGGATGTCGAGGATCCGCGCCTTGCCATGCACGTCCGAGGTGAGGATCGGCACCTGCCAGCCCATCATCGAAATGGCATCATAGCCCATATTGCGCAGCGTCATGGCCAGAAGACCGGCGGTCACCTGTTCACCGGAGGCCACGACCACATCATATTCGTCATCGCCTTCGATGGCGCGCCCCGTCGCCTTACCCGCACCGTCGGTCCAGGCGACCAGCTCATTGGTCTTGCCCGACATGGCCGACACAACGACCGCGACGCGGTGACCGGCATCGTATTCAGCGGCCACGAGCCGGGCCGCCCTGCGGATGCGTTCGAGGTCGGCCATCGACGTGCCGCCGAACTTCATCACGAGACGAGTCATTAATCCGTCTTTCTCTTCAAGCAGTACAAGGATGTACACAAAAATGCGCGCCCGCTTTACTGCCCGTGTGCGCCCCTGTGAAGCTTTTTTGCGAAAAAAGCGCATACGGGCGCAGCTTTTTGCGTTATTCCCCTGCCAAGAGTGGCTGTTTTCGGAGCGTGACATGGCCAGAGCGGCAAAAAATCAAGCAAAATCAGTTGCAAATGAGACGAAATTGACCGCCGCGGCTCCCGCCGGGCCGAGCATTGACGCCGAAGATGTGGCGCGCTTTTCGGCTCTGGCGGCCAAATGGTGGGACCCCAAGGGTGAGTTCGCACCGCTCCACAAGTTTAACCCCAACCGCGTGCGCTTTATCCGAGACACCTGCGTCGATCACTTCCTGCGCGATCCGCGCGCGGTGGCGCCTTTTGGCGACCTGCGGCTCATCGACATCGGCTGTGGCGGTGGTCTATTGTCCGAGCCGATGAAGCGCATGGGTTTCGACGTCACCGGCATCGATGCCTCGGAAAAGAATATCGGCACGGCGAAGGCCCACGCGGCTGAGGTCGGGCTCGATATCCGCTATCTGGCCCAGACGGTCGAGCAGGTGGTGGCGTCCAAAGAGCCCGGTTTTGACGTGGTGCTGACCATGGAGGTCATCGAGCACGTCAACGACCCGGAAAGCTTTCTAAAAACCTGCGCATCGCTGGTCAAGCCGGGCGGGCTGTTGTTCATCGCCACGCTGAACCGCACGCTGAAGGCGCACGCGCTGGGCATTGTGGCGGCGGAATACGTGTTGCAATGGGTGCCGAAGGGCACGCACGACTGGAACAAGTTCCTCAAGCCGGAAGAGATCGAAGGCTTTCTTGAGGGGACCGGCCTGACGCCAGACCCGGCGGTGGGGGTGAGCTATAATCCCTTCACGGCGACCTGGGCCCTTTCAAACGATACAGCCGTCAACTATATGATCGTCGCCCGGCGGGACTTGCTGTAGTTCCGCACGCCGCCCCTTCCCCTCACCCCGGCCCTCTCCCCTGTATACGGGGAGAGGGGGAATAAACAGATGACCGACACTGACCTGACCCTTGTTTCCGCCTGGAAGGGCGCTCAGACCCGGCTTAAGGCCGCCCATATCGACTCCCCGGCTATCGACGCTCGGCTGCTGCTGGAGGCCGCCACCGGCTATACGCGCACCGACATCCTGACCGATCCGTACAAGCTGCTGACGGCGGAGCAGAAGGCGACGCTCGACGACTATCTGACTCGCCGTGAAAAGCGCGTTCCGGTGGCGCGTATTCTGGGGCGCAAGGGCTTCTGGAAGCTGCTGCTCGACCTGACGCCCGCCGTGCTGGTGCCGCGTCCGGAGACCGAGTGCATCGTCGATATGATCCTCAAGACGACCGAGGAGGGGCAGGCTTTTACGCTGGCTGACCTCGGTGTCGGGTCGGGGGCCATCCTCCTGTCGGTCCTGTCCGAGCGTCCGGCGGCCAAAGGCCTCGGCACCGATGTTTCCGAAGAGGCTTTGGCCGTGGCGCGCGACAATGCCGCCAATCTCGGCCTCGACGGGCGCGCGGCCTTCCTGCGCACCTCGTGGGGAGCGGGGCTGGCCGATGCCAGCTTCGATTTCGTCGCCTCCAATCCGCCCTATATCCGCAGCGAGGTGATCCCGACGCTCGATCCGGAAGTGCGCGACCACGACCCGCATCTGGCGCTGGATGGCGGCGAATCGGGCCTTGATGCCTATATCGAGATGATCCCGGAAGCCTTCCGTATCCTCAAGGCCGGCGGCACGGCGTGGATGGAAATCGGCTATGATCAGTCGGCCGCCGTCGAAGACCTGATGAAAAAAGCGGGCTTTTTCAACGTGGTGACCTTTAAAGACCTGTCTGACCTGCCGCGTATCGTGATCGGCCAAAAGCTCTCCCTGCAATAGACAGACCGTTGAAAACCGTCTGTTTCTGAAAATTTCTCTTGGAAACGGGCGGTTTTGGCGCTAACACTGGAATGTCTCCTGCCATTGTGGACGGATTACCGGACGGCTTTTGCCGCTTCCGAGATCATGCACAGTCGAAAACGCTGTGCCCATAGGCGGAAACCTGAGCGCCTGCGTAGGGGGGCAAAGCCCGGTGCAGGCCACAGCGTGAACCCCTGAAAACGGCACACACCAACACGCAAACCCGGCACTTCATCTAAGGCCCTGCGGCATATGGCAAACAGGGCCTGCGGCACATAAACAGATTCGCCCCGCGCCCAATGCAAGCGGGGCCTTGCCCTAAACGGTTACATCGCATGAAAGATTTTCGGGGTATGAAACGGCAACGCAGCCGTAATCGCAAGCCCTCTGGTAATCAGAACAACCCCAATCGCGCCTACGAGTCGAACGGGCCGGATGGGGCGAAGGTGCGCGGCAACGCGCAGACCATCTACGAAAAGTATCAGCAACTGGCCCGCGACGCCAATTCGTCGGGCGACCGCGTGCTGGCCGAAAACTACCTTCAGCACGCTGAGCACTATTTCCGCCTGATCCGTCAGATGCAGCCGCAGCGTCCGGTTTCGGAATTCCTGCAACGCGATCCGTTCTCGACGGGCTTCGACTTCGATGAGGATCTCGATACCGAAATCGAGACGACCGAAACGGAGGGCGAAACCGCTGAGTCCGAAGGTGGCGAAGGCGATCAGCCGCGCTACGACAATCGACGTGATCGCGACAGAGACCGTGACCGCTATCGCGACCGGGATCGTGACAGAGATCGTGACCGTGATAGAGATCGGGGTGAGCGCAATGACCGCGGTGATCGTGACCGCAATGGCGGCGACCGGGACCGGGCTTACGCCGAGCGCAGCGACAATGGCGACGACCGCCCGCGCCGTGAAAGCCGCCGTGAACGCTATGAGCGCCGCCGTCAGCAGCGTCTGAGCGAGCAGGAGGTTTCCGTGACCTCCGGCCCGATTGCTTCGACCGAGCCGCTCAACGGCGGGTCTGCGCCGGCCGAAGTGGCGGGCTTTGAAGTGGTCACCCCGCAAGCCGCGCCGATCACCCCCGCGCCCGAAGCGCCTGTGGCTGAGCCTCAGCCGGAAGCCCGTGGTCGTGGCCGTCGTCGTACGGTCGAAAGCGAAGCCGCTGTTGACACCAGCCACCTGCCGGCTTTCCTGCGCGCCCCGGTGCCGGTGGCAGCCGCCGAGACATCGGAAGCGGTAGCGGAAGAGGGCGAAGCGCCCAAGCGCCGCACCCGTCGCAAGAAGTCGGAAGAGGCCGAGGCTTAAACACCCCGCCAACCTCAAGATAAAAAGCGCTCCGGACCTTCCGGGGCGCTTTTTCATGACGCACACCGCCCTTGTCTCTGCCGTCTGTTTGCTTTAATCGCGCAGCATGACCGAAAACGCCCCCAATCCCGCTGAATTTACCGAATTTCGTCCAGAAGCGCGCGCGCCGCGCGGCTTTGCTGACAAGCGCGCCTCACAGATTGCGGTGGAGCGCCGCCTGATCGCCAAGGTCTCGGAAGTCTATGAGTTGTTTGGCTTCGAAGCGTTGCAAACCTCGGCCTTTGAATTTGCCGATGCGCTGGGCAAGTTCCTGCCCGACGCCGACCGTCCCAATGTCGGCGTCTTCTCGTTGCAGGACGACGATGATCAGTGGATGGCGCTGCGCTACGACCACACCGCCCCGTTGGCCCGTTTTGCGGCCCAGAACTGGGACGCCCTGCCCAAGCCCTTCCGCCGCTACGCCTTCGGGCCGGTGTGGCGCAATGAAAAGCCGGGGCCGGGCCGTCTGCGCGAATTCATGCAGTGCGATGCCGATACGGTGGGCACCGACCGTCCGGAAGCCGATGCGGAAATCATCGCCCTGGCCGTGGCCGGGTTCCGCGCCAATAACCTGCCGACCGTGCTTAAGATCAATAACCGCAAGCTGCTCAATGGCCTGCTGAGCGCGCTCGGTGCCGATTCTCCGGCGCAGCAGATGGGCGTGCTGCGCGCCATTGACAAGCTGGACCGTCTGGGCCTCGAAGGCGTCGAACTGCTGCTGGGCGGCGGGCGCAAGGACGAGTCGGGCGACTTCACCAAGGGCGCAGGGCTGAACGACAAGGCCATCGCGGCGGTGCTGGGCTTTGTGGCCGCAGGCCGCGACAGCGCGGGCGGTCAGGCCGAGCGCGGGGCGGTGCTGGAAAAGCTTGCGGCGGTGTTAAGTGAGTCCCCGGAAGGGCAGGCCGGTCTTGAGGACCTGTCGCGCATTTCGACGGCGCTGGCTGGGCTGGGTGTGTCAGAGGCTGAGGCCATTTTCGACCCGTCCATCGTGCGCGGGCTGGAATACTATACCGGCCCGGTGTTCGAGGCCGAACTGCTGATGGAAACGCGCGACGAGAAGGGTAACCTCGTGCGCTTCGGCTCGGTCGGTGGCGGTGGGCGCTATGACGACCTTGTGGCGCGCTTTACGGGTGAGCGCGTTCCGGCGACCGGCTTCTCGTTCGGCGTGTCGCGTCTGGCGTCGGCGCTGGCTCTGGCCGAAGAGGGCGCGATTCAGCCCGTGCGCGGGCCCATCGTCATCATCGCCTTCTCCGAATCGGACATGGGCGAATATTTCCGACTGGCGGCGGACATCCGCGCGGCGGGTCTGGCGGTCGAGGTTTATCTCGGTCGGTCGGGGATGAAGGCGCAAATGAAGTACGCGGATCGCCGTTTATCCCCGGCTGTTGTCATGCTGGGTGGCGACGAGCTGGCAAATAATACCGTTACGATCAAGGATCTGGATCAGGGACGCCTTCTGGCCACGCAAATCACGGATAACAAGGAATGGCGTGAGGCGCGTCCGGGTCAGGTAACATTGCCCCGCACAGAAGCCATTAAGCATATGAAATCCATAGTGAATGCGTAAATAAATTTACGCAACGGCAATCTGTGTCAGCGCTGTCAAAAAGTGTTAACCCTTCTTAGGCTTTTTGACACAACTGCGTTAGTTAAAATTATTTTTGACACCACGTAATAAAAGCGTTGACACGGCCCTCAAAAAACTGTTTTCTCCGTCTCAAGAGAACGGAACTTCGCCAGAGAGATGAAGTCAGTTCCCGGCGTTTCGGGGAGGAAACGCCTGCTTAACAAGGAAAGAGGCCCGGCATTGCTTATCCCCCATGCCGGGCCTCTTTTCGTTTGTCGTTTCCAAAGCTGATACCTGTCCGTTTTGACGGTGGCGTCAATTTTCCTTATTTCAGGTCCTTGCACGCGACGCGCACCAGCCAGCGGATCTGCTGGGCCAGTGCCTCCTGCGGCACGGCGATCAACCGCTCCTCCAGTCCGACAAACACGATGCCGTGCACCGCAGAAAACAGGGTGCGCGCCACCAGTATGCGTTCCGCCTCAGACGCGGCGGGCATGAGCGCAGTCATCGGCGCGTTCATATGGCGAAACAATCCCAGTTGCGCCTGAATGTTCCATTCGGGCAGGGCGGGATTTTTCAGCCGCATTTCAAACAGGGCGCGCCACAACTGAAGATTCTGCCGTGCGAAGTCGTAATAGGCCAGGGCGATGCCTTCCAGCACCTCGACGGGACGCTCGGCCGCGGCTGAGGCCGCCCCGGCCTCCAGCGCTGCGTCGAGCCTGACCATGGTGCGTTGCGCCAGCCGCAGCATCAGATCGTCCATATCGGCGACGATATTATAAAGCCCCCCCAGCGCCACACCAATATCGGACGCCAGATCGCGCGCCTTAAGCGCGCCTACGCCATCTTCGCAGATGCGCTTTTCAGCGGATTGCATCAGCGCTTCGAACTGGGCCTCGCGGCGGAGGGTGGTGGCGGAAGGGGCCTTGGACATTCTACTCGGAACCTGATGATAAAAAAATTGAACGACGTTCATTTTTATCTTGAACATTGTTCAACTTCATGCGACAACACAATTGTGAACGACGTTCATAGCACATCATGTCCCCACGCGAAAGCGTTGTTCACTGATCGGATCGGAATACTCCGGGGACGGAGGTCCGGTTCGGAGGGGAAAGGGCGGGGCCGGTGTCCCCCGGCTCCGCCCATACCTCATCAGGTTTTAAACTCCACATGCGGGTCGTTCAGGGCGCGGTTTGGCTACAAAAGGGTTTTCGATATGGTTCGGTTTAAATCGTCTTCGCGCACAATGATGGTGCTGGGTGGCGCGCTGGCCTTTGCGCCGCTGGTGATGATCTACATTGTGCTGGCGCAGTTGCAGCACGGCGTCTCCTACGCCGATGACATGGCCGGTCACTTCACCCGCTACGCCCATCAGGCCGAGATTGGTAGCTTCCTGCTGGCTGTCGGTGCCGTGCTGCGCATTGCGGGCATTTGCTTGCCTAGAGCGGGATGATTTTAGATAGAAGCATCATCCCGCTATAAACTTCTGTTTTGTCGCGCAATTTTTCCGAAAAGTGGTATCCACTTTATCGGATTGCGCTCTGGAGGACTGATCGCCGGGCACGAAAAAGTCCTCCGGTGTGAGCCGAAGGGCTTTCCGAGTAAATGACGAACGGATCGCTTACCAGATACGGACGCGGTCTTCCGGCTTCAGGTAATACTTGCCGTTGGTGACGCCAAAGGCCTTGTACCAGTCGTCGATATTGCGCATCGGTCCGATGACGCGGAATTCCGCCGGCGAGTGCGGATCGGACACCACCTGCTGACGGAGGGCGTCTTCGCGGTACTTGGAGGCCCAGACGCCGGCAAAGCCGAAGAAGACCCGCTGATCACCCGTAAAGCCGTCGAGTACGGGACCACCGTCCGGATGCGACAGGCGATAGGCGGTCAGACCCATCAATACCCCACCCAGATCGGCGATGTTTTCGCCCATGGTCAGGCCGCCCTGCACCTTGGCACCCGGAACGGGCTCATAGGTGTCGTACTGCGCGCCGAAAACCTTGGCCTTGGCGTCAAACTTGGCGGCATCTTCGGCGGTCCACCAGTCGCGCAGCACGCCGTCGCCGTCCGACTTGCGGCCCTGATCGTCGAAGCCGTGGGTGATTTCGTGACCGATTACGCCGCCGATGGCGCCGTAATTGACCGCCGCATCGGCCTTCGGATCGAAGAAGGGCGGTTGCAGGATAGCGGCCGGGAAAACGATCTCGTTGCGGGTTGACGAATAGTAGGCATTGACCGTTTGCGGCGTCATGCCCCATTCCAGCGGATCGACCGGCTTGTCGAGCTTGTTCAGGCTGTCGGCCCATTCGAACTCACCCGAACGCGTCACGTTGCCGAACAGGTCGCCGGCCTTGATCTCCAGCGCGGAATAGTCCTTCCACTTGTCCGGATAGCCGATTTTGACGCCGAATTTGCCGAGCTTTTCGTGGGCCTTGGCCTTGGTTTCGGCGCTCATCCAGTCGAGGCCGTCGATACGCTTGCCCATCGCCGTCTTGAGGTCGCCGACCAGCTTTTCCATCATCGCCTTGGACTCAGCCGGGAAGTAGCGTTCGACATAGGCCTTGCCCAGCGCTTCACCCAGTGACCCCTCGGTCACTGAAATCGCGCGCTTCCACAGGGGGCGCTGCGCCTTGGCACCGGACAGGTCGCGCGAATTGAACTCCCAGGCGCGGGTCGAGAAGCGCTCGGACAGGTAGGGCGCAGCCTCATTTACCGTCTTGAAGGTTTGCCACGCCTTGATCGTTTCCAGCGGCGTGTCGGCATAGACCTTGGCGATTTTCGGGAAGGCCGTGTTCTGAGCGACGACGATCTTCTTGGCCTTGTCGAGCTTGGCCGCCTTGAAGAAGGTCGGGAAGTCGAAGCCCGGCGCGAAGGCGGCGATCTCTTTGGCCGTCATCAGGTTATAGGTCTTGTCGTCGTCGCGGCTTTCGATGCGCGTCCACGACACCTTGGCGATTTCGGTTTCAAAAGCCACGATATCCTTGGCGGTCTTGGCCGCGTCCGGATAGCCCACCATGCGCAGCACGTCGGTGACATAGGCTTCGTAAAGCGCCTTCTTTTCCTTGAAGCTGTCTTCCAGATAGTAGTTGCGGTCCGGCAGGGTCAGGCCCGACTGGAACATATAGAGGATGTTGATTTGCGGGTTCTTCTGGTCGTCGAAGATGGCCGGGGCAAAGACCGACGAACCGAACTGACCCATGACGCCGCCCATATAGGCGGCCATGTCGGACTTGGTCTTGATGGCGCGGATCTTGGTCAGGGTGGGGGCCAGCGGCGCGATGTCGAGCGCGTTGCGCGTGTTTACATCCATCATCGAGTTATACAAGTCGGCGATCTTTTTTTCGTCGCCGGTCAGGCCGGGCTTGGCCGACAATTCGTCGATGATCGCCTTCAGACGGTTGTCCGACAGGTTGCGCAGCGCCGCGAAGGCCCCGTAAGAGGTGCGGTCGGACGGGATGACGATGGCGTCGATGGCCTTGCCATTGGCATAGCGGAAGAAGTTGTCACCCGGATTTACCGAGGTATCCATGCCCTTCACGTCAAAACCCCAGGTGCCAAACGTCTGGGCGACAGTGGAATCGGAACCGGTATCCCCGCCGGTCAGGGTGTCCGCTTTCAGGCCCAGCGAATCGAGGGAGGAAAGGCTTTGCAGGAAGCAGTGATCGTCGAGGCAGGCACGATCTTCGGCCTGCGCCGCCGCCGTAAAGAGGCTGAGCGAAAGGGCCGTGGTCAGCAGGATAGAGTTACGCATGGTGTTTCCGGGAATAGAGGATGCGGTTGCGGTTTTTGGTTGGCAGATGGGTTCATTTGCAACGAGGCGGTAAGATGGCGCATTTTTTGCCCCGCGTCTCATAAATTTTCTTTCATAATCGCGTGGCATGGGTCACCTTGACCGACAAGGGAAATCGGTTGTTTTGAGATGAGGGAAAATCGCCTTGGTGACGAATCTTCTGCCTGAAGGCAGCGCGCAGCAGGTTGCGCACGCCGGCACGTCATCGTCGGGGATCGCCTTTCTGATAGCTGCGGCGGTTTTTGTACCCTTCTTCCTGCGTTTTCGCGTGTCGCCGGTTCTGGGCTTCCTTCTGGTCGGTGCGCTTCTGGGGCCGTTCGGTCTGGGGCGGCTCGAAGACTTGGTGCCGTTTTTGTCCGTCTTCACGATTTCGCAGACGCAGGACGTGCATCAACTGGCCGAGTTGGGCGTCGTCTTCCTGTTGTTTTCCATTGGTCTGGAACTGACCTGGGAGCGTTTGAAGGCGTTGCGCCGCATGGTCTTTGGTCTGGGGGTGCTTCAGATTGTCCTGAGTGCGGCCGTACTGACCGGCCTGTTCCTGCTGATCGGGCGCAGTCTGGGAGGAGCCGTCGCCGTCGGCATGGGGCTGGCCCTGTCGTCCACGGCCATGGTCATGCCGGTTCTGGCTGAACGCAAGCGCCTCAACTCACCGACCGGACGCAGCGTATTTGCCGTCCTGCTGGCGCAGGATCTGGCCGTAGCCCCCATACTGATCACAGTCGTGGTGCTGGCGTCGGGCGGCAGTTCGTTCGGCATCAGCGGACTTCTGACCCTTATCCCGGCGGTGGTGGCGATGGCGCTGCTGGTCATTGGCGGGCGTCTTCTGATGCGCCCGCTGTTCCGTTCGGCGGCCATGGCCAAGAGCGCGGAACTGTTTATGGCCGCCTGTTTCCTTGTGGTGCTGGTCTCCGGGCAACTGGCCGTCTGGGCGGGCTTAAGCATGGGGCTGGGGGCCTTTATCGCCGGGGTGCTGCTGGCCGAAACTGAGTACCGCCGCGAAATCGAAATGATGGTGGAACCGTTCAAGGGCCTGCTGCTGGGCCTGTTCTTCGTGACGGTGGGCGCACGTCTCGACTTTGCCGCCGTGATGTCAGAGCCCGTTCTGGTGCTGGGCCTGACTCTGGGTCTGATCCTGCTGAAGGTCGCCGTCGTGGTCCCGCTGGCGCGTGGCTTCGGCCTGAGCTGGCGCGGGGCGGTGGAGGCGGCGCTGGTGCTGGCCCCCGCCGGGGAATTCGCGTTCGTGATTATTGATGAGGCCGTGGGGCGTCAGCTGGTGCCGGTCGGGTTCGGCCACGCGGTGATCGTCTCGGCCATTGTCAGCATGTTCCTGGTGCCGCTGCTGGCCGGGATCGGGGCGCGCTTCAACCGCAAGACGGCGGCGGCGGAGGTGGCCACCAGCGTCGCCCCGGCGCACGTCTCCGAACAGGTCGATGTGCTGGTGGTCGGCTATGGGCGCGTGGGTGAGCTTGTGGCCGACATGCTGCGCCGTCACGACATCTCATTCGCGGTGATCGACGCCAATGCGCGGGTCGCCTCACGGGCGCGTAAGGATGGGGTCGAAGCCTGGTATGGCGACGCTTCGCACCCGGACATGCTGCACCGCATGGGCATCGACAATGTGCGCGCCGTGGTGGTCACGGTGTCAAATGCGGCCTTTACCGATTCTGTGGTCACCGCCGTGCGTCAGGTGCGTCAGGATGTTGGCCTGATCGCCCGTGCGCGCGACGCCAACCACGCCGAAAAACTCTACGGATTGGGCGTGACCGACGCCGTGCCGGAAACCATCGAGGCCTCACTGCAACTGGCGGAAAACACGCTGGTCGATCTGGGTGTGCCGATGGGGCTGGTGCTGGCCTCGGTGCACGAAAAGCGCGATGAGTTCCGGCAGGACCTGCTCAAATACGCCCCCGATGGCCGCGTCCCACGCATCCTGCGCACCACCAAACGCAGTATCAGGGCAGTGGAGGGGTAGGCAGACAGCTTGCCATTG
Organism: Asticcacaulis excentricus CB 48; assembly: GCF_000175215.2. Taxonomy (NCBI): domain Bacteria; kingdom Pseudomonadati; phylum Pseudomonadota; class Alphaproteobacteria; order Caulobacterales; family Caulobacteraceae; genus Asticcacaulis; species Asticcacaulis excentricus. The sequence continues at coordinate 958,257 of NC_014817.1, read as the reverse complement.
TCTTCATTATTGATTATTTTGAAGACAAATTGCAAGGTGTCCCTATGTCTAATACCACCACAATGACGGTCCGGGTCAGCGGTATGCTAAGTGACTTCATAGCCCAGAATGTAGGGCCTGACGGGGCTTATGAAAACGTCAGCGAATATATAAGGGACTTGATCCGAAAGGATAAGGCAGAGGCCGATCAACGCGCTTTTGAACGGCTGAAAGCCGAATTGACTCATGCTTTTGCCGCCGACGAAAGCACCTACCAACCGCTTTCCGCGGAAGACATAATCTCTCGCAACCGAGCCTAGATATGGCTGTGCGGATTCAGGAGGCCGCCTCGCTACGCCTTGACGAGATTTATCGGTTTACACGCGACAGGTGGGGCGAAGCGCGAGCCGATAGCTATATCAGAGGGCTGTTTGAGGCCTTCAATCGTATCGAGAGCCACGGTGTAAGGTCGCGATCCATTCCCGCAGAATTCGGCGTGAATGGCTATTTTTTCCGCTTCGAAAGCCATTTCGTCTATTGGCGGCGAATGTCGAATGGCGACATCGGGATTGTGACGGTCTTGCATCAGCGGATGCATCAGATTGACCATTTCAGGGATGCGTTTGGCCTTTAAGTTCTTGATACTAAATGTCTGAACACGCTCTAATTTTCGTGCTTTTTCGTGGCTAATTATCAATCCGCCCGACGGTGCGCTTCCAGCGTAAGCGTTCGGCGAACTGATTTTACGGCTTCTCTTGGCTTTGGGCTTCGATTCGCGCCTGCTCTTTGGCCATTATGCGCTCGATAGCCTCTGGCTCTGAGTGATTTGCCACGAGGAAGCCGCGTAGCCCGCCGTCCCAGTTTCGGGCCTCCTCAAGCATTTCTTCGATGCACTGGATGCCTCGGTCCGTAAAGCCGGTCGCACCATGTTCGGACCCGTCGTAAATATGGAGCATCTCGCCGTAGTCGATGTTGTCGGGATTGCACGCGATCTCTTCAATGAGTTCGATGTCCTCGTCGAGGAGGTCCGCGACGGCTTTGGTCGTAAAGACGCGAGTCGCGCGCGCCATTAAGCGGCCACCCCTGATGCTGGTTTTGCCGGTGCCATGACCCACGGCAGCAGTTCATGCAGCCGCTCTTCCGGATAGTTTCGGATCACCGTCAGAACGTGGGTGAAGTAGGTCTCGGGATTGTGGCCGTGCATTTTGGCGGTCTCGATCAACGTCAGCACATTGGCGATACGCTCGCCCCCCTTGTCGGAGCCGGCGAAGAGCCAGTTCTTTTTTCCGATTCCAATCGGGCGGATGGCCCTCTCAGCTATATTGTTATCGATCTCGACACGCCCATCGTCGATGTAGACACTCAACGCCTCCCATCGCGATAAGGCATAGCGCATGGCCTCCGCCAGCTTCTGCTTCTGCGGGACGGTCGGCAGCATCGCCTCGATCCAGGCCTTGAGACTATCCAGCAACGGCCGGGCATGCTGCTGGCGTAAGGCGCGCCGTTCGTCGGCTGTCATGCCATGGATGCGCGCCTCGATGTCGTAAAGCGCGCCGATACGGCTCAGGGCTTCCTCGGCCACAGGCGAGGCTTTGAGCTTGATGACGTCATGGAACTTGCGCCGCACGTGCGCCATACACGCTGCCTCGGTAATCTTGTTGCCATAGAGCTTTTTATAGCCGCCATAGCCGTCGGCATGCATCACGCCGCTGAAGTCGGCCAGATGCGCCTCAGGGTGGATACCCTTGCGATCGGCACTGTAATAGTAGGCAACAGCCTTTGGCCGGTCGTCCTTGTAGCCGCTGCCGTCGAAGACATAGACCCAGAGCCTCCCGGTTGCTGTCGTTCCTCGCCCAGGATCAAGAACATCCACTGGGGTGTCGTCTGTGTGGATCCGGTCGGTTCCGACGACATAGGCTTTTACCAACATCACTAACGGCTCGATCAGAAGCGATACTCGCCCCACCCAGTCGGCCATGACGGATCGGGATATATCAATACCCATCCGCTCGTACATTTCCGACAGGCGGTAGAGCGGGATATGATCATCGAACTTCGCGACCATGATGTGGGCCAGCAGGCTTGGACCGGGCTTACCCCTGGTGATCGGAAGCTTAGGCATCTCGCCCGCCACCGTGGTGTCGCAGTCCTTGCAGATCAGGCGCTTTTCGATATGACGCACGACCTTCACCGAGGCCGGAACATGCTCCATGACCTCGACGACCTTATCCGCCGCCTTAAGGAATGACGTGCTGCCACAGGTCGGACAGTCGCACGGCGCCTCATAGACCTTGTCTTCACGCGGAAGATTGTCGGGCAACGGTTTGCGCTTCGGGTGCGCCTTTTCATCTTCCGCCTCCGGCAACGCGTCCTTGCCCGAACGCGCCTCAGCCTCGGCACGCGTCGCCTCGATCTCCTCGAGCATCAGCTCGTATTGCTCGATTTTACGCTCGACCTTTTCGGACGATGCCCCGTGATCGCGATGACGCAGCAGCTCTAATTGTCCGCGAAGCAGGGTGATGATGGCGTCCCGCTTGGCAACCTCGGCTTCGAGCGCAATGCGATTTTTGTCCAGTTGCAGGGCCTGCTCAGCCACGAGCGCGCGCAGGGCGGCAAGCTCATCAGAGGCGTTGGCAGACATGATTTCCATGCCCGTAACACTAGCCGATTTACGAGCTAAACGCTAATGATTTCCGGCCAAACTCCCTTATAAAATAAGCGTTTCAGCCGCTTCGCAAAGGCGCTGACGTCCACGCTGGGCGACGCCAGTCTATGGCCTCAACGAGCATCGCCAACTGACCCGCCGTCAGATGCGCAACACCGTCCTTCGCCGTCGGCCAGGGAAAATATCCGCGCTCCAGGACCTTGTAATAAAGGCAAAAGCCCTGGGTATCCCACCACAGCAATTTAATCCGGTCAGCCCGCTTTCCCCGGAAGCCAAAGATCGCGCCCGATCCCGGATCCTGTTTGATCACGTCACGCGCCAACGTCGCCAAGCCGTCGATCCCGCGGCGCATATCCGTCACCCCACAAGCCAGGTAGACCTTCACATTCCCCGACGGCCCGATCATGACGCTTCCACGCACGCGATCAATGACGACAAAAGCCCTCGATCCAGATCCGCCGGCACCTTCAGGCTGCGACCGCCGCGCACCAAGATCTCAACGATCACCGCAAATCCAGAACCAGGACCTTCAGCCCCAGGTAACGACGCGCTAACAGACACCGGCACAAACACCGGCCCCTCTGCCGCCTGCAGCTGGCGACGCCACTGATAGATCTGCTGGGGACGCACATCGTGGCGACGTGCAACGTGCGAGACTATCGCTCCCGGCACTGACGCCTCTCGCAAAATCAACGCTTTCTCTTCGCGAGACCGGCGCCGATAGCGCTCAACCCCGCTGATAACCTCATACCGACCCATGCCGAATGTTCCGTCACAAATGAATAACTTCTGACGGAAGTTTCGCTCACTCAGCCCCTTCAGCAAAACGCGGTGCCCGGACGCTTACCTTCCAGCCGCTCAAGCAAGCTGTCTATCTCGGCAAAGAAGCGCTTGCGGATTTCGGACGCGAACGGCCAAAGCCGTCGCCTGGCGACGGCGGAAAAGCGGGAATTAATCCGTTTCGCGTCCGTGCGCTTCCAGCCGTTCACGCAGGCTGTCGATCTCGGCAAAGAAGCGCTTGCGGATTTCGGACGCGAAGGGATTATCGCGCTCGATCGACATAAACAGCTCGTCCGAATCGCCCTGCACCAGCCCGACCCCCTGCATCATCAGGTCGTAGGAGCGTGTGGTGTGCACGCGCGGCAGGGGCTCAAGGCCGCTTAAGACCTTGGCGATCATGTGCGTCAGGCCCTGAACGGCGGCCAGAGCGCGATCGTGAATTTCCGGCGTCGCAATCGAGACCTTCAGGTCCAACGTCTTTTCCAGAAAGCGCACAATGGGGCTCAGATGCCGCACCCGCACCGGGCAGACGACGATTTCCATATCGTGGATGCCGTAGCGCGCCGATTGCGGACCAAACAGCGGATGAGTGCACAGGATCGATACCTGCGGCGGCAGCACGTCCTGTAGCCACGCCGCCGGCTTGACCTTAACCGAGCCTACGTCGATGACCAGACCATTGAGCGGTACGTGCGGCGCGATCTTGGCCGCCAGGTCCTTCAGCGTGCGGATAGGCGTGGCGAGGATGACCACCTGACACGCCGCCGCTTCTTCGAGCGACACCAGTGAGACATTGTGACGTTTGGCGTAGGCCTTCGCCTCAGGCGAGGGGTCGCAGGCCAGAATGTCGAAATAGGGCGCCAGATGACGCACGATCAGCCGCCCGAAGGCTCCCAGCCCGAACAATCCGAGTTTATGAACCTGTTTCACTGTCTGCGCCGCTTTTAGTTCTGGTCTTTTGAAAGGCAGGGCAGTTAGCATGTTCACGCCGACGCGGCGAGAATAAACGCGCTTTGGGGGTGTAATTAGACGGATTTTGCTGTTTCGGGGGTGCTGTGTGCAATGATTTTGCACGAGATGGCAAAAATTTGCCAGAAAGTTTCCGGTGACACAAATGAAAAAGGTTGCCAGTGTAACAACATGACAACCCGTTTCAAACAATAGTGAACGATTGATTTTATTTCGTCTTACCAGCCGCCGAACAAGCCACCTTTTTTCTTCTGTTCCTTTTCGCGCTCTATGGCGCGTTGCTCCAGCCCCTTTTGCAGCGGCGTTTTGGGTAACTCATCTAGGGTCAGCTTGCCGTCCTTGTTGGCGTCGAGCAGACGAAAGCGTTGCGAGGTGGCGCGTGTCCATTCTTCGGTGGTGATGCGATAGTCGAAATTGGCATCGGCAGCGCGGATGGGCTGCGGTTCATTGATCAGGCTGAACTGGGCTGCGCCCTGCACGCTTTTGACGTAACGGTTGGCGGCGGCGGTCTTGTCGCCGTCCTCATCGGTGCTACGCGGATTGCGAGGCTGGGCCACCAGAGGGCTGAAACCGGTAATTTCGGGGGCCAGTTCCGTTTCGTAGAAGGTGTTTTCCTGCGACGTGATAACGCCCTTGCTGTCACGGTCCACGACGGCGAAGAAGCGCATCGCGTCGGCCAGAAACTCATCCGGGCTGAGCGCATCGTCCTTATTGGTGTCGGCCGCGGCAAACCACAGGGCGACCGGGTAGGGGTCTTTCAGCGGAGCCTTGAACACTTCGCCCGACGGGCTGAAGAACACCGCCTGCCCGACGGTGCGACCACTGGGCGTCTCAGGCGACGCTTCTCCGATGGGCGGTGGGGCGGAACGCGGGGGCTGCGCCATGGCCGAACCGGCGACACACGTGATCAGAAAGCCGCAAAGCAAAGTTTTTTTGAGGGTCATAGGTCTGGTTCCGCCGATTTGGGTCTGTTGTGGGGTCTCTATGTGATTTTTAGATGGTGTGATTATGGCGTGACTGACATGCAAGGAGGAAAATTTCACGCCCTTACGATCCGGCGTTTCTGCCGGACGGAAAATTTGTCCCTATTTATGTAAGGGTTGTATTGAAAGGGCTTTCACAAGCATTGAATAAGGCAAAATTGCGCCAAATTGTGTAATGGATTGAAATTGTTATTAAATAAATGCCTTGTTAATTGAGAATTGCTTCCGTTTTTGCGCTTACCAAGCAAGGTGAGTACTTGAACGGAGATGACAGATGCAGATTGGATCAATGTCGGCCTCCGCCATGTCGCAAATGCACGCGAAGATGTTTTCGAAGATCGACGCAAACAGCGACGGCGGAATAACGCTGGAGGAGATGACCGCCTCCGCCAGCGAAAAGACAAAAGGTAAGGGCGGCACAGAAGACAGTGCGAAAATCGCTGAACGCTTCGCCAGCATGGACAGCAACAGCGACGGCTCGGTCAGCGAAGAGGAGGGCCTCAGTTTCTTCCAGAGCCAGATGTCGTCACAAACGATGGGCGGCATGTTGCAAGCTCAGGAAGGCGGGCAGGATCGGCCCATGGGCCCGCCGCCGGGTGCCGGAGGCGGTGGCCAGAAACCGGCGACCTTCGACGAACTCGACACCAATCAGGATGGTTCGGTCAGTCTGGATGAGATGCTGGCCTCGTCTGAGAGTGAGGAGAGCGAAGCTACGGAAGACACCGACAAAACCGCGCGCCTTACCGAACTCTTCTCAAAGATGGATGCCGATGGCGACGGTTCGGTCACCGAGAGCGAAAAATCGACCTTTGATGAACAGATGCGCGCGGAAGGCCCGCCGCCTCCGCCCATGGAGGCGTTCGCTCAGACCTCTGAAAGCGAAGACACGGCGTCATCGGCGACAGATACCACCGTTGATGACGGCACGGCGGCCAAGCTGGCGGCGCTGACGGCTCAGTGGATGCAATCCATGGCGGCCGTGCTGGCGGAACAGGCGAAGACCCAGACGTCCGTATCGGTTGCGGCCTGAGCGGACGCGGGCAGGTAGAAGACCTGCCCGTTCAGCTAAGGTTCAGAAACAGAGGCGCTTGATGGGCTCACAACACGGAGAAAACCCCATGCGCCGCCTGATTTCCCTTTTTGCCCTTACTCTGATCTGTGGCCTGTCCGCCGGGGCCGCCTCGGCTCAGGACAGCTATGGTGGCGGTCGCTGGCAGGATCGTGACGATGACCGTCGTTGGGGTGGTTTGCCGTCTGGCTCTTACCGCGAAAGCTGCCGGGATATTGAACTGCGGGGGGATGTGCTGTCGGCGCGCTGCCGCGCCAAGAGCGGCTATTATAACTATACGACCCTGTCCTTGCGCGATTGCCGCGGCGGTTCTGTCGAAAACGACCGAGGCAACCTGCGCTGCGAAGGCGGCCGGTACGGCGGTGACTGGGGTGGCGGAGGCGGCTGGAACGACAGCCGGTTGCCCGAAGGCAACTATTTGCAAACCTGCCGCGATATCCGGGTGGAAGGAGACCGTCTGACGGCGCGCTGCCGTATGCGCGAAGGCGGCTATAACTACAGCGATATCCGCCTGCGTGAATGTCGCGGTGGGCGCGTTGAAAATCTCAATGGCACCCTGCAATGCGAAGGCGCCGGCTATAGCGGCGGGCGTTTGCCTGCGGGCAATTACCGCGATACCTGCCGCGACATTTCGCTACAGGGCGACCGTCTGAGGGCGCGCTGCCGCGACAAATGGGGCGATTACCGCCTGACGGCCCTGTCGTTAAGCGATTGCAATGGCGGACAGGTCGAAAACAGCAATGGCAATCTGGTCTGTCAGGGTTGGTAAGACGCAGGAAAAGAAGAGGCCGGGCGTCTGACCCGGCCTCTCACTGTCGAAAGGCATACCCAGAGTCGTTTTCAATGACCTTGGTATTATTGGAAAGTTTCCGCGATTTGTGCGGTGGTCGGCCCGCCGCCGTACTTGTTGGGGCCCTCGGTGCCTTTCAGGCAATAGAAGACCAGAAGAACGATGCCGCCAATCAGGGGCACCAGATTGATCAGCAGCCACCAGGCGCTGCGGTTGGTGTCGTGCAGACGGCGAAAGCTGAGGGCGAGGCTGGGCAGGATCAGGCCCAGCGAAATCAATACTTGAAGTATCGAAAAAATACCAAAGCTGCCGTTATTGGCTTCGGTAATGCTCAGTATGGCCGGGATCAGGATGGCGATGAACTGAAACAACTGAAACCACCAGAATTCAGACCGCGTGGCACGCCCCGAAAACGTGGCGTAGTTTTTCAGACCGCTTTTTACCGCTTCGACAAAGCCCATGTGGTTGCCCCTTGTAAATAGACGTCCTTGTGACGTCTGGAGGACTATAGGTTGAGAGGGCGGGCTATGAAAAGGCGGGGTCGTGTCCCACCGGGTGGTGTAATTGGGTAAGAGCGAAGCGCTAGGCTCGCGGCCCCATTCAAGGGCCAGGCGAGCCTGAAGCGTCGCGGGTTGGTCATCAGTGATTTTCGGATATGGTTTGGGTTCCTACACTCATTCCAGAGACGAAAGAACCACCGATGACCAAAGAGATGATGGCCCTGAAAGGGCTTGTTGAAAAGACCTCCGACAGCGATTTGTTGCGTGAGATGATAGGTTTTGCCGCCGAGCGCCTGATGGCAATGGAGGTCGGCACTGTGACCGGCGCGGCTTACCACGAGAAGAGCGGCGAACGTATGGTCCAGCGCAACGGCTATCGCGATCGGGATTGGGAAACACGCGCCGGCACGGTCGAACTGCGTATTCCGAAACTTCGCAAAGGCAGTTATTTCCCGAGCTTTCTGGAGCCACGGCGCATGGCCGAGAAGGCACTGACTGCCGTTATCCAGGAAGCTTACGTTCAGGGCATCTCGACGCGGTCTATCGACGACCTGGTCAAGGCCATGGGCATGAGCGGCATCTCGAAAAGCCAGGTCAGCCGCCTTTGTGAGGAAATCGATGAGCGCGTGAAGGCGTTTCTCGATCGTCCGATCGAGGGGGAATGGCCTTATATCTGGATCGATGCCACCTACCTGAAAGTTCGCCGTGGGGCCCGGACTGTCTCCGTCGCCGTCATCATCGCTGTGGGCGTCAATACCGACGGCCGCCGGGAGGTTCTTGGCATGGAGGTCGGCACGTCAGAAGCTGAACCGATCTGGGCAGAGTTCTTACGCAACCTGACCCGTCGTGGTCTGCGCGGCGTCAAGCTGGTCGTCTCCGATGCACATATCGGGATCAAAGGCGCGGTATCGAAGGTTTTGAACGCCACCTGGCAGCGGTGCCGCGTACACTTCATGCGCAATGTCTGCGCCCATGCAGGCAAGAGTGGCCGCCGGGTCGTCTCGGCCTTCATCGGTACCGCCTTCGCTCAGGAAACGCCTGAAGCCGCCAGCGCACAATGGCGAAACGTCGCCGATCAGCTCAGGCCCAAAATGCCAAAGCTGGCAACGATCATGGACGAGGCTGAGCATGACGTCCTGGCCTACATGACCTTCCCAAAGGAGCACCGCATCAAGCTTCACAGCACAAACCCGATTGAGCGTCTCAATGGCGAAATCAAGCGCCGTTGCGATGTCGTGGGCATCTTCCCGAACGACGATGCCATTATCCGCCTCGTGGGCGCCATCTTGCTGGAGCAGAACGACGAGTGGACGGTTCAACGCGGCCGCTACATCACCCTTGAAACCATCGCACAACTCAGCGATGATCCCGTTCTCAGCATGCCAGCCGTGGCAAGCTGACGAAAATCCGGACCCGTCCGGAAACCACTGATGCCTAGCGCTCAGTTACACCACGTCACGGGACACGATCAAAGGCGGAAAAAAGGGGGCTGCCAGACGTAGGCCGATAAGGGGGAAGTCACCAATGCGTGTTTCACGCGTCGCCTGACGGCCTTTAAGGGTCGCGGTTACCCTCTCGATTCTCAACCCGAAAATTTGTTTTAGTAATATAGTCAGACAAATATTGCTTGCGCTGAGGCCGGCAACATTGCTAGCATAGAGCGCGGGTAATAGGCACGCGGCTCTGCGTCGTCAGGGGCGGGTTTTCGTACAGAATGCGAAACCCGGTTTTATTGTTTTATCGCGCATCCGCTTCCGAAACGCCGTTCGGGGGCGTCGTATCCCGGTGAGAACGGGCGGGCCTGTGTCGCATCAAAAAGCTGAAAGAGGGCAGGGTGTTACTGAAAAAGACGTATCAGGCGGCTGCGTTCGCGGCGGTGTTGAGTGCCACGCTGTCGTGTCAGGCCCAGGCGATTGAAAAGGACATCTCGCAGGGGTGGCGTTTTCATGCGGGGGATACGCCCCATGGCGCGCAAACCGATACGCCCGATAGCCAATGGAAAACGGTCGTCGTGCCGCACGACTGGGCCATAATGGACAGGGCGGGCGGGCAGCCGCCGTTTGAGGCACAGGCTGTGGCCGGGCAGGATTCGGGCTATCTGCCGGGCGGAGTCGGCTGGTACCGGCGGCATATCCGGCTGGAGGCTTCGGAGGCACAAAAGGTCGTGCGTCTGACCTTCGAAGCCATCTATATGGATGCCGAAATCTGGCTCAATGGTGAGCCGGTGGCGCGCCACCCCTATGGCTACACAGCCTTTACACTCGATCTCACGGGTAGGCTGCGCACGGGCGACAATGTGATTGCCGTGCGCGTCGATCATAAGGACCCGTCGTCGCGTTGGTACGCCGGGTCGGGCATTATCCGGCCTGTGAGGCTGGAACTTCTCGACTGCGTCCATATCGTGCCGGACAGCGTGTTTGTCACCACGCCACAGGTCTCTGCGCGAACGGCCACGGTCTCGGTGCAGTCGCGTGTCTCTGACTGTGCCACCTCAAAGGGCGCGGTAGAGAGGGTGTGGACCCTGCGCGACCCGACCGGAAATGTCGTGGCGCAAGCGACGCGCAAGGGAACCGCTGACGTCCGGGATCAGAGCCTGAACGTGGCCACGCCCCGCCTGTGGTCGCCCGAAACGCCCCACCTTTATACGCTGGTGCAGGCCCTGAAAGTGAATGGCGTCACCGTGGACGAAAGGCGCACGCGCTTCGGCATCCGCAACGTGACGATGGATGCGGTCAATGGGCTGCGGATCAATGGCAAGTCCTACAAGCTGAAGGGCGGCAATATCCACCACGACAACTACATGCTGGGGGCCGCCGGTTTCCCTGACGCCGACCGGCGCAAGGTCGCTCTGATGAAGGCCGCAGGCTATAATGCCGTCCGCAGCGCCCACAATCCGGCCAGTCAGGCCACGCTTGAGGCCGCGGACGAATTGGGGATGCTGGTCATCAATGAGGCTTTCGACAGCTGGAACCGGTCCAAGCGCGATCAGGACTATGCACGCTTCTTTGCCGACAACTGGCGCTCGGATATCGACAGTCTGGTCCTCAGCGGTCGCAACCACCCCAGTGTCATCCTGTGGAGCATCGGCAACGAAATTCCGGAGCAGGGCACACCTCTGGGGGTGGGTACGGGTAAGGCGCTGGTCGCGCGTATCCGCGCCCTCGACCCGTCGCGCGCAGTGACGCAAGGGGTGAATGCCGACCCGCCTCTGAGCGATGCGCAGTTTGCCGTGCTGGATGTGGCGGGCTACAATTATCGCGTCAACCGCTTTGATCCCGATCATAAGGCCTTCCCGGACCGTGTGATGTACACCTCGGAATCGACGCCTAAGGACGCCTTTGACTACTGGCGCGCGGTGGAAACGAAGCCCTGGGTCATCGGTGACTTCGTGTGGACCGCCGTGGACTATCTGGGGGAAACGGGCATCGGCTGGATGGGCTACAGTCAGGACTGGCAAAAGCTGGGGCCCTATCCGTGGCATCTGGCCTATTGCGGTGAAATCGATGCCACGGGTCGCAAGCGGCCGGCCGCCTATTACCGCGAAGTGCTGTGGAAGACGGGCAAAACCCCGGTGTCGATGTTTGTGCGTCAGCCGGAGGGCACCGAAGACCTGCCCGACCGGCAGTATTTCCCGACCACGCCGCCGCATCTCGACTGGTCGCTGGAAGACATACACCCCAACTGGACGTGGCCCGGTCAGGAGGGCAAGCCGCTGGAGGTCGTCGTCTTTTCAGAATTGCCGGAGGTCGAGCTGTTCCTCGATGGCCGCAGTCTGGGGCGCAAGGCCGTGTCGGTCGAGACGCAATACCGCGCCAGCTTCAGGGTAAGATACGCACCGGGGCGGCTGGTGGCCGTCGGGTATCGCAACGGGCGCAAGGCGGCGCAATGGGAACTGCGCACCTCCGACACGCCGGTGCAGGCGAAGGTGGTGGCGGAGCGCACCCAACTGCGGGCCAATGGTCAGGATCTGGCCTATGTCGCGGTCGAGCTGTTCGATGCGCAGGGGACGCCGGTTTACACGCAGGCTGCGGATCGTCAGGTCACGGTGCGCGTGTCGGGTGCGGGGACGCTGGCCGGTTTCGGCAACGGCAATCCCCGCGACGCCAGCAGCCTTCAGTCGGGCATACGCCACACCTTCCACGGGCGCGCCGTCGCTGTGGTGCGTGCGGGAACCGGGGCCGGTCCGGTCTGGCTCGACGTTCAGGTCGAAGGCCTTGCGCCACAAAGGGTCGCGCTGGAAACGGTGACGCCCTGAGCCACGCGCCTTTCCCGATTCATTGGACGCCCATTTTTAGCGCGTGTGTTGCCGGTTGTGCCGCCGTCCTTTCATAAAGAAGGTTTTTCATGTCTCTTCAACCTCTTCGCGCCGCGCTTTTGCTGAGCGCCTCGCTTCTCGCGGCGTCACCCCTGATGGTCGTGGCTCAAAACGCATACGCCGAGGCGGTTGCGCCGTGGATGGACCGGACGCTCAGCACCGATCAGCGCGTCGCCATGTTGCTGGCGCAGATGACGGCGGAGGAAAAGCGGCTTCTGGTCTTCGGCTACGCCTCTGGCGATCAGCTGACCCAGTTCGACCCTTCCGTCATTCCGGGCCTCAACACCAAAGAAGTGGTGGCGAACGTCATACCGGGGTCGGCGGGCTATATTCCGGGCATCCCGCGTCTGGGGATACCGGCACAGTTTCAGACCGATGCCTCGATGGGGGTGCGCAATCACCTTATGCCACGCACCTCCCTGCCGTCCTCTCTGGCGACGGCCGCCTCGTGGGACCCGCAGGTCACCGAGGCCGGCGGCCGCATGATCGGCACCGAGGCGCGCCTGTCGGGTTTCAACATCATGCTGGCTGGCGGCATTAATCTGCTGCGGGAGCCGCGCAACGGGCGTAATTTTGAATATACGGGGGAAGACCCGTTGCTGGCGGCCGAGATGGGGGCGGGCCTGATCCGGGGCGTACAGTCCGTTCACGTCGTTTCGACCGTCAAGCATTTCTCGATCAATGCGCAGGAGACAGGTCGCACCACCCTGAGCGCGCAAATCTCGGAGCCGGCCCTGCGCATGAGCGATAATCTGGCCTTTGAGCTGGCTATTGAGCGCTCCAGTCCGGGCTCGGTCATGTGTTCTTATAACAAGATCAACGACGTCCATGCCTGTGAGAACGAGGCCCTGCTGACGGATACGCTCAAGCGGGACTGGGGCTACAAGGGCTATGTCATGTCGGACTGGGGGGCGGTGCATTCGACGGTGCAGGCGGCCAATGCCGGTCTGGATCAGCAATCCGGCTTCCCCTTTGACAAGCAGGCCTATTTTGGGGAGGGACTGAAGAGGGCGCTTTTGGATGGTTCGGTTCCGGCCAGCCGTCTGGATGACATGGTCCGGCGCATCCTGTGGGCCCTGATCGACAAGGGCGTGATGGCCAACCCGGTCGCCAAGGGCGAGATCGATTTCGAAGCCCACCACAGGGTTGCGCAAACCGCCGCCGAAGACTCGCTGGTGCTTCTGAAAAACGACAAGGCCCTGTTGCCCCTGTCGGGTCGCAAGCAAATTCTGCTGGTCGGTTCCTACGCGGATAAGGGCGTGCTGGCCGGTGGGGGTTCCTCCAGCGTCTCACCCGTAGGCGGCAATGCGGTGACGGGCCTCGAACCCAAGGGCTGGCCGGGGCCGGTGGTCTGGCAGCCCTCATCACCGCTCAAGGCCTTGCAGGCGCAACTGCCGAAAGCCCGGATCAGCTACCTCTCCGGGGACGATCTGAACGCGGCGGCCCGCGCGGCGCGGTCGGCCGATGTGGTGATTGTGTTCGTCCATCAGTGGGCGGGCGAAGGCTTTGACGTCTCTCTCGATCTGAACGGTCAGCAGGATGAACTGGTGCGCGCGGTGGCCAAGGCCAACCCCAACACCGTCGTCGTTGTCGAAAGCGGCGGTCCCGTCTTCATGCCGTGGAAGGACGAGGTGCGCGCCATTCTGAGCGCCTTCTATCCCGGTGCGCGCGGCGGTGCGGCGATCGCCCGTGTCCTGAGCGGTAAGGTCAATCCGTCGGGGCACCTGCCCCTGACCTTCCCGGCGTCGGAGGCGCAATTTGTCCATCAGGACCTGCCGGGCGGTGACCTGCCGCCCAATTCCAGCTTCACCGTGCGGTATACGGAAGGCGCGGCGGTGGGCTATAAGTGGTTTGATCTGAAAGGCTACACGCCGCTCTTTGCCTTCGGGCAGGGGCTGAGCTACACGACCTTCCGCATGGACGGGCTTAAGGCGCAGGCGGTCGCGGGAGCCGGGGAGCGGCTGGCGATTGACTTCACGCTTTCCAATACGGGCGCACGCGAAGGCAAGGCGGTGGGGCAGGTTTATGTGGCGGCTCCGAAAAGCGCCGGCTGGGAGGCGCCGCGTCGTCTGGTCGGATTCCGCAAGCTGTCACTGTCGAAAGGGCAGTCGCAGACGGTCAGCCTCACGGTCGATCCGCGGCTTCTGGCCGTCTATGACGAGGCCACATCCGAATGGGTGATCGCGCCGGGGACCTATGAGGTGCAACTGGGGGCCGCGTCGGATGATATTCGCACACGGGTCAAAGTCACCCTTGCGGGCCAGCGGTTTGCTGCGCGTCAGGTAAAGGCGGTGCCGTAGAGCCTTGGGGCCAAGGCTCAAGAGCGCAATCTCTAGGCATCCTGACGCAGAAGGGACGTCCTGACGCTACGGTTTGACCATACGGCGTGCAGAAGAATGGCCCCTCCGGCGCAGGCACTGGTCGCCAGACTGGCCAGCACAAAGGGCAGGGGCGTCAGGGGCACATGCGCCGCGAACGTCCCCAGCCACTTTTGCAGGACGAACCCGGCCAGCGGCCAGGCTGCGATATTGGCGATCAGCAGGGGCAGCCAGAAGGGTCTGAGGCGCTGCCTCAGAAGATCGCCGAAATGCGCCCCCAAAGCCTTACGGATCGCCAGTTCCCGGTTCTGATGGCGGGTCAGGAAGACGCATAGCCCCATCAGCCCCAGAGCCGAGAGGACAATGGCGGCGGCGGCGACAAGGCGGCTTACGGCCACCTGCTGATGCAGGTCGTGATATTGCGAGGTCAGATAGTCCCGGAACGCTTGCCGGGCAATGGGTTCGGTCCCCACCGTGTGACGCAGCCACACCTGATCAATCTGTCTCAGGGTTTCGGCCTCGCCCTCAGGTTTGACGCGGATGCTGAAATGCGTGAAAAACCGGTCGAAGCCGTCAAACATCATGGGGGGGACGGCATAATGAACGGTAGAAAAGCGGATATCCGGCACCACACCGATAATACGCGACCGCATATGCGTGCGGTCGGTTTCGTATTCGAGCGTTTGCCCTAGCGCCTCCTGAGCGGACGCGAAGCCCAGAGCAGGCACAGCGGTCTGATTAATCAGAACCTCCTTCGGCGCCACCACCTCGGTAAACGTGCCGCCCAAGCCGCGTCCGGCACTTAGTTTAATGCCATAAACATCGAAAAAGTCAGGCGAAACCGAGTTTCGGGTAAAGGATAGAACCCGCCCGTCCTTGCCTTTCACCAAGGCCGGGCGCACGAAATTGGACGTCGGTGCCCCAAAGGCCTGAGCGACGCCCGCCACGCCCTCCATCTGCTCAATGTCGTTGAGAAAGGCCCTGTTTATCCAGGGATTGTCGTTGAGAGGCACAATGTACAGATGATCTCCGTCAAACCCCGGCGCGTTGTAAAGGGCATAGTCCCATTGCCGCGAGACGACCTGTGCGGCGATCAGCAGGCTGATGACCAGTGTGAACTGCGCGATGATCCACCCACGCCACCTTTGCGGCGGACGTGTCCGCAGGCGGGCCCGGCGCACCGCCGAAGGGGCGGTGACGATAATCGCCGGCAGCAGAGCCGACAGCACGGCAAGGGCAGTGGTGATAAGCGCCATAATCGCTATCAGGATTAGCGGGGAGGTCCACAGCTTCAGGTCCAGATTAAGGCTATGATTCAGATAGGGCAAAAGGCGTTCGGTCAGGGCCAGCGCCACCAGAAGGCTGATCAGGTGCACGATCAGGCTTTCGCGTAAGACGGTGGCCAGAAGCTGCGCCCGACCGGCCCCCAGTGCCGACAACAAAGCCATTTCGGCCCCGCGCTCATCGGTTTCCGCCAGCACAAGCCCCGCATAGTTGGCACAGGCAATCAGCAGGATGACCGCTGCAACCAGCGACAGGGCCGCAAGCGTATCCACGTGTCCGCGCGCCTTCATCTGAAGGTCGCCGCGCTCGTGCAGGTGCAGGTCTTTGAGGGCAATCAGCTCGTAACTGACGGGGATGTTGTTTGGTCCCTGCCAGTTCTGGTGTGTGAGTTGTCTGAGGGTTGGAGCTGCCGTCTCCGGTCGCACGCCGGGGGCCATCTTCACATAGGTATAGCAGATACCCCAGAGATAGCTGGGGTTTGCGTCATGCAGCGACAGCACGCTGTAGGGCGTAGCCGCAGCGACGAATACCTCCCGGTCCATATGCGTATTGGCCGGAAAATCCTTCAGTACGGCCGTGACCCTAAGCTTTAGATTATAGCGCGTAGTCAGGGTTTGCCCCAGAGGATTTTGTGTGCCGAAATAGGCGCTTGCCAGACGTTGCGTCAGTACGACGCTGCCCGGCTCTCTGAGTGCGGTTTTCACATCGCCCACAACGACAGGCAGATTGAGCACCTCGAACAGGTTGGGCTCGGCCCAGAAAAAGCGCTCACGCGCAATGCGCCGCGGCGTGGTGAAAGACCATTCTACCGGTGACAGACGCGTCACCTGCCGGGCTTCGGGCATATCTGCTCGCATCCAGCGGGCCACGCCAGCGGGGGTAATGTCGCTGCCCACCAGAGGCTTGTTTTCCAGCCCGTAAAGGGCCGACACCAGATAGACGCGGTCGGAATCGCCGATAAAGCGATCGAAACTCAGCTCGCTGCGGATAAACAGGCCGACGATCAGGGTCAGGGTCAGCGCGAGGCCCGTTCCGGCGATCATCAGGGCATAGACGCCCCAGCGCCGCGTCACGCTGCGCAACACATAGCCGAAGTCGCGTTGGGCCTGCCTCATGCCAGACGCCGGGTCGAAAGATGGATGCTGCCATCGTGCATTTCGACCACCCGTCCGGCGCGGTCGGCCTGACGTGGGGCGTGCGTCACGATGACCAGTGTTGTGCCACGGCTATTGAGTTCCGCCAGAATACCCAGAACCTGAGCGGCATTTTGCGAGTCCAGACTGCCCGTCGGTTCGTCGGCAAGCACGATCTGCGGGTCGCCCACGATGGCGCGGGCAATGGCGCAGCGCTGCTGCTGCCCGCCTGACAATTCGCGCGGCAGATGGTCGGCCCGGTGCGCCAGACCGACCTTGTCCATGGCGCTCAGTATCCGTTCGTTTTCGTTTTTCAGATGATCCCGCCGATAGCGCAGCCCCAGCCGGATGTTTTCAAACACCGTCAGGTGGTCGATCAGGTTGAAGTTCTGGAAGACGAAGCCGATGCGTGAGGCCCGCAACTGAGCCCGTTCACGGCCCGACATCTCGGCGACGGACTGGCCGTCAAAGCGATATTCGCCCTGACTGGGGCTTTCCAGCGTGCCGATAATATTGAGCAGGGTGGATTTCCCGCTGCCCGACGGCCCGACAATGGCGACAAATTCACCCGCTTCGATGTCCAGACTGACACCGCGCAGGGCGTTCACCGGGCGCGCATTTTCGGCATAGGTATGATGGATGTGCGAGAGCTGGATCAGCGGCATGGGGTCTATCCGGTGACCGGGAAGGTGAAGGCAAACACCGTAGAGGCGGACGGCTCATCGAGCAAACCGAGATTGCCGCCGTGCGCCAGCGCGATCTGACGGGCCAGGTTGAGGCCCGTGCCGGACCCGTGCGGCTTTGTGGTGGTGAAGGTCATGAACAGTCCGGCGCGCACGCTTTCGGCAATGCCTTCGCCATTGTCCGCGATGCGAATGACCACATCGTGAGGCGTGTGGGAGACCTGAAGACTGACCTGACGCAGACCGGTATTGGACTCGGTGGCTTCGACGGCATTGGTGATGATATTGATCAGGGCCTGACCCACCTGCGCCTCATCCAGCGCCACCCAGGGCACGCCGGTCTCGATCTCAAGGTCAAAGCGGATATCGGCCATGGCGGGATTTCGCGTGAAAAAGCTGAGCACATCCTCGACCAGACGGCCGGGATGCACCGGCTGCAACTGCGGCGCGGGTAAGCGGGCCAGCGCGCGATAGGCGTCGATAAAGCGGGTCAGGCTGGCCGAACGGCGCGACAGGGTGGTGAGGGCGTCGCGCGCGTGGTCGGCGGCTTCGCCTGACATCGGGCTGAGATAGTCCCGCGCGATGTCGGCCAGCGACGAGATGGGCGTCAGGGAGTTCATGATTTCATGGCCCAGCACCTGAAGCGTATCGCGCAGGGTGGCGGCTTCTACGCGATAGATTTCCGACTGCACGTCCGTCAGGGTAGCCAGCCGGAAGGCACCGTCCTCCGTCTGTACCTCGTTGAGGGTGAGGGCGTAGCGTCGCCCGAAGAGATCAAGCCGGGGCTCGTTCGGGGGCGTCAGGGCCGACAGCAGGGCCTCGCGGCCGCGCACAATGGCGTCGTCGGTTTCAAACAGGGCGCGCGCCGCCCGGTTGACGGCCTGCGGCATCCCGCCGGGGGCCAGACTGATCAGGGGCAGGGGAATCTGATCCAGAAAGACGTGCACGGGATCGCTATGGCCCGTGGGCGCAGACGGCGGGGAGGCTGCCGCAGCCGCTCGGTCTCCGCTCATCAGATAGGCAAACAGGATCAGACAGACGAGGGCCCCCAGCGCGGCATTGGCCCATAGCGCCCGGTTGACGGCGTCACCCACAAAGGCGGCGCTCAGGGCCAGTGCCAGAAGGGCCAGCCCCTGCCTCAGACGGGGCTCAGAGACCATGTTTGGCCATCCTTCGGTAAAGCGAAGGCCGCGTCAGCCCCAGTTCAGCCGCTGCGGCAGACACATTGAAGTTATGCCGGTTAAGGGCCTCTTCGATCAGACTTTTTTCGGATTGCGCCAGATTGCCTCTGGGGGCGTCGGCGGCCGCGCCGGGGCGATCGTGCAGATGCAGGTCGGCGGGCGTCAGGGCCGGATGGTCCGACAGAATGATGGCGCGTTCAATCACGTGCTTCAGCGCGTGGACATTATCGCTCCACGCTTCGGCCTGAAGACTGGCGCGGGCTTCCGGCGACAGGGTGCGCGGATGAAAACCGTGCAGTTGGCAGGTGGCCAGAATAAAATGCTCGGCCAAAGGCACGATGTCTTCGACCCGTTCACGCAGCGGGACGAGGGCGATGTCCATGGTGCTGAGGGCGTACATCAGTCCACGGTCCAGCCCGATTTCGGCGCGGGGTCTGGCGCTGGTGGAGATGACGCGGCTGTTGGAACGCGGGGCGCGATGCAAATAGCTCAGCAGGGCGGGAATGATCTTGTCCGGCAGGCGGTCGATGTTTTCGAGGATCAGCGTGCGGTTGGGGGTATCGTCAAGGTCTTCGGGGGACAGGGTGGCGCATTCCACCACGCTGAGGCTTGAGCGGCGCGACTGATGGTGCAGGACCGTCGCCGCCAGCGACTTGCCCGTCCCGGTCTCGCCGCTAAACAGCACGGGGATGGTCAGGGTGGCGCAGCGGTCCATGGCTGCCATGATGCGGCGCATGGGTTCCGACAAACCGATCAGGGCCGGGGGGCGGGTGGGGGCCAGCGTGTCGGTGCGCCGCGACGCAAGGGTCGCTTCCACGGTCGCTAGCAGGCGCTCATTGTTCCACGGCTTCATCACGAAGTCGCGGGCCCCGGCGCGCAAGGCCTGAACGGCGATCTGAAGTCCGCTGTGCCCGGTGACCACAATGACGCTGAGGCTCGGATCATGGCGCAGCATATCCGCCAGACCGTCCAGCCCCTCCTTACCGGAGGTCTGCGATTTGGAAAAGTTCAGATCGAGCAGCACCAGATCGACCGGCGTGGTGGCCAGCAGGCTGAGGGCGGTGACGGGCGAAGCGGCCTCCAGATAGGCGTATCCGGCCCGGCGGAACAGAAGCTCGGCTGTCTTGCGCACATCCGGATCGTCGTCAACAAACAGAAGGGTGGGAGCGGTTTCGGGCATGTACGCTTTCGGACGGGGCGGTCAATTGAGCGGACACTTTGTGAGCGCCCTTGAAAAAAGTCAACCAATACCGTCTGTTATATATGGTTGGGGCGTCTGGTAAACTGCGCAGGCCAACACTGACGATTCGGCGCGGCGACGGCCGAGACGTGCAGATGTCAAAAACGCGCAGCGAACATACGACAGAGTCCCACAGTGCTCTTTCGATGTTGGTCTGACAATAATATAAAAACCGGTCCATGCGCGTCAAGGACGCCGCAAAGGACAAGCGGAACAGGGGAGACGGTGGATGAAGCTCAAAGCGACCTTGGTGGGGGCGTGCGCCCTGTTATCGGCGGTGACCAGCGCCTCTTTCGCGCAGGCTCCGGCAGGGCAGCTGCGCGTGCCCGACTCGCATCTCTATGTCGGTGCCAACTATCAGCCGGTGGACCGCACGCCCGCGCAGATTCATCAGGATATTGCGCGCATGAAGGCCGCCGGTTTCACCGTGGTGCGCATGGGCGATCTGTCGTGGGATTACTTCCAGCCCGCTGAGGGCGTCTTCACCTTTGAGGCCTTTGATGCGGTGCTGGAGGAGATGCATCGCAACGGCATCAAGGTGATTGTGGATATTCCGGGCCAGCCGGCCCCCATGTGGCTGCATAAGGCCTATCCGGGCGTGGACCTTGTTACGCAGAACGGCACACGCCTCTATGCCGCCGAACGCTATATGGATAATACCAGCGACCCTGATTATCTGAGGCTGGTCGCCGCATTGGCCGAGGCCATGACCAAACGTTATGGCCACCATCCGGCGGTCATTGCCTTCGGCTACAATAACGAAATCGGCAATGGCTTCATGTCCTATTCCGAGGCGGACAAGACCCGGTTTGTGGCGTGGCTGCAAAAGAAGTACGGCTCTCTGGACACTCTGAACAAGGCCTGGGCGACGCAGCGCTGGTCGCGCACACTCACTGCCTGGGATCAGGTGGAAATCCCTTATGGGGATGGGCCGGGCCCTTTTGAGCGCTATCTGGATCTGCGCCGCTACTGGTCAGAAGCGACCATCAACGTCCTGATGATCCTCGAAAACGCCCGGCGTAAAAACGCGCCGGACAAGCCGGTCATTTCCAACCTGTGGGACAGCAGCGACCGCAAGGGGTTCGACTACCTGTCCACCTACAAGCAGTACGTGTCGCACGGCTCGCACGGCTATTATAACGGCGATGCCATCAGTGGTGCCTTCGAAACCCTGATGATGCGCGGCGCCTTGCCGACACCGAGCTGGTTTTCCGAGTTTCAGGCGGGTGGCGGCGGTTATTACGGCAGCAAAGGCCGATCGCGCATGTGGGGCTATTTCGGCCTGCTGAACGGGGCGCAGGGCATGCTGGCCTGGACGTTCAATACGCATCTGGGCGGCGAGGAGCAGGCTTTGTTTGGCCTGATTGATCACGATGACACCCCGTCGTGGAAGCTGGACGAATGGGCCACGATGGCCAAAGAGTTCAAAACGCTTGAAAAACTCGGCTTCCCCCGCGAACTGAAGCCACAGGTCGCCTTCGCCTATTCTTTCGAGGCCAAGACCGCTTCAAGCCCCAAAAGTTGGTCGAATACCGTCGCCCAGTACCTGACCACGCCCTATATGGTTCACGCGCACAATGCCTTTTCGCCCGTCTATAACGACAATATCGACGTCGCGGTGATCAATGTCGGCAAGGAGGACCTCAGCCGCTACAAGATGGTCGTGGTGCCGGGCCTCTACCTGATGGACAAGGCGTCAGCGGACAATATCCGCCACTATGTGAGGGACGGCGGCACGGTCATCATGACCGCGATGTCCGCCAAGGTGAACGAGACAAACCAATGGTTTAATACGCCTTTACCGGGCTATCTGTCAGACGTCTTCGGGGTGAAGACACGCGAATTTTACCGCAGGGACGCCGCTTTGACCGGGCAGATCGGGGCCGCGTCGGTCAACACCACCATTCACTTCTATGAGGTGCTGGAACCGACCACCGCCACGGTTCTGGGCCGTTTTTCCAATGTCGAGGGAACGCCCCCGCTGGCTACGATCAATAGCTACGGAAAGGGGCAGGCCATCTATGTCGCAACGCCCGCTCAGCCGTCGGTGCTGCAACCCTTATACCGCAGCCTCTATGGCCGTTTGGGGATCACGCCGGGGCCCGCGACTCCTGAGGGCGTCTATGCGCGGGTGGTGGACGGCCGCACCTTGTATGTGAACGCCTCCTACGGTCCGAAAGATATCCGTATTGAAGGCACGAAAACGGGGTTACTTTCCGGGAAGACGTGGTCGGGGACTCTACATCTGGAGGCCGACGGCGTTGATATTGTGCAATAGGCCCCGTTGCGTGGACGGGCGGCTTCGACGTGGGGACATTCAGGTATGAAACGCTTTGTGGAACTCGCGCTTGTCGCCGCCTGTCTCAGTCTGTTCATGGGCGGGCCTGCGCTTGCGGCCCCGGCCTTGCCCCCCGTGACGGTGACCGGGGGGCAGATTGCCGGTGTGGATGAGCAGGACGTTCGTAAGTGGCTGGGTATTCCCTTTGCCGCGCCGCCGGTCGGTGATCTGCGCTGGCGCTCGCCGCAGCCGGTGATACCCTGGCAAGGGGTGAGGGCGGCGGATGCCTTTTCACCGGCCTGCGCGCAAACCGCGACATGGCTGCCCAATCCCAAAAGCGAAGATTGCCTGTATCTGAACATCTGGGCCCCCAGAAACGCCCGTAACCTGCCGGTCATGGTGTGGATACACGGGGGCGGCTATTACGGCGGCAGCGCCGCCCAGCCGTCCTATGACGGGCGCAATCTGGCCCGGCACGGGGCGGTCATTGTCACCCTAAACTACCGTCTGGGCGTGCTTGGCTTTTTTGCCCATCCTGAGCTTTCGGCCGAGTCTGCGCACAAGGCGTCGGGCAATCAGGGCATCGAGGATCAGATCGCCGCCTTGCAATGGGTGCGCGACAATATCGCGGCCTTCGGCGGCGACCCGCAGCGCGTCACCATTTTTGGCAATTCGGCCGGCGGTGAATCCGTCGCCCAGCTGATGGCATCACCGGTCGCCAAAGGCCTGTTTCAGCGCGCCATCTCCCAGAGCGGCAATTTTGGTGTGCCGCTCAATGCCAGTGAGAACGCCTATTTTTCACGACAGTCGGCCGAAGATCGGGCGCTGACTTACGCCAAGGCGGTCGGGTCCACCCATATCTCTGATCTTCGCCAGTTGAGCGTCGAAGACCTGCATAAGGTCGCCTATTACACGCTCCCCAGCGTTGATGGCTATGTTTTGCGCGAAGACCTGACGACGACCTATACCCAAAAGCGTCACAACGATGTGCCCTTGATGGCGGGCTGGACCGCTGACGAAGGCAAGGATCTGGCGCCGGAACTGGTGTTCACCCAAACCTTTACAGCAGCCAATTATCAGGCTTTGGTGACAAGGCTTCTGGGTCATGCGCCTTCATCGGAACTTCTGGCCGCCTATCCGGGCGCCACGGATGCCGAAGCCAAAGCCTCGATCAACCGGCTGAGCAATGACTGGTGGGGCTGGCGCATATGGTACTGGGCCGGGCTTCAGGCCAGAGAGGGTAAGGCCAGGCCGTACCTCTATTATTTTGCCCACATGCCGGCGCAACCCAAGCCCTGCTATTATGGGTGCGGTGTCGGCCATGGCGCGGAAATCCTGTTCGTCTTTGATAATCTGGATGCCGAAAAACGCGACTGGACGCCGCAGGACCGGCAACTGGCGACCCGACTTGCTGACACATGGGTACGTTTTGCCAAAGACGGTGATCCCGGAAAGGATTGGCCGGCTTTTGATGGCCGTTCTGACCGTGTGCACATCATTGCCACCGAAAAGGATGCCAAAGAGACGCAGACCCTGCCGGATTTCTCGCTGTTCTCACCCCCTTCCGAACCTCAAAAATAACGTTTCACACAGGAGACTCTATGCCCGTTAAAGCTTCCCGCAGAGCCCTCGCGGCCCTGATCGCAGGTGCCGTTCTGGTGCCCTCTGCCGTACTGGCCGCCCCCGCCGCGCGTCAGGTCACGCTCGACGTCACCAAGGCCACACAGCCGGTTGACCGCTTTTATGATCTGTCGGTCGGGGCCGATTATCCGGGCACGACGATCCGCGAGGCCAATCTGGCGCAACTGGAAATCGCGGCTAAGGAACTGCGGTTCCGCTATATCCGCTTCCATGACATCTTCCACGACGAACTGGGCACGGTGAAGAAGGTTGATAACAAGCTGGTCTATGACTGGACGAAGATCGACTATCTCTACGACCGCCTGCTGAAGATGAAGATCAAGCCCTTCGTCGAGCTGGGCTTTACGCCGTCGGCGCTCAAAACCTCGGATCAGACCATCTTCTACTGGAAGGGCAATACCTCGCCGCCGCGCCTCGATCTGTGGAAGCAACTGGTGCATGATTTCACAAAGCACCTGATCGACCGTTACGGCATCGAAGAGGTGCGCAGCTGGTATTTTGAGGTGTGGAACGAACCCAATCTCGACGGCTTCTTCCAGTATGCCGATCAGGAGCAGTATTTCGCCCTGTATGGTGTCACGGCCCGCACGCTGAAAGCCATCGACCCGCAATTGCGCGTTGGTGGCCCCTCCACCGCCGGGGCGGCCTGGGTGCCGGAGCTTCTGGCCTATGCCAAGGCGACGAACACGCCCGTCGATTTCGCCACCACCCACACCTATGGCGTCGATTACGGCTATCTCGACGAAGAGGGCAAGATGGACCTTCAGTTGTCGAAGAAGCCGGACGCCATCATCGCCGACGTCAAAAAGGTGCGCGCCGAGATCGAGGCCTCGCACCTGCCCGGCCTGCCGCTGATCTTCACCGAATGGAGCACCAGCTATAACCCGCGCGACCTCAGCCACGATTCCTACGTCGCTGCGCCCTATATCCTCAGCAAGCTGAAGGGCACCAAGGGTGTGGCGCAGGGCATGAGCTACTGGGTCTATTCGGACCTGTTCGAGGAACCCGGCCCGCCTAACGCGCCCTTCCACGGTGGTTTCGGCCTGATGAACCGCGAAGGTATCCGCAAGGCCTCGTGGTTCACCTACAAGTATCTCAACGCCTTGAAGGGCAATGAAATCCCGGCGTCTGATGATCAGGTGTGGGCGGCCTATGACGGCAAGGGGGCTTCGGCGGTTATCTGGGACTTCCAGTTGCCGGACCAGAAGGGCTCAAGCAACAAGACCTTCTTCTCGAAGCTGGTCCCCAATACCCGATCGGCCCCGGTCAGCCTGCAACTGACGGGCCTGAAACCCGGCCCCTATCGCCTGACGGTGCAGCGCACGGGCTATAAGAAGAACGATGCCTATTCGGCCTATATCGAGCTGGGGGCACCGGACACACTGACGCCCGCGCAGATCGAAAAGATGCAGGCCCTGACGGCCGATGCCCCCGAAACCGACCGCAAGGTGACGGTTGGGTCAAACGGCACGGTGTCGCTCAGCGTCCCGATGTCGAGCAATGATGTGGTGCTGGTAAAGGTACAGCCCGCGTCCTGATGGGGTCACCCTGTGGGCCGGTCGTCCGGCCGGCTCACAGGCGTGTTTCGCGAAGGCGTCAGACTTCGATAGGGGCCGCTTCGACCTGCCGCAGCGTCGCGCGCAGCAATTCCCGCATCATGCCCTCGGCCCCGGCGGCATCGCCATTCGCAATGCAGGTCATGATCTGCTGCTGGAAGGAGAGGGTGAGCGGGCTGGGCTGAGCGTGGGTATATTCCATGTGCAGGGCGGTGCTGATCAGGGCCAGCAGACGCGTGAAAAACGCATTGCCGGATTCCAGCACGATCGTCTGGTGAAACTGGATCGCCGCGGTCAGGCGCGCTTCCGACTGAGCCGGCGCCGCTTCGAGCGCCGCAAAGAGGGTCTGAAGCGATTTTACTACCGCCGCATCGCCTCGCGCGGCCGTCAGACCGGCGGCGACGGGCTCGACCGCCAGACGCATCTGGATAAATTCCCGGAAAATCTCCAGAGAAAAGGGGCGGCGACGCAGCCAGAAGCTGATTTCCGGATCGAGAAGGTTCCAGGCGGCCAGCGGCTGAATACGGTCGGCGCGCTGACGCATACTGATCAGGCCCTTGCCCATCAGCATACGGATGGCTTCGCGGATCACCGTGCGGCTGGCCCCGTAGCGCACACTCAGTTCGGCTTCATTGGGCAGGCCCGAACCGTCGAATTCACCGGCGACAATGGCTTCACCGAGCAGGCGGTGAACATGGACGGCCATCTTGGCCCCTGTCTCCATAAGGTCAGTCATTGCGCCCTCAGATCGTGCCGCATTCATTCTCCTTGTACGTCTAACGCATTCAATGTGCACTTCAAAGCACTATGGCGCATTTGCAAACGTGACCGTGTGGATAGGCCTTTGGGAGTCGAAGCGTGTCCGTATTCGGACGCTGCGGACAGTTCCGATCGGGTCAGATATGTCAACCGAGAAATAATCACACATATTCAATCTATTAGCTGAGGGCTGATGCCGCGGTATACTGCTGAAAAAACGGTTGCGCAAACGCCACCGATGTTCAGGGGAACGGGAATGTACGACGACGCCTTGCTGATCACAGACGCCCACCGCGAGTCCTTACGTTATGGACCGCCGCGTCTGTGTGTGAACGAAGGACAGGTTTTCCTGTCGTTTCAGGTCGATAACCCCACCCCGTGGCATATCACCGAATACGTCCAGATCTATGCCCGCCTGAGACAAGCCGACGGCGGTGTGTGTGAAAGGCTGATCGGCTGGGAGGGGTGCCAGGTGGCGCCGGGTCAACAGCGGACCCTCCATTTTTACGCCGAAGCCCTGAGTGGTCAGGAGGCCAGCGAGGCTCCGGGCGCGTTATCCGCGCTGCTGGAGGTGCAGATACGCAGCCTGTCTCAGCTCCGTTCCCGACTGATCTGCCGCGGTCACTTCGAGCACTTGTAAAAAGCCCTCGCTGAACAGGGAGACAGTTCAGCGAGGGGAGTGGCCTCATCCAACGGGGAGAAGGCTTGATGCTCAGTGCGGTGCCAAACCAGTTGGCCAATAAGTAATATACTCATACAAAACAACGCGCAAGGGGTTTGGGCTAATTTTTTACCGGTAAATTTGAATTTCCTTTGTAAATAGCCAAAATTTCCATTTTATCGGACAATTATGTGATGTTTTTGCATCAAATATGAAAACAATTGCAGAGTGCTCAAAAAACGTTCTTGTCGTACAATAATATAATAGTGTGATATGGGCCTGTGGCCGCAGACGAGTCTGTCGCGGTCATCCAGTCAAACAAGAACGCCGCCGCATAGAGGACGGCTCACAGGGGAGGCATGTATGTTGCCAACAAAATCGCGCTTTTTAGCGCTCGTTGCCGGAACCTCGGCGATCGCCTTGTCGATGGCGATGCCGGTCTGTGCGCAAAACGCCACCGAGGCCAAGGAAGCTGAGGCCGCCAAAGCCGACGGCGATGCCGTCATCGTTGTCACCGCGCGGCGTAAGGCGCTTCAGTCGGCCATTGAAATCAAGAGGAAGGCCGACACGATCGTCGATTCGATCGTCGCCGACGAAGCGGGCAAGCTGCCCGACAATTCGATCACCGAAGTGCTGCAACGCATTTCGGGCGTGTCGATCTCGCGCTACACGTCCACCAACGGCGGCAGCTCGGCGTTCCAGATCGAAGGGACGGGCGTCACCGTGCGCGGTCTGCCCTTCAATTCGAGTATGCTCAACGGTCAGCAGCTGTTCAGCGCCAATGGTGCCAGCGCCATCAGCTGGAACGAAGTGACGCCTGAACTGATGGCCGGTGTCGATGTCTATAAGGCGTCGCGGGCGGACCTGATCGAAGGCGGGGCGTCGTTGATCAATCTTCGCACCCATCTGCCCTTCGATTTTAAGGCTCCGCAGCTCAACCTCACGGTGGGCGGCAGCTACGGCAGCCAAGTGAAAAAGGGTTCGCCGCGCGTCTCCGCTATGGTCTCCAGGCGCTTCGACACCAATATCGGTGAAATTGGTGTGTTGTGGGATGTCGCCTACAGCCGCCTGCACCAGCAAAGCAGCAACCTTCAGGTTGGTGCCATGTTCGGAGAATATTCACCGAACTCCACGCGTGACGACCATATGGTTTTTGTTCCCAGCTCTTTCACCTGGAGCAACAATCTCAGCCAGCGTGACCGCTACGGTGCCTATCAGGCCATCCAGTGGCGGCCGACAGAGAACCTGACGCTCACCAACACCGTCTTCTTCTCGCAATATATCGACGACGGTTGGAGCAACAGCGGCTCCGTGGGGTCGAGCCCGTCTGCGACGTCCGCCGTTATGCCTAAGGTGGGCAGCCCGGTTGAATTCAATGCCGATGGTGCTTTCCGCAGGGGGAGCCTGACGGTCGGGTCCACTGGTAATGCGGTCGAATTCCAGAACCAGAGCAAGACCATTGGCTGGTTGCCCAGCTGGTATCAGCTCGATTGCGGTGCCACCTTTGGGGGGCCTGCCTCATCGCTCCAGTGGGACTGGTCAGCCAGTGCCGGGGTTGATCCCTCAAATCCCCCGGCGGGATGGGACGGCAGACGCCTGGTGCAGTGCGGGCCTGCGGGCACGTTTAATCCCAGCGGCGGGGCGTCGGCCTCGCACAGCAAAAGCTCTACCCTCGATATCTCGCAAAGCTTCCTGTGGACGGCTGGCGAACAGATAACGGTGCGTGGCGGTGCGCAATATGTGCGTTCGCGCATGACGGGGGAAAACATGTTTGTGGGCCTCGCCCAGACGAGCCCGCTGGTGAACTCGATGGACGTTGACCTGACCGGGTCGCTGCCGCTTCTGACGGGTCTTTCCACCACTGGCCTGCTCGATAAGAGCAAGGCGTATCTCAGCAATTTCGGCTATCATAAACCCGATAACAAGGGTGAGATGACCACCGCCCACTTCGATGTGGAATACCGGTCCAGCGATGAGGGCTTCCTGCGCACGGTTACCTTTGGCGCGCGTATCGCCAAGCGTACCGAAAACGACGACAATGTGGGGACCTATTGGGCACCGCTCAGCCAGTCGTGGCTGTCGAATCCGTGGGGGGCGCATCCCGGCGATCCGTCCTATGGCGCAGGGAATATTCTGTATCTGACCAACCCGAACGTCCGCGCGTCGGATTATGAGGTTGCCACCTTCCCGAACTTCTTCGGCGGCGACGCGGCGGTTCCGGCGCAGCTTCTGGTCCCCAGCCAGTCGCTGATGCAAAGTTATGACTGGTACCATCTGCTCAAGTCCTATAACGGGCAAATCGCCAACGGTACGGCGGATCAGTACTGGACGCGCTATATCGATCAGGGGCTGAACAAGACCGACAGCCGCATCGTCAACAAGGCCATCTATATCCAGGCCAAGTTCGCGCACGACGGTTTCGGGTTCATTCCGGCGTTTTCGGGGAATATCGGGGTGCGTTCGTTCACCGAAACCCTGACGGCGAGTGGCCTTCTGTCCACGCCCAATGCGACGAATCTGGCGCTCACCGAAAAAGACAGCACGGATTATTTCAACGCGCAGCAGGTGAAGACCGCCAATCCCAACGCCAATCCGGTGTTCCCGACGCTTTATGCGTTTGTGCAAGGGTATAGCCTGCAACAACGCAACTACAGCTACCATCGTGTTCTGCCGTCGTTCAACATCAAGTTCGACGTCAGCGACACCTTCATCATTCGCGCGGCAGCGTCGAGGGCGTCGGCACCGCCGAATCTCAATGACATCCGCGCTGGCGGGTCGGTTGGTGCCCGATCGCGGCCGGCCACCAATCCGCAGGCCCCCGCGATTCTCACTGGGGTTTCCGTCAATGGTGGCGGTGCTGATCTGAAACCGACCATGATCAACAGCCAGGATGTGACGTTCGAATTCTATCCGTCGTCGTCCAGCTTCTTCTACGTTGATCTGTTCGCCAAGCAGATCGAGGATCACCCGGTGTTCCATTCGTTCATCGCCAACAATCTGCCCATCCCGGCGAAGGCGTATGCCAATGGTCAGACTCCGCCGGTCAATGCCGGGGACCCGGATCCGGGGACGCCGACAACGCTCGATCTGCCGTGGCTCTATCTGCAGAACAAGACCTCCGAGCAGAAGGCCGAGATCAAAGGCTTTGAAATCGGTGGCCGTAAATTCTTCGATCAGCTTCCCGGCTGGATGCGTGGGTTTGGTATTGATGCCAACCTGACCTATATCGACAGCAAAAATCCGGCCCAGCAGGCCAACAGCGTGCTGACCCCGCCGCCGGCCAATGGCGCCCTGCCGGGCCTCAACCCGGACGGCACGGTGCCGCAGACCTACCCCGACCTCCCCTATGCCGGGTTGTCGAAGTGGGCCTATAATATCCAACTGCTGTACAGCCGCGACAAGGTCAATGTCCGTCTGGCTTACAACTGGCGTGACAAGGCCTTGCTGTCTACCAATGTCAATCCGCTGTCCTACGCGACAAGCGGCGGCAACCCTTACATCCTCAATACCAGCCCGACCAACTTTGACAGTACCCATTCCTATCCGGTGTACAACATGGTTCCGGCCTATATGGCGGCGGCCGGTTACCTGGACCTGGGCTTTGACTACAGGCTGAACGAGAAGATTTCCGTGTCCTTCAACGCGAACAATCTTCTCAATACAAAGTCGAAAACACTTCAGGAGCCCGTGCCTGGCGTGTTCGAGCCTTACGACTACAATGTCAGCGATCAGCGTTACGAAGTCACCGTGCGGGCGCGCTTCTAGATCCTTATGTAAACATAACGATCTAGATTTTTAGCCCCTCGCCGGGCGGTGGCTCCGCCACCTTGGCCGCCGCCGCAATGGCGGCTTGAGCGGAATGATTCCATTAGAAATCATTCCGCTCTACCCCTGAGGGGGAAGGGCGCTTCATGGCGAAGCGCCCTTACTCTTCCAAATTTGGAAATCGCTTTATGAACAGCGTACAGCAACAGGACATCGTTATACTGGGCGGCGGCGCGGCGGGATGGATCGCGGCGGGGTTGCTGGCGCGCAAGACGGATCGCCGTCAGACGCGCATCACTGTGGTGGAATCCGAGGAGATCGGCATTATCGGCGTTGGGGAGGCGACGGTGCCGGTACTCGCGCACTGCAACGCCTTACTCGGTATTGACGAATATGATTTTATTCGCCGCACTCAGGGCACGTTCAAGCTGGGTATTGAGTTTTGCGACTGGGGCGTCGTGGGGAACCGGCATTTCCACGCCTTCAGCGACTATGGTCATCAGGTAGAGGGGGTATCGACCCATCACTACTGGCTAAGACTGCGGCAGGCCGGTGAGGCGCATCCGATCGATGACTATTCGTTCGCCTACGCTGTCGCGAAAAACAATCGTTTTGCGCCGGGCGATCCGCAGAACGCGCGCTATCACTATGCCTATCATTTCGATGCCGCCCTGTACGCCCGCTATCTGCGCGAGGTGGCGACCGGGCTGGGGGTGCAGCGTATCGAAGGCCGGATGACGCACGTCGATCTGGACAGTGAGTCTGGCCATATCACCGCCATCCATCTTGCCGATGGCCGTAAGGTCCCCGGCGACCTGTTTCTGGATTGCACCGGTTTCGCCTCCGAATTGCTCGGAAAGGCGCTGAATACGCCGTTTGTGGACTGGTCACACTGGCTTCTGTGCAACAGCGCCATGGCCGTCCCGGCGATGCGGACCGGCGCGGCCCTGCCGTTTACGCGGTCCACCGCTCACGCCGGGGGCTGGCGCTGGACGATTCCCCTGCAACACCGCAGCGGCCATGGCATGGTCTATAATTCGGACCTCTGGAGCGACGAGGCCGCGCGCGACGCCCTGCTCGGTGCTATCGATGGCGAACCGCTGGCCGAACCCAGAGTGTTCCGCTTTACCTCCGGGCATCGCAAGGCCTTCTGGAACCGCAACTGTATAGGGATCGGTTTCGCCTCCAGCTTTCTCGAACCGCTGGAGTCCACCGGGCTACAGTTGATCGTCATGGGCGTCCTGAAGTTGCTTCAGTTCTTCCCCGAAAAGACAATCAACCCCGTTTTGCGCGACGAATACAATCGGATATCCACCCGCGAGATCGAGCGCATACGCGACTTCATCATTGCGCACTACTACCTCTCACGCCGGCCAGAACCGTTGTGGGCGGCGTGCCGCGACATCGAGATACCCGACAGCCTGCGCCACAAGCTGGAGGTGTGGAACGCCAGCGGACAGGTCTCGTTGGGTGATCTCGAGTCCTATATGGAACCGAGCTGGCTCGCCATCCTGCTGGGCAATGGGGCCGTGCCCGCGCGCCATGCCGTGGCGGCGGACCTCCACCCGTTGGAACAGATCAAAAAGGGTATGGATTTGCGCCGCGAAGAGATCAGGCGCTCAGCGCAGACGGTCATGTCGCATCAGGAGTTCATCGACCGGCACTGCAAGGCAGCTTCTGAGCGTCCCCAGGCAGAGGCAGGGACCGCTTGACAGTGCATAAAGGGTCTCATTATCATATAATCATTCAATTATCGGCGTCGAATGTCGCGAGGCCGAAGGGATGGGGGAGCCCTTTGAAGGACAGATGTCTTGACGCCCCCTCCGCAAAGCCGTCCCCTGTATCGGCTGCAACCCCTGAAGTCTGAAACAGTCACAAAGAGAGCCGTAAACGGCCTGAACAAAATGAGGAAGTACCCTATGACACAACAAACCGGGAAGACGTCAACGGGCCTGAACCGTCGCCATCTGATCATGGCCACCGCCTGCGTGGTGCCTTTATCGGTCGTGGCCTGTGGTGGAGGTGGCGGCGGTGGTGTATCGACGGCCTCCGCAGGCGGCACCTCCTCGTCGTCTTCCTCATCCGCCTCATCAGCGAGCGGTTTGTATCCCAACTATAATACAAATCCGGTGGCCGCGAATGCAGCCGGGATGACCAGCACGGCGGCCGAGATGGCCGCCAAAATCAAGCTGGCCATCAATATCGGCAATACGATGGAAGCCATTGGCGGGGAGACCGCCTGGGGCAATCCGCTCATCACCCAGGCGCTTGTCAACAAGTATAAAGCTTTGGGATTTGACGCCATTCGACTGCCGTGCGCCTGGGACCAGTATGCGGATAAGGCAACGGCGAAGATTTCCAGCACCTGGCTGGATCGCGTCAAGACGGTTGTACAGTATTGCATAAACGCCGACCTCTATGTGGTGCTGAACATCCACTGGGATGGGGGATGGCTTGAGAAGCATATAGATTCGGCCAGTAAGGACGCGGTCAACGCCAAGCAGAAAGCGTTCTGGGAGCAGATCGCCACCCACCTGCGCGACTTCGACGAGCGCCTGATTTTCGCCAGCGCTAACGAGCCGGACGCCGGTACGGAAGCGAATACAAAAATCCTGCTCAGCTACCACCAGACCTTTATCGACGCTGTGCGTGCGACCGGCGGCCGAAACGCCTACCGCACCCTCGTCGTGCAGGCACCGCAAACCAATACCGAACTGGCCGTTTCGGTGTGGCCGGGTATGCCCACCGACACCGCGACGAAGCGTCTGATGTTTGAAGTCCACTACTACGCGCCGTCGCAGTTCATGATCATCGACAAGGACGCGTCCTGGGGCAAGATGTTCTACTATTGGGGTCGCGACAACCATTCGACGATCGAGCCGGACCGCAACGCGACCCACAGCGAGGAGCCCTATGTCGATCAGCAGATGCTGGCGATGAAGACCAACTTCATCGACAAGGGCATCCCCGTCATCGTCGGCGAATATGGTGCGTGGCGTAAAACCCAGCCGCTCGACATGCCCAAGCACAACGCCTCGGTGGATTTCTGGAACCGGTATGTCACCCAGCAGGCGCGGGCCAATGGCGCCGTGCCCTTCTTCTGGGACACCGGAGCCCTCATTGATCGCACGACGCTTGCGGTCAGGGATCAGGCGATGCTGGACGCCCTGCTCATCGGAGCCGGCAAGAAATAACAGCGGAAACCATCCGCTCAGGCACAGGGCCTGAAACGCACAGAACAGTCCACGGGAAGGCAGGGACCGCCTTCCCGTCATGTGAAGGGTATTGCTTATGACCACCCCCGTTGATTCCACCCGCCGTCGCCTGTTGCTGGCCGCAGGCATCAGCCTGATCCCGTTTGGCCTCCTGAGTTGTGGCGGCGGGGGCGGAGGCGGCAGTTCCGGTGGCGGCGGGACGTCTTCGTCCTCCTCGTCCGCGACACCGGCGGTGTTGCGGCCTTCGACCATGACGCTGGGCCTACCGATCGTGGTCGATCAGTTCGGCTACCTGCCGGCGCAGGCCAAGGTCGCGGTCATCCGTGATCCGCAGGGTGAGGCCGTGGGCACCCTGACCGACGGCACGCAGATCATCAGCTTCGACGCCGCCGATTCCTTTATGCCCGGCACGGTCTATGAGGTGGTCAATGCCGCCACGGACGCTGTGGTGTTTACGGCGTCCCCCGTGGCCTGGAACAGCGGGGCGACCGACAAGAGTTCCGGCGACAAGGTCTGGCATTTCGACTTCAGCAGCGTCACCGCCGTCGGCGAATACTACATCCGCGACGCGCAAAAGAACGTCAAATCCTATACGTTCAGGATCGCCAGCGACGTCTATGCTGCGGTGCTGAAGGCGGCGGTGCGTTACTTCTATTATCAGCGCGCCGGGCAGGAAAAGACAGTGGCCCATGCCGGGGCCGGCTGGGCCGATGCGGCTTCGCATGTCGGGCCGGGTCAGGACCGCAATGCGCGCCTCTACAGCGACAAGACCAATGCGGCGACCGAACGCGACGTCTCCGGCGGCTGGTACGACGCGGGCGACTTCAATAAATATACGAGCTGGACGGCCGGATACGTGACGGCCCTGCTGTTCGCCTATGCCGAAAAGCCGTCCATCTGGGGAGACGACTACAATATCCCGGAATCGGGCAATGGCATTCCGGACATTATCGACGAAGCCAAATGGGGACTCGACTGGCTGCGCCGCATGCAGCAGGCCGACGGTTCGGTCCTGTCGATTGTCGGGCTCAGCCACGCGTCGCCACCATCGGCCGCCACGGGCCCCAGCTATTATGGCCCGCCCAGCACATCGGCCACCCTGAACACCGCCGGGGCCTTTGCAAGGGGGGCCAAGGTGCTGGCGGGCTTTGCGTCCTTCGCCAGCTATGCTGCCGATCTTCAGACGCGGGCCGAAAAGGCGTGGGGCTGGGCCGTGGCCAACCCGAATGTCATTTTCAACAATAATGATCCCGCCAACGGCTCACAGGGGCTGGGGGCCGGTCAGCAGGAGACGGACGACCGCGGACGTCTGCTGGCGCGCCTGATCGCGGCGGTCTATCTCTATGACGCGACGGGCAAGACCACCTATCGCGATTTCGTCGAAGCCAATTACGGGCAGGCCAACCTGATCCGCTTCCGCAACTATGTGTCGCCCTATGATGGCGGGACGCAGGATGCGCTCCTGCACTACGCGACCCTGCCGGGGGTGCCCTCGGCCACGGCCAATGATATCCGCACGAACTACCTCAACGGCGTCAATGGGGAATGGGTACGCGGCAAGATCACCACAAAGGCCGACCCGTATCAGGCCTTCATTCCGGACTATGTGTGGGGCAGCAACAGTATCAAGTGTAATTTCGGCCTGCTGTTTACCGCGCTCAATGTTTATAATCTCGGCACGACGCACAGCGCGACCGATAATCTGAACGCGGCCTCGGCCTATATCCACTACATGCACGGGGTAAACCCGCTGGGCCTGTGCTATCTGACCAATATGTCCAGTCTGGGCGCGGAAAACTCCGCCACTCAGATCTTCCATTCCTGGTTTGTGGACGGTTCGGCCAAATGGGACAGCGTGGGCACCTCGACCTATGGCCCGCCGCCGGGCTTTGTGCCGGGCGGCCCCAACCAGACGCAATGGGACTGGGACAGCCGCTGTCCGTCGGTCAGCAACTTTTGTGGCAGCAAGCGTCCTTCGCCGCCCTACGCGCAGCCCGCGCAAAAATCCTACAAGGACTTCAATGATGGCTGGCCGTTGAATTCGTGGCCGATCACCGAAGTGTCGAACGGCTATCAGGTGGCCTATATCCGCCTGCTGTCCAAGTTTATCTAGAGCCTCATGCCGAAAAGTGGACACCACTTTTCGGAAAAACATGAGGCGTTAGAAATAATTAGAGCCATTCGTCGGCTCAACTTAGCCGCCGAATGCTCTAGATAACTGGCTGTTTTATATAAATTTTAGCAAGAGCTGGCAGACACAAAGGAAAAGATCATGGTGAAACTAACCAAGCGCAGCCTGCTGGGCGGTGTGCCGTTGATGGGGGCGTTGGGTGCGGTTGCCGGGGCCGGTTTTGCGGCCCCCAGGGCCATGGCGGCTTCTGATGGCGATGCCTGTCAGCCCAAGGCACCGGTCCGCTACGATTTGCCGGTTGCCAAAGGGCCGTTTCAACCGACGCCGGAGTCGCTGAAGACCTATCAGACGCCCGACTGGTTCCGCGATGCCAAGTTCGGTATCTGGTCGCATTGGGGCCCGCAGGCGGTGCCACGCGTCGGGGACTGGTACGCGCGCAACCTCTATATCCCCGGCCACTTTCACAATGCGCACCACGTCAAGACCTACGGCCAGCCGTCAAAGTTTGGCTATAAGGACATCATCCCCCTGTGGAAGGCGGAAAAGTTCGATCCCGAAGCCCTGATGGATCAGTACGCGGCGGCCGGGGCCAAATACTTCGTCAGCATGGGCGTCCACCACGACAATTTCGATCTGTGGAAGTCGAAGCATCACAAATGGAACGCCGTGGCCATGGGGCCCAAGCGCGATATTGTCGGGGCGTGGGCGGCGGCGGCGCGCAAGCGCGGCCTGCGGTTCGGCGTCTCTGAGCATCTGGGGGCCAGCCACAACTGGTTCCACCCCAGCCATCTGTATAATCAGACCTGGCCGGAAAACGGCGTCGCCTATGACGGGGCCGACCCGCAATATGCCGACCTCTATCATCCGGCTCATAACGAGCCTTATCGCGGCACGGCGGACACCTGGTACACCAAGGACCCGGCCTTCCATCAGATCTGGTACAACCGCATTCAGGACCTGATCGACAGCTATGAACCGGACCTCCTCTATTCCGACGGCGGTCTGCCCTTCGGTGTGGTCGGGCGCAGTCTGGTCGCGCACATGTACAACAAAAGCGTGGCGCGCGCCGGACGCAACGAAGCCGTCTATAATGGCAAGGATTTCGGCTCCGGTGAGTTCTACAGAGAGGGCTTCGTGCAGGACGTCGAACGCGGCGTACTGAAAGGCATCAATCCCTATCCGTGGCAGACCTGCACCTCGAACGGCGACTGGTTCTATTCGGACGGGTTCAAATACAAGACCAGCACCGAAGTGATCCACATGCTGTGCGACATCGTCAGCAAGAACGGCAATCTGCTGATGAATGTGGTGCAGTATCCCGACGGCAGCCTGCCGCCGGAATCGCAAACCCTGCTGGCCGATCTGAGCGCATGGATGAAGGTCAATGGCGAGGCCATTCATGGCACCCGCCCGTGGACGCAGTTCGGCGAAGGCCCGACCGAGGCCGCCGAAGGGGCGTTTCAGGAGGGGACGGCCTATACGGCGCAGGACATTCGCTTCACGACGCGCGGCAAGACCCTGTATGCGATTTCGCTGGGCAAGCCCGAAGGTCGTCTTGCCATTCAGGCTCTTGGTAAAAATGCCAAGCAAGCGCGTGCGGTGAAGCAGGTGCGTCTCTTAGGGGGCGCTAAACCCTGCGCCTTCCGTCAGAAGGCGGGGGCACTGGTGATCGAGGTGCCTCAGGGGGCCTCGCCTCTGGCCAGCGCGTTTGAAATCACCTTCCGGGCTTAGAGCGGAAAGATTTTTAATGGAATCATCACTCAAGCGCCTCCCCTGAAATCAGGGGAGGCGCTATAGCGCTAATGTTTCCACCTCAAATCATATCGCTCTAAGCACAGGTCAGTTCGATGACCGTGAGCGGGTCACCGCGCGACCCCGCGGCCACCTGAAGCGTCAGCGTGCCGTCAGTTTGAGACCACACGACCTTGCCGCCCGTCACATTAACCGCCGTCTGCACGGTTTTGGGGAAGCCCGACAGCGTCAGCGTGTCTTCCGGCCATGAGAAGATGTGCACAAACACCTTGTTTTTGCGGAAGGTCGTGCCGAAAACGCCGTCGCGCGGCTGAAGCGGTCCGGGGCGGGTCTCCTGAATCGTATAGCCGTATTTGCCCATCCATTGGCCTACGCCCTTGAGCGTTTCGGCCTGAGCGGGCGGGATACGCCCTTGCGGGTCTGGCCCCACATTGATCAGGGCATTACCGTTGCGCACGGCCGCATTGACGATAAACGGGACGACCTTTTGCCACGGCATAGCATAATTGTCCGGCGTGTAGCCCCATGCCGAGCCGAGCGCGAAGGTCTTTTCCCACGGACGCGCCCGGATCGGCCCGGAAATGGTGCCGTGGCCTTCTTCGGTGTCGAAATCGCCGATCCAGCCCGAACGCGGGTTGATCAGGATCTTGGGCTGGTATTTTCGCACCATGCCATTGAGCTTGGCCGGCTCCCAGAACCACGCCGCGTCGGCATCGGTCCCCTTGTGCGCCAGCCAGCCGCCATCCCACCACAATACGTCGATCTTGCCGTAGTTTTTCATCAGCTCGCCGACCTGATCATAGGTCTGCATTTTCAGCAACCGGGCGTTTTCCGGCAGTTCGCGCGGATGGAAATAGCCGGGGAAGCGCCAGTCGAGCGGCGAATAATAGAGCCCGACCTTCAGCCCGGCGCGCCGCACGGCGTTTACATAGGGCCGGATCAGGTCGCGGTGCGCCTTGGCGTGCATAGCGTCAAAGTGCTGGAAGCTGGACGGGCTGTCCCACAGGGCGAAGCCGTCGTGGTGGCGGGCCGTCATCACCATGTAGCGGGCCCCGGCCTGTTTGGCCAAAGCGGCCCACTGGTCCGGATCATAGGCCTGCGGATCGAATTGCTCGGCCAGTTTGCGGTACTCGCCCGGTGGCACCTTGTCATTGAACATGTGCCATTCGCCGCGGCCGGGAATGGCGTAGAGACCCCAGTGCACAAAGATGCCGAACTTGGCGTCACGCCACCACGCAAGGTCCTTTTCCGGCAGCAAAAGCTCAGGGGCCAGCGCCGGGTCGGCATTGGACAGCTTGGCCGCTGACTTTTGCTCATCGGTCTGGGTCGTGGCCACAGCCGCTGCCGGGGCCGCCATCGCGCAGGCCCCGCTCGTCAGAAAATGCCGTCTGCCCATCCTCATGGGTGTCTCCCTATGTTTCTATTATGCGAGGTTTTATTATGCGAGAGCGGAATGATACTCATTCCGCTCAAGCGGCCAAGGTGGCGCAGCCCGTACCCGGCGAGGGGCAAAGGAAAAATCTAGATCATTATACTTCGACCCGAAATCAAAATGATCCAGCCTGATAGGTGAAGTCTATCACACGCACAGCGCCGTCGCCTGTGCAGTAAATCCCCGGCTTCAGACTGAGGAAGCCACCGAACACATTGTGGTGCATCCCGGAGACCTCCATGCGCGTCGGGTGGCGCGTCCAGTTCTGACCGCCGTCCACCGAAGAGTGCCAGGTCACGACATTAGCTTCATTGGTCAGGCGCAGGCGCACTGTGTGGCTCTTCAGCCTCTGGCGGTTCCACGCCTGATCTTCGGCATATTGCCAGGTGCGCGTGCGTTCGCCGTCAAAGCCGATGCCGACGAAGGCCTTGTGATTATAGAACAGCAATAGCCCCGCCTCGGCTTCACCCTCCAGTTCCAGCGTCACCTCAATGCGGTAGGACCGGTCCCCGACGCCACAGGTCAGGGGTGCGCTGTCGGCGGGGGAGGTGCCCCGACCAATGATGCGCAGGCTGCGGTTTTCCCGCTTCACCCGCGTCATTTCATCCGGTTTGGGGTCGTGAAAGGCCCACTGCACGCCGAAACGGTCCTGACTGAAGTCATCAGACAGCGCAAAGCCCGCCGTGCCCGTCTTGCCGCCCTTGGGCTTGGGCAGGGGCTTCGACAGATCGCCGCCTTTGGCACGGAACCAGCCGTCCTTCGTCCATTCTATCGGCTCCAGCAGGGTCTGACGGCCCAGCGTGCGGTAGCCGTTTTCATAGGCGTGATAGACCATCCACCAGTCGCCGGCAGGCCCTTCGACCAGTGTGGCGTGACCGCGCGACCACCACGGTTCGGCGTCGCTTTGCGTGCGCACCAGCGGATTATGCGGGCAATGGGTCCACGGCCCATGAATGGATTTTGAGCGCGCGGCAATGACCATGTGCCCGGTCACGGGACCGGCCGTGCCGCCCACCGCCGTGATCAGGTAAAAATACCCACCGCGCCGCAGTAGTTTAGGGCCTTCGGGCGCAAAGTTTTCCGTCACCCAGTCGTCGGGATAGGTCCACGGCTGATAGGCGGGCTCCAGATCGCCATCGGTGGCCAGACCGTCATCGGTCAGGCGGATTTTGCGGATACCGTTGACGAACAGATAGCGCTTGCCGTCTTCGCCGACCATGTGGCCGGGGTCGATGCAGCCCTTGATTTTGAGATCGACCGGCTCGCTCCACGGGCCTTCGATGCGGTCCGCCCAGATGGCGTAGATCGACCATTCACCGCCGTCGGGGGCGGCGGGGATATAGATGAAATAGCGGTCGCCGTGCTTGCACAGGTCCACGGCCCAGATGGTGCCCAGCGGCTTCGACAGGGCCGGGCCTATGGGCGCCCAGTTCACCAGATCGGTCGAATGCCACAGGATCAGGCCCGGATAGGCATAGAAGGACGAAAACGTCATATAGTAGTTTGCGCCGTCCTTTAGCAGGGTCGGGTCGGGGTGGTCTCCGGCGATGATCGGATTGAGATAGGTGCCATTGCCCAGATCGGCCTTACGCTGACGCTCGATGCCTTTGCCCCAGCGCGGTTTGACGGCGGGCGCGGCGGTGGCGGGCAGGGCGACGCTGGCGGGGAGTGCGGCCGCTGTGGCCAGACCGGCGGCAAACAGGTGGCGGCGGGAGGTTTCCATCAGGGAGTCTCTGTGTTTCGGGGGGCTAAAAAGGGGAGGTCGGCGGGCGTCAGGCGCGGATACGCACCACATCGGTAAAGCCGAAGGGCTGGCCGCCACGGGCGCGGAAAATCAGACTGACCCAGTGCTTCCCGGCGCCCTTGGGGAAGGGGGCACTCAGAGGGGCGCTGTCGTCGCTGGCCTTTTCGGCCACCTTCTGCCCGTCGATATAGAGGGTGGCCGGGCCCAGCAGGCCCAGACATTCGATGACGCCGCCGCTCTTGCGCACCTTGGCATAGGGTTCGACCTCGACGGCGCACAGGACCTCCGTGTCGCGGTCGGGCGCGGGGAAGGGCACGCCCGCGCGGAACCAGCCCCACGAATTCATGTCGTTATCCTTGGGGCGCAGATGGGGCTCAAGGGGGCCCGCCTGTTCGGGGGCGCGCCGCCAGTTTTCGGTGATCTGCACGCTTTTGGAGACGGCCTGATAGGGCCAGGGCTGCGCCGCTTGAACGTCGATCCTGAGCGTCGCGGTCTTCAGTCCCTCGGCCATGGCCTTCAGGACGAGCGGGCCGGACTGGCCTTCGCGCGTCTGGACGATCACCTGCGCCAGCCCATTGAACAGGGCGCGCGTGTCGCCTTTTTCGCGGTTGATGTCGTTGGGATTGCCGTTGCCGAGCCCGATAATGTCACCGCCTTCGACCGTAAAGCGCACGCTGTGCTGCGCCGTCGGCACGTGCCGGCCCTTCGCGTCCAGCGCTTCGACCGTGAAGGGCTGGGCATCTATGCCGTCCCCCTTCATCAGCGGACGGAAGGGCGTCAGTTTCAGTTGCACCGGCGCGCCGGTCGTTTCGACCTCAAAGCGCTTGACCACCTTGCCGCCGCGATAGCCGACGGCGCTCAGCTTTCCGGGCGCATAGGCGACGCTCCAGCGGTTCATCTCATAGCGGTCCCCCGTCTGACGCCCCAGCGAGCGGCCATTCAGGAACAGTTCCACCTCGTCCATATTGTGCAGGGCCATGAGGAGGATGTCCTGCCCCTCCTGTCCGGCCCAGTTCCAGTGCGGGGCCAGATGTAGCACCGGCTCGCTGCACCACATGGCCTGCCGCATCCAGAAGGCGGTCTTGGCGAAGCCGCACAGGTCCATAATGCCGAAGAAGGACGAGTTGGAAGGCCACTGATGCGGTGTCGGTTCGCCGTGATAATCGAAGCCGGTCCACACAAAGGTGCCTGCCACAAAAGGCCGCTCGGCAATGGCCTTCCAGCCGACGCGCTGCGTGGTGCCCCAGTCTGCGGCGTCATCGTCATAGGAGGCGATGATATGCTTGTCTTTTATCGTCTTGTATTCCCCGCGCGTCATAAAGGCGGAGCAGTCTTCCGACGAGGTGATGGGCAGGGTCGGGTGCGCCTTATGGAAGGCGTCGTAATTCTGATACTGATAGTTGAAACCGACCACATCGACGGCCTGAGACACATTGACGGGCGTAAACAGGCCGTCATTCATGGCCGCCGTCACCGGTCGGGTGGTGTCGAGCGCCTTGACCTTCGCCACCATGCGCCGGACCATCTGATAGCCCTGTTCCGTGCCCTGCATCGGTTCTTCGTTGAAGACGGACCACAAGATGACAGAGGGATGGTTGCGATCGCGGCGCACCAGCCACTCCAATTCGGCCATATGGATGGGCGAGGGGTTGAAGACGCGGTTTTCGTCCATCACCAGAAGGCCCATCCGATCGCACAGGGCGTAAAAAGCCTTGTCCTGTGCATTGTGCGAGCAGCGGATGGCGTTGCAGCCCAGATCTTTGAGGCGGTGCAGGCGGTATTCCAGAAGTCCGACGGGCACGGCGACG
Organism: Asticcacaulis excentricus CB 48; assembly: GCF_000175215.2. NCBI lineage: Bacteria > Pseudomonadati > Pseudomonadota > Alphaproteobacteria > Caulobacterales > Caulobacteraceae > Asticcacaulis > Asticcacaulis excentricus. The sequence goes on along the minus strand of NC_014817.1, from coordinate 915,626 downwards.
CCCACCCCAGCATGGTCCTGATGGATGCACACGCCCTTCAGCTTGACGGGCCGGCCATTGAGGAAGAATCCCTTGTCCGGGTCAAAGCTTTGGGTTCGGAACCCGGCGGGGGTCACCACCTCGTCGAGGACATGCCCTTGCTGGATGAGTTGGGTGCGCACCTGATACAGGTAGGGGGAGTCGATATCCCACAGGGTCGGGTACTGTACGCTCATGCGACCGGTCACAACGCCGGTCTGCATAGGCGGGAGTTGCGCGGTCAGGCGACAAGTGCTGACGACACGGCCCGCCGCATCGACCAGCGATGAGACGATCTCCGCCGATTGCGGCCGGTCGGTGGTGTTGTTTAGCGTCACTTCGATGGGAATTTGCCACTGATCACCGGTCTTAACGGGGTGGGCAAACACGCCATCGGTCTCAATATGCAGCGGATGACGCTTGACGATCCAAGTATTGCGGTAAATGCCCGCCCCTTCGTACCACCAGCCCTGCATGGCGTCGGCATCGACGCGCACTACTAGCGAATTGAGCGCCGAACCATAGGACAGATAGGGCGTGATATCGACACAGATGGAATTGTAGCCCGACCAGTTGCGGTTGATCAGTGTGCCATTGAGCCAGATGGTGGCATGGGTCGAGATGCCATCCAGTTGTAGCTCGATATGCTTGCCGCGGTCGCTCTCCTCGAATTTCAGTAGGTTGCGATACCAGCCAATGCCGCGCTTGCGATAACCCTGCGCCAGATTTTCGAGTTCGTTCGGCACCTGAAAACTGGCAAAGTCGTGGGGTAGCGTGACGCTGTCCCACTCCGTATCGTCGTATGAAGCCGCTGCCGCGCCCCAGGCCGAACCGGCCTTGGCATTGGCGTAGGACCAGCCGTGCCCCAATATCTTGGGGAAGGGGATGTCGCCTTCGAAAAAACGCCAGCCCTTGTTCAGCGAGAGCACTTCGCGCGGTGACGGCCCGCTGGCGACCTCCGGATCCGGAGAAGGGGCGACACGATCAGTTGCATTTGCCCGTGCGGGGACCCCATAGGACACGGCCCCCAGCAGGCTCACGGATTTCAACAAGTCACGTCTGTCTAGCACGCGCACCTCCCTTTTATTGTCAGACAATAATATTATTTTGAAAACGCTTGTCCAGTCGTGAATGGGTTTTTTATGGAATTTGTCCGCGTCTTGCGGGTGTCGTATGACGAGAGTGATGGAGTGGAACGATTCCCTCAGACATCATTCGCTAGATCATTCTGATTTCTGGAAGAAACATAATGATCCAGCTGATGTTTCGCCCCTAACCGGGCATGGGCTCCTCCCCCTTGGCCCCGCCTCAATGGTGGCTCGTCCAGGAACCAGCTCATAACACTTTGCGATTGGGCCGACTTGTAAACCTTGTCTACGACGGCCCCAAAATCTGTCCCCGCTGCGACATACACAATTTCAAACACTTAAACGCATTTTCTCACAATCTGTTCCCGCTGCGTGAACCGCTGTCATGCTCAGGCTATGAAGCAGATCGCCCCTACACCCCTGACGCTTACACCGCTACCCATCGCCGCCTGATGCGTCTCGCCGAACAGATTTTGATCGTGTTCGAAACCGCGACGACCCCCGCCAAGGCCGTAGAGATTGGTCGCGCCGCCCTCGCCATCATGGCCGTCGAGCGGATGTTGCGGGCTCTCTACACGCCGCCGCGGAAGACGAAATCGAAGCCAGTCAACTAGGCGATGCCCTGCGAAACGCCCGCTGAGTCGCGTCTTACTCGCGCTGATCCACCGTTGCGCCCTGAAGGGCTTGCAGCCGAGGAGAAAGGCACCACTATGAGGGAGAGAGACAGGCCCCCAACCGACAGAAGAGGCGAAACCACAGGCAACGCCCTCTGCCGCTCTGCACGGCGAGTGGTCAAAGGGCTTAGCCGAAAACAAGCCCAGATGTGCGAGGAGCGCGCCGTGCGCATGGCAAATGGCCCGAGGGTACACCGTACAAAAAGTCGGGCTCACCGTCCTCCCTTTGGCTTTACCGTGTGGACTAGGCCGCCCGCGCGAGTGGATGCGAACGCAGTCAGCGGACGCAGGGCGATGACTCGGAAGAGGCATGTACACTGGCTCATGAGGTGCGTATTTCCAAAGCACCATGTATGTGACTACCAACGGCGCAATCCCCCTCCGCCTTGCTGTGCGGCCATCACTGGCGAGAGCTATACTTCTACTGCGCTATACCCCATCCCTGAGGCGACAGGGAGGATATAGCCCCGCCGCAATCCATCCGGATATTTACTCGACAAGATGTTGAGATATAAAATGTTTGCTCAACAGAGGCTGGCGGGGATGCTGAAGAAAAACAGAAATTGGCTTTTCCTGATTTTAGCGGTGATAGCTTTTCTCCTTGCCCTCTTTGTGCTGGCGAAAGTCAGTATCCCCATAGACCTTCCGACATCCACACGGGGCGCCAGATAAGCTTTTTCAGAGGACATTGCGCACTTTATCCAACCCATGCTGTCGGCACAGGTAGGAGAGGCGTTTCCAGATCGACAGGCCTAGCCAGTCAATGACGAGGCGATGCAGGTCGCAGATTTGACACCTGAAAACGCCAAATCTGCCTGATCCCGCGTGCAGTCAAATAGAAATAAAGCGGGTAGGCGATAAAAATATAACAGTCGATAATGACTTGTCCCACTGACTGCATGAGCGACCATTTCCTATTAAACGGTAGTGCAAACAACAGGCTTAGCAGACCCAATCCGAGCAGTTTTGCATTCGCGGCAAGCCAAGGCTTAGTCTGTGGTCTTTGGCTTTTCGAGGACAGCAGGCGTCGAAAAGAAGCGGCAAAGAAGTCGGAAAGGAATAGACGGCGTAAAAAATCTCCGGATAGTTTTCTTTCGGAGATTCTGAGAGCCGCCAGCCGAGATCGGTAAAGGCAAAACACTGTTGCCGATCACCGCCGTGATGCTAAACAGAAGGAGCTATACCCCCCTGCATAGCCCCTCCTAATTCCAGATGGGCTTGCCCGTTCCGGGCAGGCCCATCGCCGCCCATTTTTCGCTAACGCGGTCGATGACGTCCTGTTCCATATAGAGTTTTTCGCCCCATTCGCGGTGGGTTTCCGGCTCCCACTTGTTGGTGGCGTCAAGGCCGATCTTCGACCCCAGACCGCTTTCCGGTGAGGCGAAGTCGAGATAGTCGATTGGCGTGTTTTCAATCAGCGTGATGTCGCGCGCCGGGTCCATGCGCGTCGAAATCGCCCACATCACGTCTTTCCAGTCGCGGCAGTTGATGTCGTCGTCTACGACGATCAGCCACTTGGTGTACATGAACTGCCGCAGATACGACCACGCGCCCATCATCACGCGCTTAGCGTGGCCTGGATAAGCCTTCTTCATCGAAATGACGGCGATGCGATAAGAACACCCTTCGGGCGGCAGCCAGAAATCGACAATCTCCGGAAACTGCTGACGAATCAGTGGGATAAATACCTCATTTAAGGCTTCGCCCAGCACGGACGGCTCATCGGGCGGACGGCCGGTGAAGGTCGAGAGATAGATGGGCTGCTTACGCCGCGTGATGGCCGACACCTGAAACACCGGGAATTTTTCGACCGAATTGTAATAGCCGGTGTGGTCGCCATAGGGGCCTTCGTCGGCATAGTCATCGAGCAGTACATGGCCTTCCAGGACGATTTCGGCTTCTGCGGGCACCATCAACGGGACGGTCTTGGCGGGCACCAGCTCCGCCTTGGCCCCGCGCAGCAGCCCTGCGAATTGATACTCGCTGAGCGTATCGGGCACCGGCGTCACGGCGGCGAGGATGGTGCCCGGATCGGCCCCCAGCACCACACAGGCGGGCAGGGGCTCCTTCTTTTTGGCCTTTTTCCAGCGGGCGTGATGCTGCGCCCCGCCGCGGTGGGCCAGCCAGCGCATGATGGCGCGATCCTTTCCCAAAACCTGCATGCGATAAATACCGAGGTTGAAATCATCTTCGCGGGCTTCTGATGGCCCCTTGGTGACCACAAGGCCCCAGGTGATCAGAGGCGCCGGCTCGCCGGGCCAGCAGCCCTGCACCGGCAGGCGCGTCAGGTCGATTTGATCACCCGTCAGCACCACTTCCTGTACCGGGGCTTTGTTGACGGTTTTTGGGCGCATCCCCATCACCGTCTTGGCCAGCGGCAGCATGCTAAGCGCGTCCTTGAACCCGCGCGGCGGTTCGGGTTGCCGCAGGAAGGCCAGAAGCTCACCCACTTCGCGCAGGTCCTGCGGATTGGTACGGTCCTTGCCTTCGAGGGTGACGCCCATGGCCACGCGCTTGACGGTCCCGAACAGGTTGACCAGCACGGGCATGTCGGACTTTGAGCCATCGGGCAGAATGACATTTTCAAACAGCACAGCCGGGCCTTTTTCAGCGAGAAGACGGGTCTGGATCTCGGTCATTTCGAGGTGGGTGGAGACGGGGTCCGTGACCCGCACCAGCTCGCCTTCGCGTTCGAGCTTGGTGATGAAATCTCGTAGGGATTTGTAGGCGCTCATGACCGTGACTCTTGTTGAGAATACGGCTGCGAGACATAGGCCGATGAGGCGACGCCCGCAAGGGGCTCTTGGTCGGGCCGGCCGATCTCTGTTCCTTGCGCGGCAAAATGGCGAGTTGGATTTTGCCGAAGTTAAAGGATGGAGGGGGACGACTCTGAATCCGGGCTTGGCGCGGTTTTTAGCTGTGCCCCACCTCAAGGGGCTTTGGGGAGGTGTTCGGTAGAGTCACCCCGTTCCACTACTTCAGGGTCCTCCTCCCCATCGCTTCGCGACAGGGAGGAGAAGGGCGTTCCGTCCTGCGGCTTGCATGAGGAAAAAGGACGTGTCACAGCTTTTTATATCTCCCCAGTAAAACTGGGGAGATAGGATAAGGAGCCGCATGACCCAAAGACTGATCATCGGTGCGACAAGCCTTGTGGGGCAAAGGCTGCGCGACATCGTACCGCAGGCCGCATTCACGACGCGAAAGCCAAAACAGGCTAATGACCTGTTCCTTGATCTGATGCACCCGCAGGCCTTTGAAGGCGATGGCTTTGCGCACGTGATTGTCACCTCGCCCCTCTGGCTGATTACCGAGTCCGTGCTAGAAGTTTTGTGGGCGCAGGGCATGAAGCGCCTCGTCGCCTTTTCCTCGACCTCACGCTTTTCAAAGACGTATTCGCCGCAGCCAGAGGAACGCTATGTCGTCGAACTTCTGAGTGAAGCCGAGGCGCGTATCGAAGCCTTTTGCGCCACGCACGACGTGGACTGGACGGTCCTGCGGCCGACCTTAATCTATGATGAAGGCCGCGATCAGAACATTAGCCGCATCGCCACCACCATTGACCGGCTGGGGGTATTTCCGGTGTGCGGACCAGCGTCGGGTCTGCGGCAGCCGGTCCATGCCCGTGATCTGGCCAAAGCCGCTGTGGACGTGCTTTCCACCGAGGCGACGGCCGACCGCGCCTACAACTTGTCAGGTGGGGAGACGCTCAGCTATCGGGATATGGTGGCGCGGATATTTGCCTCTAAAGGTAAACCGGCGCATATCCTCAGCCTGCCGGAAGGGGCGTGGCGACTGGGCTTCGGTGTGTTGGGCGTTCTGCGGCCCGGTTCGGCGCTCAAAGGCAATGTGCAAATGGCTTTGCGCATGAATACAGATCTGGTCTTTGACCACTCTGCGGCAACGCGCGATTTCGGCTATGGGCCGGGGATTTTCAAGCCGGAGTTCGGTGAATGACATGACATCAAAGCGTATTGCGACAGGGGCGGCACTTTGTATTGGGGCGGTTGGGGGCTATCTAGGGCTTAATGAAGATGTGGTTTCAGGCTGTGGCCACAGTCGCACCGTATCGACTCAAGGTGTGGCAGAGCGTATGCGGCAAAACGTCTAACGTCCCTGCAAACGGCGGACACGCGCGGTCATATCGTCCGGTGTCTGGCCTCTCTCAAGAAACTGCGAGAGCAGACCTTTTTTGACACCTATGTCTATAGCTTCATTGAAAAGAGACTTTTACGGGACGCCTGCCGCCCTTGGGAAACGCACCTGAAGAGCTGTTTTTCTTTCACTGCATACGGTGAGAAAAGGAAGCGCCAATGTGTGCGGTGGAACACGGGGGGGAATCGTAAAAGCAGTGACGTTAAATTCAAACGCTATGCGATTTATTGCTTTTTTGTAAAATCGCCTCGGCTGTCCACACGGCCTGACTGAAGCAGGCCTGAAGCAGGTAACCGCCGGTCGGGGCCTCCCAGTCGAGCATTTCGCCGATGGCATAGACACCCGGCAGGGCCTTCAGTTCGTAATCCGCCGTCAGCGCGTCGAAGCGGATACCGCCGGCGCTCGAAATGGCGCGCTCCAGTCCCTGCGCCCCGATCAGAGTCAGCGGGACGGCTTTGATAAGACTTGGAATCAGGGGCGGAGTGACCGGCTGATCGCCTTCGCGCAGCACCGCAATCTGCGCCGGGGTCAGGTTCAGAGTCTTCCGTAAGCGATTGCTCAGACTGTCGTTTTTGGCTCCGCGCGACAGGCGGTTCTGTATTTGCGCCTCCGACCATTCGGGCTTGAGATCTAACGACACCATCGCCGCGCCCTTACGCTCGATGGCGTCGCGCAAGGCGGCGGCAAAGGCGTAGATCAGCCCGCCTTCGACCCCGTCGCGGGTTAGCATTAATTCGCCCTTGCGCGTGCGGCCGTCAAAGGTCAGGGCAACGTTTTTCAGCGCCTCCCCTGCGAATTTGTCGCGGAGCAGGGCGCTCCAACTGACTCGAAAACCCATATTGGCCGGGCGCAAGGGCGCGACGGGCACGCCATTTTCGTTCAACAAGCGGGTCCAGCCGCCGTCCGACCCCAGCCTTGGCCAACTGGCTCCGCCCAGCGCCAGCACGGTCACATCGGCTGCGACGCGCACGCTTTGGCCCATATGGTCGAACATCAAAGCCGATCCGTCCCACCCGGTCCATGTGTGGCGCTGATGAAAGCGGACCCCCTTTGCTTCCAGTCGCGTCAGCCATTGGCGCAGCAGGGGCGAGGCCTTTAACGCCTTTGGGAAGACCCTCCCGCTAGTCCCGACAAAGGTGTCAGCACAAAGTCCGTCGGCCCAGTCGCGCAAGGCCCTGGGCGGAAAGGCCTCAATGACGGGCTTCAGCACCGCCGCCTGTGCGCCATAGCGCCCAATAAAGGCCGCCAGAGGTTCGGAATGAGTGAGGTTCAGCCCGCCTCGCCCGGCCATCAGAAACTTACGCGCTACCGAGGGCATGCGGTCATAGATATCGACCCGGACGCCCGCGGCGCTGAGGCGTTCGGCCAGCATCAGCCCCGCGGGGCCGGCGCCGATCACGGCGATAGAAGGGGAGGCGATCATACCCGTCCTTAATCTCGCCGCACCCTTGCAGGCAAGAGGGGTTTCGGAATTGAGAATAATTCTTATTTATCGAAAACTCAAAGAGGATCAATTTCCCTCTTACGCCCTCCGCGCCTATTCTCACAGCACACCGGAGATCGCTCCACAGGAGACCCGTCATGCGTTTGATTGCCAAAACCCTGTCCTACGGGACCATTCACGTTCTGGTCGCTTCGACCGTCGCCTTTGTCCTGACCGGTAACTGGGCGATTGCGCTCGGCATCGGCCTGATTGAGCCGGTGGTGCAGACCCTGGTGTTCCCGCTGCATGAATATCTGTGGGAGCGCAAGGCGCCCGAAAAGCTGAGCCTGTTCCACAGCCATTGATGGCTTCTTTATTTTGCCCCTATCTTCCGGCATGACTCTTTCATTGCCAGCGCGACAGCTTCGGATTAACCGTCTCGGATCTGTCCTGTTTTTGAGAAGGATTGCCTAACATGAAGCGTCTCGTCATTCTGTCGCTGATCGCCATTTTACCGGTGCTGTCGGCCTGTAACACCATCAAGGGCGTCGGCCGCGATATCGAGTCGGTCGGTGAAGCGCTGGATAAATCGACGCGGTAAGGGTCCGATTTTTGACGGTGATCAGTCGTCGGAAAAGTATAGCGGGTGTGGCGGGCCTATGGCTGCCGGGTGTGGCAAGGGCGCAGGTAAGATCACTGTCTGCGCGCTTCCTTAAGGCGGCTTATGACCAGACGCATCAGCGTGTGACCTATGATCCCGCCTATACACGGATCCCTTACCCGATGGGGGATGTCGCGTCGGACAAAGGCGTATGCACCGATGTGGTCATCCGAGCTTATCGGGCCATCGGAATCGACCTCCAAAAACTTGTGCACGAGGATATGCAGGCGCATTTTCGCCTCTATCCCAACCTGTGGGGCCTTAAACAGCCCGATCGCAACATTGATCATCGCCGGGTGCTCAATCTTCAGGTCTTTTTCCAGCGCTTTGGTACGGTTCTGCCGGTTAGCCAGAGGCCTGAAGACTATAGGCCGGGAGACCTTGTGACCTGTCGCGTCATCGGCATACGCCGACCGCACATCATGATTGTTTCGGATCATCTGGCCTTTCTGAGCCGGAACCGGTATCAGGTCATTCATAATATCGGTCGCGGACCGAAGCAGGAAGACCAGTTGTTTATCCATGACCTCACAGGCCACTACCGGTTCCGAATCTGAACGCTACACCCAACATGGGCTGCGGCCTCTGGTGAATTTTCTCCAGCAGGCGCGTACGCATTACCTTGAGCAATATCGCTCGTTTATTGAAAATCACCGCATGGCGGGCAATGCCGGAGAGCCGGAAGTGCTTCTGGAGGCCGATGACGCGGCCCTGTTTGAGGGTCTCCTGGTGGCCGATTATCTGATCACCGACGCTGACCCGCGCGTCGTGCGCTTTGAGCCTTCGCGGATGTTGAGCTTCAAGCCGATTACGGTGACGATTACCGGCATGGATGTGGTGATTGAGCGCCTACGTTGGGACGATGTGGTGGTGTTGAGCGACGTGGCCTTGCCGTCAAAGGCCGATTTGCAGGTGTGGTTTGAAGACTGGATCACGCCGCGCGAAGGCGAGGACGAACACCGTGAAGCGCTGGCTAATGTGCTGCATAGCTTCCGCTTCGAAGACGGGCAGTTCCGCATCGACTTCGGCTCGGCCCCGCCCAAGGCGGTCGTCGACCTGTTTCTGCTGCTGAACGAATCCGGCGCAAAGTCAGTGCGGCTGGTTTAAAAGTACTGGCCACGGAAAACACAAGAAGCACAAACGGGAGCCTGTAGCACAGGTCTGCGCCTGATTTATCAGGTGTTATACTTGCCGACCAAGATTTATAGAAACCACAGATTTCGCAGACTATCCGTGCTTGCCTCAACAGTATGGGCGCGCGGCGCCAATCTGTACCATCTGTATAATCTGTGGTTCGCCCCCCCTGCGGCGCGTAGCGCCCCTCACTTCGGCTTGCCACATGAAGGAAGGTCCGGGTCCTGCAGGCAATGCAAATGGGGCAGCCTTTTCGTGGGTTTCGTGGCCGAAAACTCTTAGGTCTTACGCACCTCGATCTCATCGACTAGGCGTCTGACCTGAGCTTCGATAAAGCTCAGCGTGCCTTCATCCGTAAACACACCGTCGGTGGTCTTCTTGTCGATAAAGGGAACGACCACCTCAGCGCCGCCCAGCGGATGTGCGCCAATGGCCGCCAGAGTGCCACGAATCTGCGATTGCGCCCGCACACCGCCGGTCGAGGCCGGAGAGGTGGTTATAATCAGGGCCGGCTTGCCCGCCAACGCCGCCTTGCCATACGGGCGCGACAGCCAGTCTAGCAGGTTCTTGATCGACCCCGGCATGGCGTAGTTATACTCCGGGCTGCCGATCAGCACTCCGTCTGCCCCCAGAACCTGAGCCCGCAGACGCGCCACGCCTTCCGGATAGGGCTCGACATCCAGGTCCTGATTGTAGACGGGAATATCGGCCACTTCGGCGACTTCAATCTCGACACCGGCCGGGGCATTGGCCGCCAAGGTTCGCAGCAGGGCCGTCGTGTAGGACGCTTTGCGCAGCGAACCGGAAATGGCGATGAGCTTAGGGCTGGACATGGCAGTACCTCGCGTGATCTGTAATGTAGTTAGCTACACATAGGCTGGGCCTGACGGAGCTGCAACCCTGATCGGGATAATAGCTTGCACCCGGCAGATGAAAAGGCGCAAGCTAATTGCCTGCTGAATGAGGTTCTATGTCCGCGCATTCCCATCATCATGATCATGATCACAGCCCTTACGATCATCGTGGCCACAGCCACCATATCGGTCCCGCGACCGATCCGGCGTATCGCCGTGCCCTGTGGTGGGTGATGGCCGTCAATGCTGCCATGTTCTTTGTCGAAATTGGCGCGGGTCTGCAAAGCCAGTCGAAAGCGCTGCTGGCCGATTCGCTCGACTTTGCCGGAGACGCGGCTAATATCGCCCTGAGCCTGTTTGTCCTGACGGCGGCGGTCAAGGTTCGCGCCAGAGCGTCGCTACTCAAGGCGGCCAGCATGTTCGGGTTCGCCTTGTGGATTATGGGCACAACCCTGTGGCAGGTCTACACTGGGACTGTGCCCCGCGCCGAGGTGATGGGCCTGATCAGTCTGCTGGCGGTCGCGTCCAATGTTGGGTCGGCGCTGCTGCTGTGGAAGTACCGCGAAGGCGATTCCAATATGATGTCGGTATGGCTGTGTACGCGCAACGACGCCATTGGCAATCTGATGGTACTGGGGGCCGCGGTCGGTGTTTATTTCACGCGGAATACGCTACCCGACGCCATTGTGGCCCTGATCATGGTGGCGATGGGCCTTCAGGCCGCGACGCGCATCACACAGCATGCCTTGACCGAATTGAAGGTGTAAACACAAACACTCCTGTGCCGAAGGCATTGAGAAGGGCTGAGCGTAGCGAAGCGCACGGCGGCGGTTCAGCTCTTGGTCATACGCTCGATGGCCACTCGTGACGCACCGTCGAGGTTCAAAGGTGTCGGCGCGGTTTATGTACAGGATTGGAGTTATCCTGTCCGTCAGCTCTTTTCATTCGCCGCCACCTCCCCAAGCCTTTGGCAGAGGGAGAAGAGAGGCGTTTAAGCCTCCGCCTTGGCCTTTTTAGCCGGCGCTTTTTTGGACGTGGTGGCTTTCTTTGTAGCTGGTTTTTTAGCGGGGGCTGCTTTTTTTGCAGTGGTTTTTTTGGCGGCCGTCTTTTTCACGCCGCCCTTGGCCTCAATGAGCGCCAGCGCCTGCTCCAGCGTCACATCTTCGGGCGCTGTGTCTTTGGGGATAGTGGCATTGACCTTGCCGCACTTGACATAAGGGCCATAGCGACCGGCCATGACCTGAATGGCGTCGCCGGATTCCGGATGCGCCCCCAGCTCTTTCAGCGTCGCCACCGTTGAGGCCTTGCCCTTGGCATTGGCGCGCTTTTCGGCTAGCAGCACGACGGCGCGGTTGAGGCCGACTTCGAAGATCTCATCGAAGCTCGGCAGGTTGGCATAGGTCTTTTCGTGCTCGATAAATGGGCCGAAACGACCTAGCGCTGCCGTAATCGGCTTGCCGTCTTCCGGGTGGTCACCAACCTTGCGCGGCAGGGACAACAGTTTCAGCGCGCGGTCGAGATCAATCGACGCCGGGGGCCAGGCTTTGGGTAGGGAGGAGCGTTTGGGCTTGTCGTCCTTGGACTCCGCTTCGCCAAGCTGCACATAGGGGCCGAAGCGCCCGATTTTGAGCGCCACCACCTTGCCGGTCTCCGGATCTCTGCCCAGTTCGCGGTCGCCGGAGGCAGCAGCGACTTCCGAGGCGTTTTCCGGGTTGCCGACGGGGCGCGTATATTTGCATTCCGGGTAGTTGGAGCAGCCGACAAAAGCCCCGAAGCGCGAAGTCTTCAGGCTCAGTTGCCCGGTGCCGCAGGTTGGGCAGGCGCGCGGATTGGAACCATCGCCCTTGTCCGGGAAGATGTGCGGCGCCAGCGCGTCATTGAGGCGGTCCAGCACTTCGGACACGCGGAATTCGCTGATTTCACCGGCTTTGGCGTGGAAATCCTGCCAGAATTCTCGCAGCAGCGCCTTCCAATTCAGGTCGCCTGCCGAGACGAGGTCGAGCTTTTCCTCCAGGTCAGCGGTGAAATCATACTGCACGTAGCGCGAGAAGAACTGATCGAGGAAGGCGGTGACGAGACGGCCCTTGTCTTCCGGGATAAAGCGGTTCTTGTCCATGCGTACGTAGTCGCGGTCGCGCAGCACGCTGAGGATTGAGGCGTAGGTCGAGGGGCGACCAATGCCCAATTCTTCCATGCGCTTAACCAGCGAGGCTTCGGAGTAGCGCGGCGGCGGCTCGGTAAAGTGCTGAGCCGGTTTGATGTCGTGTACGTCGACCAGTGTGCCGGTCCGCAATTGCGGAAGGCGGCCACCGTCCTCGTCCGTCTCGTCGTCCTTGCCCTCTTCGTAGAGCGCAAGATAGCCGTCGAAGGTGATGACCTGGCCCGTGGAGCGCAGACCAATCGACTTGTCATGATTGAGGAGGTCAATGGTGGTCTTTTCAACGCGGGCGGCCTCCATCTGGGCGGCCATGGTGCGCTTCCAGATCAGTTCGTATAGGCGCGCCTGATCACCTTCGAGGCGTAGGGTCTCCGGACGGCGGAAGATAGAGGTCGGGCGGATGGCTTCGTGGGCCTCCTGTGCGTTCTTGGCCTTGACCTTGTAGAGGCGTGGTTCGGACGGTACATAGGCGCTGCCGAAGCGTTCACCTACGGCTTTACGAATCTCACCGATGGCCGCCGGGTCGATAAACACGCCGTCGGTCCGCATATAGGTAATTAGGCCGGTCGTTTCCCCGCCAATATCGACGCCTTCATAGAGCTTCTGCGCAGTCTGCATGGTGCGCTGCGCCGAAAAGCCCAGCTTGCGCGCCGCTTCCTGCTGCAGAGTAGAGGTGGTGAAGGGCGGGGGCGGAGTGCGCTTGCCCGGCTTCTGCTCCACCGATTCCACAGCAAATTTTGACAGCGAGATGGCCTTGCGCGCCGCTTCTGCCTTTTCGGCGTTTTCAAGGTCGAACTTGGCGAGCTTCTTGCCGTTCAGAACGTTCAGACGCGCCGTAAACGGTGGCGAATTGGCCGACACCTCGGCGTCGACGGTCCAATATTCTTCGGACTTGAACTTTTCGATCTCCAGCTCGCGATCGACGATGATCTTAAGCGCCACGGACTGCACACGGCCAGCCGAACGCGCCCCCGGCAGCTTGCGCCAAAGAACCGGCGACAGCGTAAAGCCCACGAGGTAATCAAGCGCGCGGCGCGCAAGATAGGCCTCGACTAGCTCCATGTCGATCTGACGCGGGGCAGCCATGGCCTCCTGAACTGAAGCCTTGGTAATGGCGTTGAAGGTGACGCGCTCGACGACCTTTTCCTTTAACACCTTCTTTTTATTGAGCACTTCCAGCACGTGCCAGGAAATAGCCTCGCCTTCGCGGTCCGGGTCGGTGGCCAGAATGACGCGTTCGGATTTCCTCGCGGCATCGGCGATGTCGCTCAGGCGCTTTGAGGCCTTGGCGTCCACCTCCCAGCTCATGGCAAAGTCCTCGTCCGGTTTGACCGAGCCGTCTTTCGAGGGCAGGTCGCGCACATGGCCGTAGGAGGCCAGCACGGTATAGTCCTTACCCAGGTATTTGTTGATGGTTTTGGCCTTGGCCGGGCTTTCGACGATGACGAGGTTCATGAGGTCTTTAATAGGAGGAAAACCGACAATAGCAATAAGCGGTCGCTGAAAATTCCCGCCAACATGGGCTTGTGCGGCCAACGTGTCAACGCAGGGGCGAATTTCAATCGGTCGTCGCGTGATTTTGCGGGGCACAGCTTTGGGTTAAGTGGGGCTATAGTTCCCAATTAAGTCGTTCAAAAACAGACTCAGATAATCGCATGAGTGACACCCCTGCTTCTCGACCGGACGCCGCCGCCTATATCGCCAGCACCGAACGGCTGGAGGCAGTGATCCGTTGTATCTTGATATCATTCAAGAGCTGTCGGTGCCCGCCGAACGGGCCCCGCGCCCGTCGCTGATGACTACCTGCGAAAGGCCTATTGGAAGGCGGATGGGCTATGATGTGTTGCCTGATCACGCGCGCTTGAACCCGCCTTACTCGTGCCTACTGCATGCCATGCAGTGATCGTGTATAGCCCAGATGGTAAAGGAACTGGCCTGTAATGCGGATCATGCCGTTGGCATAGGCCTTTCGCTCGGGTTGTTCCCTTATAGGCCAGTTCGAATTACATCTTGGCGAAGTACCTGCGGTTACTACGTGCAATGCACCGTTTCGACGAATAGACCTGATGCGCCTTCGCATAGGCTTTCAGATTGCGCTCATATGAGTGTTGAGGTCTTCAATTGTACCGATAGCCGCTGCATAGGTAACTCTGGATTTTGTAGTCTATGTAGAGGAGTTGAAGGCTGGTCCGGTTCTGCGGACGTCGTAGATAGAGAACATGCGGCGTCGAGTAAGCGAAAATCAAAGCTCGGAGTGGCATCCTGATTGCCGCCTATCTGACCAGACGAGATGGTGATCTCCCGCTGTTCATTAATCAGTATGTCCAATACTGGGGCGTTGCCCTGCGCGGACTCGAGCTTGGCCTCCATCAGGTCGCTAATTGTTAGGGTTATCTGTATCAGGTAGTATGGCTTGTGGGTGGATAGGGGCCGCGGTGAACGCCATCGGCAAGCTCGCCGACGACAGGGAAGGGATCACGGAAGATATGCTGGGTCTTTCAGATTTAAGAGCTTTCAGGCGTAAATTGTGCACCGATCAGCGCCCCAATCAGGGCCGTAATCATCCTCCAGACCGTATTGTAATAGGCCTGCATTTTGGTCTCAAAACCGGCAGTGTCCCCCACCACGACCAGACCCGCCCCGGCGGTTCAACCGCACACCACTTGCTCTTCGACCGCGTCAAGGCGGGCGGGGACGATGCCATCCCTTGAGCGGTTGGCGATCTAAGGCAGGTTTCGACCGCATTCACGGCGCTGTTCATGCACAGAATAAGCTGATGGAAACGCACGGGGGGATACGGTTCGTGCGCGCCAGCTGCAACCGTGCAAAGTGTTCCGCGTCGCTCGTTGGTTCAGGCGGGAAAGCGACCAAGAAAGTCTTCCCCCCGTCGCTCATGGCTTTAGGCGTCCGCGGCGGGTCCGGCGTCTTTTTTCTTGCCGATCTTCGGTTCCTCGCCCTTGAGCAGGCGGCGGATATTGTCGCGGTGGCGCACATAGATCAGCACCGCCATAAACAGGGCCATGACAACGAAGGCGTGCGGCTGATCAATCAGCAATCCCAGCGGCGCAATGAGGGCGGCAGCCACCAGCGCGCTTAAAGACGAAATACGGAAGATGAAGGCGGTGAGAAGCCAGGTGCCAGCGGCTAGCAGCCCCATCGGCCAGGCGGCGGCGAACAGGGTGCCGAGGAAGGTCGCCACGCCTTTGCCGCCCTTGAATTTCAGCCAGACGGGGAAGAGGTGGCCTAAAAACGCCGCCCCTCCGGCCAGCGCCATGCCGGTCTGACGGGTCGCCTGATCGACGCTGAGCAGCAGGGCGAAGGTCAGTCCCACCGCCATCGCGCCCTTGCCCGTATCGCCCAGAAAGGTGATCAGGGCCAGATCCTTACGCCCCGTTCTTAAGACATTGGTGGCGCCGATATTGCCCGAACCGATGCTGCGTATGTCGATACCGGCCAGCTTCGTCGTGACGACGCCGAAGGGGATCGACCCCAGCAGGTAGCCGCCGATCACGGCAAGGGCAAAGATGGTCCAGTCGGGCAGAGGCATTGCAGGGCTTTCACTGATACCAACGGCCGAAGATGCTGACCGCATCCGGCGTTGAAAACTCGATACTGTCTCATATATATCAGAGACATGAGACCTTATCGAAAGGCATACCAAGAGTCATTTTCAATGACCCTTGGTATCAGGCCTGATAGACGATTCGCCCGTCCACCAGAGTCACCTCTACCTTGCCCTGTAATGTGCGGTTTTCAAAGGGGGAGTTCTTCGATTTCGACAGGATGTCGCTTTCGCGCAAGGCAAAGGGGGCGTCGATATCCACCACAATCAGGTCGGCGGGCGCACCGGGCGACAGCCGCCCGGCCTCCAGACCGATCAGTTGTGCCGGATTGATCGTCACCGTGCGAAGCAGGTCGATCAGCGGAATCTCACGATCGTGGTGCAGGCCGATCAGGGCCGCCAGCAGGGTTTGCAGGCCGATTGCGCCCGGCTCGGCTTCGGAGAAGGGGCGGCGCTTGTCTTCGGCGGGCAGGGGCGTGTGGTTCGACACCACCACGTCGATCAGGCCGTCGGCCAGAGCCTCGACCAGAGCGATGCGATCGTCTTCGCAGCGCAGCGGCGGATCAAGGCGATAGAAGGTGCGGTAATCGCCAATGTCGATTTCGTTGAACACCAGATGGTTGATCGAGGCCGAGGCATAGACATCCAGCCCCTTCGCCTTGGCCTGTGCGATGGCCTTGATGGCCCCGGCTGTGGTGATCTGATCGACCAGCAGCCGCGCCCCGGTCAGCTCGACTAGAGCCAGATCACGCTCCAGCGCGATGCGCTCCGCCAACGCCGAGACGCCCGAAAGCCCCATACGCGCCGCCATTTCACCGGAGGTGGCTACGGCCCCTTCGGACAGCCACGGCTCCTTGGGGCGGTGGGCGATCAGGGCGTTGAAGCCGTTGGCGTAAGAGAGGACGCGGGCCAGCACCTTGGAATTGATGATCGGGCGTTCGACATCGGTGAAATAGACGGCCCCGGATTCGCTCATCAGGCCGATTTCGGCCATCTGCTTGCCATTGTGGCCCTTGGTGGCGGCGCCGGCGGGGTAGACGTGGACCAGTTCGATATCGCGGGCACGGCGCAGGATGAAATCGACCATGGCCGGCTCGTCGATCACCGGGTCGGTATCGGGCTGCACCACCATCGACGTTACTCCCCCGGCCGCAGCGGCGCGGCTGGCGGATTTCAGCGTCTCCTTAGGCTCGGCCCCCGGTTCGCCCGTTTTGACTCGCAGGTCGATCAGGCCGGGGCAGACCACCTTGCCGTCGCAGTCGATGACCTTCATGTCGGCGGAACCCGACGGCAGGTGCGCCGTGTGCAGCACCTCGGCAATGACGCCTTCGGTGAGGATCAGGCTGCCCGGGCCATCATAGTCGCTGGCCGGATCGATCAGGCGGGCGTTCACAAGGGCTATGGCTTGGGATTGTTTCATGATTATGCCCTCGTTTTTACTCCCCCGGCGTGCCGGGGGAGGTGGCTGCAAGCGTAGCGAAGCAGACGGAGGGGGGCGCGGAAAACTTCATTTGTCCGCGATTTTCGCCGATTGGCAGAGCCCCCACCACCGCATCTAGCGCTTTGTGCGTCGTGCGGTCCCCCTTCCCAGTAAACTGGGGAGGTATAGAAGTGCTTTTCATCGGTCGGTCTCCAGACGCGCGGCCAGTGAGGCCAGAACGGCCATGCGCGCGGCGACGCCCATCTCCACCTGATCCTGAATGAGCGAGATCGACAGATCATCGGCCACTTCGGAGTCGATTTCGACGCCGCGGTTCATGGGGCCGGGGTGCATGACGCGCACGTCCGGCGCAGCCACGGCCAGCTTTTCGCGGTCGAGACCAAAATAGCGGAAATATTCGCGGGTCGAGGGGATGAAGGCCCCGTCCATGCGCTCAAGCTGAAGGCGCAGCATCATCACCACATTGGCCCCCGTAATCCCGGCCCTCATGTCGTGGTAGACCTCAACGCCCCATTCGTCGGCATCGCCGGGGATCAGGGTCGGCGGCCCGACGAGGCGCACATTGGCGCCCATCGCATTGAGCAGGATGACGTTGGAGCGCGCCACGCGGCTATGGGCGACATCGCCGCAAATCGCCACGGTCAGGCTATCGACATGGCCGAAGGCGCGGCGGATCGACAGCATGTCGAGCAGGGCCTGAGTGGGGTGCTGATGCTGACCGTCGCCGGCATTGACGACGCTGCACCCGACCTTTTGCCCCAGAAGCTGCGCCGCGCCTGACGCCGAATGGCGCACGACCAGCAGATCAGGCTTCATGGCGTTGAGCGTCACCGCGGTGTCGATCAGGGTCTCGCCCTTGGCCACGCTGGAGGTGCGGGGGTTCATATTGACCGTATCGGCCCCCAGACGCTTACCGGCCAGTTCAAACGATGACATGGTGCGGGTCGAGTTTTCGAAGAACAGATTGACCTGCGTGCGCCCCTTGAGCAGGTCGAGCTTTTTATTGGTCCGCCGGTTCAGTTCCACGAACACATCGGCCAGATCGAGCAGGGCCACAATGTCGGGCGGATCAAGGTCCTGCGCGGCATTGAAATGCCGTTTGGGGAAGGGAAAGAGGCGCGACTGGATCATCTCCAGCAACACCTGCGGATCTTGGGGGGTAATGCGCGTCATAAAGGGCGGCTATACCCCACGACTCAAAGGGAGGGAAGGGGCAATCGCCGCCGCCTCAGCGACGTGAGGCCGCGGCGATGTGCAAAGACCCTTAGGCCTTGTTCAGCGACGCGATGTCGATGACAAAGCGGTAGCGCACGTCGGACTTAATGACGCGCTCATAGGCGGCGTTGATGTCCTGAATGTCGATCAGCTCGATATCCGAGACGATGTTGTGCTCACCGCAGAAGTCGAGCATTTCCTGCGTTTCCTTGATCGAGCCAATCATCGAACCGGCGAGGTTCTTACGGCCGGGGATTAGCGAGAAGGCGTGCACCGGGATGGGGTTGTCCGGCACGCCGACCAGCACCATTGTGCCATCGACCTTGAGCAGGCCCAGATAGGCGTTCCAGTCGATCGGGGCTGACACCGTATTGATGATCAGGTCGAAGGTGCCCGCCAGAGTCTTGAAGGTCTCGGCGTCATTGGTGGGGTAGTAGTGATCGGCCCCCAGACGCAGGGCGTCGTCCTTCTTGGCCAGCGACTGGCTGAGCACCGTGACCTCGGCCCCCAGCGCGTGGGCCAGCTTAACGCCCATATGGCCCAGACCGCCCAGACCGATAATGGCGACCTTTTTGCCCGGCCCGGCGTTCCAGTGCTTCAGCGGCGACCACAGGGTGATCCCGGCGCACAGAAGCGGCGCGGCAGCGTCCTTGGGCAGGTGGTCCGGCACGCGCAGCACATAGCCTTCCTTGACCACGATATGGTCGGAATAGCCGCCATAGGTCGGCTGACCGTCGGCATCCAGATTGTTATAGGTCTGAATCAGGCCCGGCAGATACTGTTCGCGGTCTTCGTCGCGCGTCTGACAGTTGACGCAGGAATCAACGAAGCAGCCGACGCCGACCGTGTCGCCTTCTTTGAATTTGGTCACCTTCTTGCCGACCTGACGCACGCGGCCGACGATTTCGTGGCCGGGCACCTGCGGATAGATGCCGGGGAACCATTCGTCGCGCACCTGATGGATGTCGGAATGGCAGACGCCCGAATAGAGAATGTCGATGACCACATCGTCTTCGTTGGGGGCGCGGCGTTCAAAGGTAAAGGGTTCGAGCGGGGCCTTGGGCGAAGGCGCGGCATAGGCTTTGGCGAGCGTCATGGGAAATCCTTGCAAAATCGGAAGCGTTCGGCCGCAGAAAAGGCGTGGCTTGAGCCGTTACGGCTGAGGCGGGCGAACGGATCGGATATAGGAAGCGTGCCGCGGCCTTGCCAGCCCGAAGATGTGTGTAAATTTATGTAAGTAGGTGGTAGAGCCACAGCAGGAAGGGCAGGCTGATCAGGCTGAGAGAGGTGGTCAGCGCCACGATCCCGGCCATCAGCGGCGCGTCCCCGCCCATGTGGCGCGCCTGTACATAGGCGACGGCGGCGCACGGGGCGGCCCCGCAACACAGGGCGACGCCCTGCGCCAGAGCATCACCGCCGAACAGCCGGCACAGGCCCCAGCTTATCAGCGGCACGATCAGCACCTTGAAGGCCGAGGTGGCGACGACCAGCAGCGGCTGGCTGCGGATATAGGCGAAGTTCAGCCCGGCCCCGGCCAGAATGAGGCCCGTGGGAATGGCCGCATCGCCCAGCATCTTCAGGTCTTTTTCGATAAACGGCACGGATGGCGCGCGCACCACGTTGAGCGCCAGCCCGATCAGACACGACAGGAAGATCGGGTTGGTAAACAGGCGCGCCATGACGCCGCGAAAGCTGCGGTCCACCGTATCTTCGCCTTCAGGCTGCCCCCAGCGGGCCAGCACCAGTATCGAGGCCATATTGCTTAAGGGGATCAGCGCGCTCATGGCCACGGCGGCCAGGCCCACGGCCTGCGCGCCGAAGATCGAGGTGGCAATGGGCAAAAAGACGAAGGAGTTGAAGCGAATCAGGCCCTGAAACACGCTGGTATAGGTGGGGCCGGACAGGCGCAGCACCGGTTTCAGGGCAAAAGCGATCAGGATGGACAGAGCCAGCGACGTACTGACGGCCAGACTGATCGGGCCGGCGCTGAGGCCCGACAGATCGGCATGCCAGATGGCCGGAATCAGAAAACCCGGGTAGAAGACATAGACGGCGATGCGCTCAATCGGCCCCCAGACCGACGGCGGCAGAAACCCCGAAACCTTCAGCCCGAAGCCCAGCGCGATCAGCAGAAACACCGGCAAGATGCCGTTGATGAAGATGTCGGGCGTCATTTTTTTATCCCTCACGCCCCTGCTGCGGCGCGACAGGCTCCGGAAGGGCGGCGAAGGCTCGCCGGGGTGCGCTTGCGCCCTTTGGCAGACGCAATGGGCTCATGTGGCGCTTCTTATGCGGTCGAGCGCGCCCTGAAGAATATAGGCGGCGGCGGAACGGTCGATCACTTCGGCGCGTTTGGCGCGCGTCAGGTCGGCTTCTTCGATCAGAAAGCGGTTCATCACCGACGACGACCAGCGCTCGTCCCAGAAGGCGATGGGCAGGTCGGGCTCAAGGCCGGCGGCGGCGAACTTTTCCGCGGGCAGGCGCAGCAGGTTGCGGGCAAAGGCGCGCACCGACTGACAGCGCGGGCCTTCGGTGCCGTCCATATTGACCGGCAGGCCGATGACGAGGCCCGACGCTTCGCGCTGCTTCATCAGCAGCAACAGGCGTTCGGCCTCCTGCGTGAACTTGCTCTTTTTGATCAGCTCCAGCGGCGAGCCGATGCTCAAGGAAATGTCGCTGACGGCGACGCCGATGGTCTTTTCCCCCAGATCGAGCCCGATCAGGGCGCGGCGCGGCGGAAGGGCGGCTTTCAGTTCGGTGATGTCGAGTATGGCCATGCGATGCGGTGTGGCGCGCGGGCGTAAGCGAGTCAACCGCAATTACAGCGGCGTTGCGCCGAATGTGGCGCGCTTGTGAATTACGTTTATGTAATTAATGAATTGAATTTAATCTATTGCGTTTATTTAATAATAAAATTCTAGATTTTTACTTCTGGTTGCGGGATTTGAGTGTCTATCCAAAGCAACGGGAGATAACAAAATGCCGAGAACAATACTGATGTGTGTCGCGGGTGTCATGCTGCTGACGGGCGGGAGCGCCGTCGCCGCAGAGGAACTGCCGCAAAAGACGATCCGCTTCGCGGATGCCAACCTCAATGATCCCGCGCAAGCGAAACAGGTGCTGAGGCAGATCCGCACGGCGGCCAAAGAGGTCTGTGCCGAGGGGCTGGTCTCTCTTAACGGCTGGGTCATCACGGATCGTCAGTGCGAACGCACGGCCGTTCGGGAGACGGTCCACAAGGTTGGGCATCCGGGCCTGAGTCGTGTCGCAGTTGACGCGGGTGACGTCCGCGGGGACGGTTCGTCGCCTATTCTCGGTCAATGGGCTGAAAAGTAGTTTTCTGTACAAAATGTAATAATTGATGTGCGCGTCGGCCTTTGCAGGTCGGAACTGTTTCATTTCAAAATATACCATTCAATAAGCTGTCACAAAATAAACTAACAAAAGTTCATGAAATGAAATTAATAGATGGCAAAGATTTAATAATAAAATCATGGATTCTGTTTTCCGTCTGATTTATTGAATGCATCATAAGTTAAGCGTCATCAAACATTCAATAAGGAGCGGGTTATGAAGGTAGTGGTTTTTGTTCTTGGTGCGGCGCTGTTGTCCGGCGCGTCCATGGCTCAGGCGGAAACGGTGGAGACGCGGCGTGTGGCCACGCGCGATCTCGACCTTTCGACGCCGAAAGGCGTGGAGCGGCTCTATAGCCGTATTCAAAGCGTCGCCGAAGACGTGTGTCAGTCATCCGAGGGGCCGCTGACGACGGCCGAAGCCGAGCGCGTGTGTCAGGTGAAAGCTGTCGATGAGGCGGTGAGTCGCTTCAATTCACCCCTACTGAACCGCCTGCATGCGGCGCACGCCCCGGCGCAGGCCCAGGCTGAGATGCGTCTGGCCGAACAGTCGGCAAAGACCACGCTGCGTGGCAAGTAATCGTTATTCTTATTTCAATCAATACTGGAGACTAGCTATGCTTAAGAAGCTCACCGCCCTGATGACTCTGGCCCTGTCGCTCAGCCTTGTCACCCCTGTATCCGCCGAACAGCGTGACATTGAAACCCGTGCAGTGGTGCAACTGCCCGTGGTACTCAGCGATGCCAAAGCCGTTGAAAAGGCCTATGCGCGCCTGAAGGTTGCGGCCAAACGCGCCTGCGATTCTGATCTGGCTCACGACAGCGCTTCCAAAGCCTCAGACCGGGCCTGTGCCGCGGCGGCTCTGGATCAGGCCGTGCGTGACTCCAACCTGCCGGCCCTTGTGGCGTATCACGAAAGCAGGACGGTCCATGTCGCGTTTTATGCCGACAATTCGGACCGCAGCGCCGCTCAGCGATAATCTGTCGCAAGGCCAGAAACAAACGGCGCACCGACTGTCCCCGGTGCGCCGTTTTGCTATTTAAATAGGCGTGCCCCTTGCCATTTGGGCGCGCCCTCGCTAACCGGGACTCCATAGATATAGGAGTCTCCGCATGGCCATTGATGTGGCAACTGTGCGCAAGGTGGCGAGCCTGTCGCGCCTGCGCGAAAGCGACGAAAGTCTGGAAAGTCTGGCCGGTCAGTTGAACGGTATTCTGGGGTGGATCGAGCAGCTCAATGAGGTCGATGTCAGCGACGTGCAGCCCATGACCTCCTGCGTGGAAATGACGCAGCCCCTGCGTGACGACGTGGTGACCGACGGCGGCAAGGTGGCCGATGTCGTGTCGAACGCCCCCAAAAGCCTGGATGGCTTCTTTATCGTGCCAAAAGTCGTAGAATAGAGGGTGGTGGAATAGTTATGAGTGATCTCACCAAACTGACGCTAAAAAGCGCGCTTGATGGCCTGAAGGCGAAGCAATTCTCCTCAACCGAACTGACCGAAGCCTTTATCGGGGCCATCGAAAAGGCCAATACGGCGCTGAACGCCTATGTGCTAACCACCTTTGACAAGGCGCGCGAAATGGCCGGTGAGTCCGACCGTCGCCTCAAGGCCGGTGAGTCTCGCCCGCTCGAAGGCGCGCCTCTGGGCATCAAGGACCTGTTCTGCACCAAAGGCGTGCGCACCACCGCCTGTTCGGGCATACTCGATACCTTCGTGCCCCCTTACGAATCGACCGTTACCCAGAACCTGTGGGACGATGGCGCGGTCATGCTGGGCAAGCTGAACATGGACGAATTCGCCATGGGCTCGTCCAACGAAACCTCGCACTGGGGCCCGGTGACCAATCCGTGGAAGTCGAACGCCTCCAACGCGCCCCTGACCCCCGGCGGGTCGTCGGGCGGTTCGGCCTCGGCGGTGGCGGCGGACCTGTGTCTGGCCGCTACGGCTTCGGACACCGGCGGTTCGATCCGTCAGCCTGCCGCTTTCACCGGCACGGTTGGGATCAAGCCGACCTATGGCCGCGCCTCGCGCTACGGCATGGTGGCCTTTGCCTCGTCGCTCGATCAGGCCGGTCCGATCACCAAGACGGTTGAAGACGCAGCGATCATGCTGCAATCCATGTGCTCGCACGACGCCAAAGACTCCACCAGCCTGCCCAATGCCCTGCCGGATTTTTCGAGCTTTGTGGGTCGGTCGATCAAGGGCCTGCGCGTCGGTATCCCTGATGAATACCGCCTCGACGGCATTCCGGGCGAGATCGACGCCCTGTGGGAGCAGGGCATCCAGTGGCTGAAGGACGCTGGTGCGGAGATTGTGCGCATCTCCCTGCCCAACACCAAATACGCCCTGCCGTGCTACTATATTGTGGCCCCGGCGGAAGCCTCGTCCAACCTTGCCCGCTATGACGGGATGCGCTTCGGCCACCGCACCGAGGCGGCCAGCAGCCTGACCGACACCTATGAGCTGTCGCGCTCTGAAGGCTTCGGGGCCGAGGTAAAGCGCCGCATCATGATCGGCACCTACGTGCTGTCGGCAGGCTTCTACGATGCCTATTACGTCAAGGCTTTGAAGGTGCGCCGCCGCATTGCCGAAGACTTCGTCAACGCCTGGAATAGCTGTGACGTCATCCTGACCCCGGCCACGCCGTCGGCCGCCTTCCAACTGGGTGATACGGAAAAAGCCGCTGACCCGGTGCAGATGTACCTCAACGACGTCTTCACCGTGACCACCAACCTCGCTGGTCTGCCCGGCATGGCGGTCCCGGCGGGGCTGGATTCAAAGGGTCTGCCGCTGGGCCTTCAGGTGATCGGCAAGGCGCTGGACGAAGGCACGACCCTGGCCGTGGGTGCGGTGCTCGAAAAGGCTGCGGGCTTTACGCATAAGCCGTCCCAGTGGTGGTAAAAGGCCTCTTCTGAATGCAAGAAACCTCCGGGCGCGCTCCCGGAGGTCTTTTTTGTGCGTGTGAGGGTTCGTCTTTTTGGCGCAAGGCCTTGGGCTGCGGGAACCATGAGCGTATGGTGACGCGTTAACCTTTAGAGAGATGCGTATGCTGGTGACGGGTCAGGACATGATCGGGTGGGGACTTCTGGTGCTGCCGCTCATTGTGATCGCCTGGGCGGTGCTGTGGCTGGCCGAACAGACGGCTGAGCGCAATCGGCATGAACGCTATCTGCGCTTTCAGGCGGTCCTGCGCCATCTGGGGCGCGACGACACGTCGTGGGCCGAGAAGATGGCCGCCGCCCATGAGTTGCGCCAGTATAAAGAGTACCGTCATATCATCGGAAAAATCTTCGACGACGGTAAGGTGCGCGAAGAGGGGCAGGCCGCCGCCCTTGAGGCCGAGCTTAAGGACGTGTCCAAAAGCGGTTGATGTTCAAAAAGAAACCCGCGCCTTGCGAGCGCGGGTATTGTTTTGCGTGCCCAGAGAGTTCCGCCTATGAAACGGGGGCCGGTGCCGTCGAAACCGCACCGGCATACGCTCTAATACTTATACGTCAGACCGAAGGTGACCGTCCGCCCGATGCGGGTTTCAAACAGCGTGTCCTGACGGTTGGAGTCGATATAGAGGCGGTTTTGCTCGTCGGTCAGGTTTTGCGCTTCCAGCGACAGCTTCAAGCGATCCGTGACCTGGTAGGAGGCCGAAGCATCCACATACAAGGTATCGTCATTGCCTTGCAGATCGCTGCCCGCAGACGCCGGAATCGCCCGGATATACTTGCCGCGATAAGAGGCCGTGCTGCGCACGCTGAACTTGTCATTTTCCCAGTAAAGAGTGCCGGAAGCCGATTCACGCGATAGGTTGGTTAGGTCATTGGTCGTTGACGTCAGCGGAACACCCGTAGGCGAGCTGCTCAGGACGTAGTTTATCTCCGACGTAATGTGCGTGTAGTTGGCCAGCACGCCGAAATGGCTCCAGAAGCCCGGCAAGAAGTCGAGGTCGGCCTGAAGGTTCAGTTCGACGCCCTTCAATGGGCCACCCGGCGTATTGACGAAGCGCGCCACATTGAATAGGTCCGTCGCCGACGCACCGGACGCATTGCCCACTAGCAGTTCCAGCGGCAGGCCCAGTTCGTTGTAGGGAACGGTCTGATTAATGCGTTGAATGAAGGTCTTGATGTCCTTATGGAAATAGCCTACCGACACCAAGGAGCCGGGGCGGAAGTACCACTCCAGCGCCGCGTCGAAGGTCGTAGCGCGGATCGGTTCGAGGTACGGGTTGTTGATCGTCCCCGTGCGGGTGGTGAAGGTCACGCCGCTGGAGGGAGTGAGGTTCCCCAGTTCCGGACGGGTCATCACCTTGGCCGCCGAGAAACGCGCCAGTAGCTCCGGCTTCAGTTCAAACACGATGTTCGCCGATGGGAGAATATCGTGATATTCGCGCTCGACCTGGTTGCGGACGCCGCGCGTTGGGTATTGTGAGCCCGCGGGGGCTGTGGCGGCGATGTGGCCCACGGCGAACTGCTTTGTATAGACCGAACGCACGCCGACATCGCCGCGCACCGGAACGGGCAGCCAACTGTCCGAATTGAACTCGGCCATGATGTAGCTGCTGCGGACCGTTTCCTTGATCTGCGACTGTGGGGCGCCGCATTCGATGCCACAATATTGCAGGGAGTCGAACTTGAAGGCCTCACGCCATTTGGCCGGGTCGATGGCCACCCAGCTTGCCGGAGCGCCATTGCCCCACAGATCGTTTACTCCGGTGATCTGCTTGGTCAGGCTGGCTAGGGTGACGCCGGCGGGTAGGGCGGTGACGGCGACCTGAGTGGGGATCAGGTTGAGGGAGCGCGAATTGAAGTCGTTTTCGCGGTACTGCAGCCCGAATTTGACGGTGATCGAGTCGGTCGCATCGTATTTGCCATCTAGGTTGATGGTGGTGATGTCGGTTGTGTTCCACTGTGGCTTGCCCTGCACCGAGAAGCCGCCGGTGACCGTGCCGTCCGCCTGGCCGGGGGCGTAGGTAAAGTTCGCCGGATTGGAAACGTCTATGCCGAAATTGATCGCCGGAGTCGTCCCGCCGCCGCGGAAGTCGATGGAGAAGTTATCGACGTCGATAGCGTCAATGAAGGTTTGCAGGCGCATTGGCCCGTCCCAGGTCGAGGTCGATTTGCCGACAAAGCCCGTGACTTCGAAGCGTTCGTTGATGCGGTGACGCGCGTTCAGGTTCACCTGCGTGAATTCCGAGGTGAACACATCGACCAGACCTTCGGAGCGCACGTCCATGCCGTCAAATAGCCCGTACAGCAACGAGCCGTTCGATTTGAACTGCACGTCCTTTACCGAAACCATCGGCTGGCCATTGTTGCCGATGTTACGCGCCAGTGACAGTCCGGCGATGTAGTTGTCACGGCGTTCCACATCGAATTTGGAATAGAGCACGTCCAGCGACACGTCCGTATTGGCATCGGGACGCCACTGGAAGGTCAAGCTGCCGCCCAGGCGCTCGGTGTCCTGTTCCGAATTCACGTAACGCGGAATGCGCGGCAAAAACGCGCCGGAACCGGGTATGCCGGCGGCATCGGCGCGGCGCAGATTATAGATGGTGTTATAGGCGGCGATGGTGCCGGTGCGCGGATTATTGGTGGAGCAGTTGGCGGCTGTTGCCCCCTTGGCAGCGCTTTCTGCCGGATCGGGGCTTATCGTGCGTCCACCGCTGGGATCGGTCCAGCCGATGGGCGTACAGAAGGGTTGAACTTCGCGCTGCGTAACGCCATTGACAACAATTGGATTACCAGCGGCGTCACGTTTAATGGCATTATAGCCATTTGTGTTTGCCGAAAGGATGTCCACGGCGGAGTAGCCGACTTCGCGCGTATGCTTTTCCTGATAGGTAAGGGTGCCGAGGATGCCGAAGGTGCCATCAGCGAACTTTTTGGAAGCCAGCAGCGTGAGGCGCGGATCGGTCTTTTTAGCCAGTTCGTTATAGGTGCCCTTGGCCGAGAAGCTGAGCACCTCCGATTTGCTGTAGTCGAACGGCTTGGGTGCGCGCAGGTCAACCGTCGCCCCCAGTGAGCCTTCTTCGACGTCCGCTGAGGCGGTCTTTCGCGCCGCCAGAGACGAAAAGATTTCTGACGGGAAGATGTTGAAGTCGAAGCTGCGGCCGTTATTGCCCGCGCCATAGATGTCGGCAGAGCCTGACTGCGCCGCGCCTTCCATACCGTTCAGACGCACGCGGGTATATTGCGGCCCAAGGCCCCGCACCGAAATATTGCGGCCTTCACCACCATCGCCGCGCGACAGGGTAACGCCAGGGATGCGCTGCATCGACTCGGCGAGGTTGGAGTCTGGAAACTTGCCCACATCTTCGGCCAGGATCGAATCAATCGTTGCGGCGCTGTTCTTCTTGACGTTCAGAGCGCTTTTCAGCGAGCTGCGGAAGCCGGTGACAGTAACGGTTTCGATCT
The DNA here is from genome assembly GCF_000175215.2 of Asticcacaulis excentricus CB 48. Lineage (NCBI taxonomy): Bacteria > Pseudomonadati > Pseudomonadota > Alphaproteobacteria > Caulobacterales > Caulobacteraceae > Asticcacaulis > Asticcacaulis excentricus. The sequence goes on along the minus strand of NC_014817.1, from coordinate 887,487 downwards.
CGTCCGGGGCGGCTGCGGGCGTGGCCTCCTGCGCGAAGGCCGGGGCAGCGATAAGCAGGGCTGCGCCCATCAGAGCCGACGTGCACAACAGATGCGCCTTCCGTGGCGACGGAATGGTGACGTTCATAGGTTTCCTCTTTTTAACGCCCGGCTGCGAGGCGCAGCGGGCCATCCTGTAAGTGTTATTCCGGCCTGAGCCGATATTTTGAGCTTTGGGCATCGAAGATGCGCAAAGTTGCCGCTTTTGTCCGGCGCATCCCCAGATTACGGCGTTTTCGGACGCTCGCAACCTCTAAAAATATGATCAATGAAAAATTTTGATCACATTTCGGACATAAGGGCCCGAAATTATGATTGAACATGATTGATTTGGTTTCTTCGTCCGCGTGGCGGGTGGTCGGACGCACAAAAAAGCGGTTGTCAGATGCAATCCGTTGCGCAAGATACGGTTTTTGCGTTCGGCTGCCCGGAGTGATCATGTCGCCCAAACCCCAAACCGAAATCACCCTGCGCGGGGTGATACTTGGTATCCTCATCACGCTGGTCTTTACGGCGGCGCAGGTCTATCTGGGGCTTCAGGTCGGCCTGACCTTTGCCACCTCGATTCCGGCAGCGGTCATTTCGATGGCGCTGCTGAGCGCCTTCAAATCGGCGACCATTCAGGAAAACAACATCGTTCAGACGATTGCCTCGGCGGCGGGGACGCTGGCCTCGGTGATCTTTGTGTTACCCGGTCTGATCATCATTGGCTGGTGGCGCGAGGTGCCCTTCTTCATCACCTTTGCCGCCTGTGCCATCGGCGGCATTCTGGGGGTCATGTACACCATTCCGCTGCGCCGGGCCCTGGTCTCCAACTCACCCTTGCCCTATCCGGAAGGCGTGGCCGCGGCCGAAGTGCTGAAGGTCGGCACCAATACCCGCGAAGGCGCGCGTGAAGGGCAGGCGGGCCTGATCGCCGTGGTGCTGGGCAGCGTGGCCTCGGCCGCCTATTCGGCGCTGGCGGCGGCCAAGATGCTGGCCGGAGAACTGGCGGCCTTTTTCAAGGTCAAGGTCGGCGGAAAGGTCGCGGCGACGGGCATTGCCGGTGAAAGCTCTCTGGCCCTGATCGGGGCCGGTCACCTGATGGGGATTACGGTCGGTATCGCCATGCTGACCGGGCTGGTCATCGCCTGGGGCATTGCCGTACCGATCCTGACGTCGATGACGCCCATGCCGGAGGCCAGCGCCGCGGACCATGCCGGAGCCATCTGGTCCACGCAGGTGCGCTATCTGGGGGCCGGTGCCATCGGGGCGGCGGCAATCTGGACGATCGGTAAGCTGCTAGGGCCGGTGTGGTCGGGCCTGATGTCGGCGCTTGAGGCCAATCGCAAGCGCAAGTCGGGAGGCGAAGCCCTGCCGCGCGAAGAACAGGATTTGCCGATCGCGCTGGTGGGACTGATCTCGGTCCTGCTGCTGGTGCCGGCCGGTTTCATGATGGCGAGCTTCCTTAACGGGACGGCCATCGCCAGCCTCAGCCTGCCTCTGGTGGCGCTGGGTGTGCTTTATCTGGCCATTGCCGGTCTGCTGGCCGCCGCCGTGTGCGGCTATATGGCGGGCCTGATCGGGTCGTCCAACTCGCCCGTGTCGGGTGTTGGAATCCTCAGCGTGCTGGGGGCGGCCCTGCTGATCGGTGCCGTCGGTCATACGATCAGCGGCCCGGATGTGGGTCAGGCCCTGACGGCCTTTGCCCTGTTTGCGACCACCTTCGTGCTGGCTGTTGCCGTCGTCGGTAACGACAACCTTCAGGACCTTAAGACCGGGCAACTGGTTGGGGCAACGCCGTGGAAGCAGCAGGTGGCGCTGGTCATCGGCGTCATCGCCGGGGCGGTAGTCATTCCGCTGGTGCTTAATCTGCTCAATGAGGCCTTTGGGTTTGCGGGTGACCCCAACTATCGCGGCATCACCGGCGAGCCGCTGGGGGCACCGCAGGCAACCCTGATCTCGACGCTCGCCAAGGGGGCCATCGGCGGCAGCCTGCCGTGGGGCCTGCTTGGGACCGGTGCCGCGATCGGCGCCGGGCTTGTGGCGTTTGATCTCCTGCTGCGCAAGGTGACGAACGACAAGTACAGCCTGCCGCCGCTGGGCGTGGGGTTGGCCATCTATCTGCCGTCGGCGGTGACCGCGCCGGTGGTCGTCGGGGCCTTTGGCGGCTGGCTGTTTGAGCGGCTGGTGCAGGGTAAGCCGTGGGCTGAACCGGCTTCGCGGCTGGGCGTGCTGATCGCCTCAGGCTTTATCGTCGGTGAAAGCCTGTTCAAGGTGGTGCTGGCCGGGGTGATCACCTTCACCGGCTCTAAGGCCCCGCTGGCCATTCTGCCCATCCCCTATGGCGAACACACCGCCATGATCATCGCTCTGATCCTCGCCGTCTCAGGCGTCGCCGGGCTTTACCGCTGGTGTGCCGGGGCGGCGAAAAAAGTACAGGGCTAACCATGCCTCGGTTGTCACCCTGTCTATCTGGCGTTACGTAGGGGCATGACTCCGAGCCCGGACCTCCTCAATCGCGTGCAGACCGCTTTCCTCAGCCGGGGCTTCCAAAAACTGACCATGGAAGCCCTGGCTGAGGGCTGCGGGTTTACGCGTCGCACGCTGTACAACTATTTCGAGAACAAGGACGACGCCTTTCGTGCCATGTTCCGCCAGCATAATCTGGAGCTGATAGACAGGTGCTTTGCGGCGGCCCGGCATACTCGTGAGACGGGCGGCGACGTGCTGGACGTGTTTACCGCGATGATCGACATCCGTTACGGGGACACCTGGCGTCTGATCCAGCCGTCTCCGCACGCGCTGGAGATCAAGGCGACGGTATTTCGCATCTGCACAGACATCATGATCGAGCTGGCCACGGCGTTTCAGGCCGATTTGGCGGACTTTATCGACACGCTGGCGGCGGATGGGGCGTTGCGCCTCAAAGGCGATTATAGCGCCGCGGAGCTGGCGCAGATGCTGGCGGATGCGGCGCGGGGCGTCAATGCGGTCTATCCATTGCTCCCGCTTGAACATCTCACTTTGCAGTACCGGCGCATTACCCGCGCCATCCTGTATGGCTATCTTGAAGTCTGAACGCGGTTGTCTGAAAATTTCACAAAAAGGTTGAAAGTGTGAAATTTTTGCTTGCGACTTAACCGTGATCACGTTATGAAACCGCCGATACGGGGCGGGGATACCTCTGCATCAGTATCTATGTTTTGATAATTTCCATTACGTTTTTTATTCCCCACCAACGCCCTGTCAGGTCCCGACAGGGCGTTTTTTTTGTCGCTCGATCGGGGATCAAAAAAAGGTGCAGGGCTTGTCAGGGCGAGCGCAGATCATCAAAATCGCTTCATCAGCCCCGGCGGGCGTCTGCCGGGCATCACCGGAGTCGAAGCCATGAGTTTGCCTGAAATCCCCGTGAAGCCGGTCCATGCGGATGGTATCACCTACTATATGCACCCGCACCCCCGCTCGCCTTTTTCCGAAGCGGTTCAGGTCGGCTGCGTCCTTTATCTATCGGCAATGATCGGCCTCGATGCGCAGGGACGGCTGGTGGACGGCTTTGAGCCGCAGGTCCGTCAGATCATGTCGAATTCGCAGGCTATCCTGCGCCGCTACGGGTTGGGGCTGGAACACGTGTTTAAAACGACCGTAATGATGAAGGACATGGCCAACTGGAGCGCTTTTAACCGCCTGTACAAGCCCTATTTTCACCCGACGCGCCTGCCGGTGCGGACCGCCTTCGGTGTCAGCGATCTGGCCTATGGGGCTGAGGTCGAACTGGAGTTTCAGGCCTACGTGCCGCACGGCGGTTAAGCTGCGGCGAGGGCCATAAAAAAAGGCCGGTGCGAACACCGGCCTTTTCTCATTTATGTAGACAGGCTTAGAACGCCTTCTTCAACGAGAGGCCATAGGTGCGAGGTTCCGAAACCATGACGGTCAGGTTGTTGAAGTCGATACCGCTTTCGGCCACGATATTGTCTTCGAGGTTGCGCACATAGGCGGCAATTTCCAGACCGCCCTTGGTGACGTAACCGCCACGCAAGCCCGTCTGGGTGAACGACTTGCCGGTGAACTCGGTCGCTTCATAGAGGAAGAAGTTGATTTCCGAGCGGTAGGCCACGTCGCCATAGACGAAGAAGCGGCTGCCGTCGCCCATCGGCCAGACGTACTGAGCCGTCAGGTTGGCCACCCATTCCGGGGCCTGGGGCAGGGGGTTGCCGTCGATATAGGCAAAGCGTGTGCCGCCCGACACATAGGTGCGGTCCAAAGGCGTACACAGGCCCGACCCACAGGTGGCCACGGCAGTCACCGGGTCCTGAATTTCCGTGCCGTTATAGCTGGCGCTGGCCGTCAGCAGCAGATTGTCGGTCGGCTTGAACGACAGGTCGGCTTCGATGCCGCGACCGATCGCCTCTTTGGCATTGATCAGTTTGGCCGAGTTGACCGCGCCGCCCACGGCCGTGATCTGAAGATCCTTGGTCTTGAAATAATAGAGCGCGATGTCGTAGCGCAACACCTTGTCAAAGGCATAGCCCTTGAAGCCGGTTTCGTAGGAGGTCGTGGTCTGCTCGCCGGCCGTGGTCGGCACGCCGCCGAAGTTGACGCGGTCCTGAATCGCCGGGGCCAGATAGCCGGTGGCGAAGCGGGCGTACCAGTTGAGCGTCGGCGAGATCACGTAGGTGGCGCTGAGGTCGCCGGAGACGTTGTCGCCATCGACCTTTGTGGTGACGGGCAGAGCCTTGCCGGGGAAGACGGCACGGCCCCAGACGATGTCCTTCTTTTCGTCCGAGGTGTAGCGCAGGCCGGCGCGCAGGGTCAGGGCCTCGGTGGCCTTATACTCCGCCGAACCGAAGACGGCGAAACTGGTGCCGTGGTTCTTATGACGCACGTCGCCATTGTTGAGGTAGTCCAGCTCGTTATACTTCAGGACCTGGTCGAAGTAGTAGAGGCCAAACTGACCGCGCCAATGGCCGAACTGCTCGGTTTCAAAGCGCAGTTCCTGCGAAAATTCTTCCGGCTCGGTCGTGCCGCCAGTGGCGACGGGGAAGAAGGTGCCGTAGAGGGTGGGGGCGACGATGGTCGAGACGCCGCCGTCGATGTCACCGGAGCTTTCGGTCTTCGCGCGCTCATAGGCGGTGATCGAGTGCAGTGTGCCCATACCGTCGAAGGTGTAGCTCAGTTGCAGGTTGGTGCCAAAGGCGTCGAGCGACTGGCTGATGAACGGGCTGTCGAGGCGGATCTTTTCGACATCGAAGCCAGTGTTGAAATCGTTGGTGCCCGGCTTGATGGCGCTGGCGCGGAACAGACGTGGCGTGCCGTCCAGCGTGCGGCCATGCACGTTGAGCAGGGCCTCGAAGTTACCGCTGGTGTAGCGCAGCTGACCGCGCAGCGCGATGTCTTCATAGCCTTCCAGCTTCTTGCCATTGGCGAGGTTGGTCACCCAGTCGTCGCGGCGCTGAACAATGCCCGACAGGCGGCCGGAGAAGCCGTTACCCAGCCCACCGGTGACGGCCCCTTCGGCATTGACGGTGCCCAGATTGCCGGCGGCAACGCTGTAATAGCCGCCAAACACCTCCGACGGCTTGGCCGAGCTGAGCTTGACGACGCCGGACGGCGTGTTGCGCCCGAACAGCGTGCCTTGCGGGCCGCGCAGCACTTCGACGGCGGCGAGGTCGAAGATCGGGAAGGATTTCAGCATCGGGTTTTCCAGCGCCACGTCGTCATAGACGACGGAAACCGGCTGCGAGGCGTTGGGATCGAAGTCCGTATTGCCCAGACCGCGGATGTAGAAGCGCGGGAAGGTACGGCCGAACGACGATTCGACGTTCAGCGACGGCGTGCGCGAAGCCAGCACGCGGATGTCGAGGCCTGACGAATTAATGACATCGAGCTTGGTGCCCGCCAGCGACGACACGGCGACCGGCACGTCTCTGGCCTTTTCCAGACGGCGCGACGCGGTGACGACGACTTCGGTTGTCGCGCTGTCCTCGGCCTTGGGCGAGGTGTCTTCGGCGTGGGCCGTGCCGACCAGCGCGGTCAGGGCAAGCAAAGAGACGCCGCCCAGACGGGCGGAAAAACGGCGCGCGGTGCGCGATCGGATTGGGTGCATGACGGTCCTCGGAGCAATAACTTGCCCCTTCCGCAGCGTTTATATCCCTGTGCCCCGTGTTCCCCCGGAGTTGAACCGAACGCTAGCATAGCATGTCGCTTTTGCAACGGACCTGTGTCGGGTTTGTAACATTGATTTCCAACTATGGCTTTTTGGCCATGCCCTAAGGTCAAGCTGGCTTTATCGGCTTTCTTATGGGGCGGTGGCGACCGCGCATCGAAACCTTAGAGTCGGCGCGCCACTCTCACGGCGGAAAGTGAGGTGCACTATGAACGGATCGCTTAAATACACGTTTGGCGCGTTACTGGGTGCCGCCACCCTAAGTCTCGCCTTGCCTGCCGCCGCGCAGAGCTATGACGGCTGGTGCTATCAGGAAGGCAGTTCAGCCCGCACGAAGGGTACGGTGATCGGCGCCGCCGCGGGGGGCGTGCTCGGCAACGTAGTCGCCGGAAAGGGTAACAAGACCGAAGGCACGATTCTCGGCGCCGTGGTCGGTGGCGTCATTGGCAATCAGGTCGCCAAGAAAAACAAGGAAAAGGAAACGGCTTCGGCCAACTGCCTGAATAGCCGATATTACGTCTATGACCGCGGCTATTATGAGCCGCCATCGCCGCCCGACGGCTATCGCATCGCCTATTTCACTCAGCGTCCCTATTACAGCGCGTACTGGGTAAAGCGCGACGGCGAAGATTATCGCTATCGCCGCTGAGGTAACGTCAGTTTGATCGAGAAACCCGGCCGCAGTGCCTGGTTTTTTGTATGCCGTTGGCATCTGACGTAATTGCGTCACAGCTCTGTTCAATATTTCCGGAAGTTTTTTGAACGCACCTGAACACCACTGTTCAGTCCCGGTTCAGGCGGACGGTGTCAGTTTGTGTCCAACACCTGATTTAATATATGAGGAGTATCGCTATGACCCAACTGTCCACGAAGATGATCGCCGGTGGTTTTGCTGCCGCCCTGTCTCTGGGGGCCCTGGCCGCCACCCCGGCCGCCGCGCAACGCTATGACGGTTTCTGCTATCACAAGCAGCAAAACACCAAGACCAAGGGCACCGTGATTGGTGCCGTGGCGGGTGCCGCCCTCGGCAACGTCGTAGCCGGTAAGGGCAACAAGACCGAAGGCACCGTTCTGGGGGCCGTGGTCGGCGGGGCGATCGGTAATCAGATCGGTGAAGAAGTGAAGGAAAACAAGGTCGAACAGTGCCTCAACAACCAGTATTACGTGTTTGACCGTCGTGAATACGCCCCGCCGCCCGCCCCGAAGGGATATACGGTCGCCTACTACACGCAGCGCCCGTACTACGGCACCTACTACACGCACCGAAATGGTCGCGTTGTGGAATGGACGCCCCGCCGTCGCTAATGCAAGCGCGAAATGCCCCGCCAGAGCGGGTTCTTATCAAATCTGATCAGAACCTGCTTTGATCCGAAACGTAATACGCCCGGCCTTCGCCGGGCGTTGTCTTAGGCACAACTGCGAGCATGGCTTAATAAAAAAGCAGGGCCGGTGGGGTCACCGGCCCACTGAAGAATAGGGGCAAATTGAAACGAGAATAAACTCAAACGCCATCCAAAAAGATTGCGCGGTGACCCATCTTCCGGAAGAGCCACAAGCGATAGAAAAACACGGACAATACCGCCTGACTATACCGTCGATATGGGAGGGGCTCCCATAAACCGGTGAGCCCGATTGTGAGGGGGGGGGGGAGCATGTTACACCCGATATCAAAGTATTTTAAAAACCCACAGGCACAGTTCGTTTACATGTCCGAGTCCCGTCTGGTCCTTATTGAGGATGATCCCTTTGTTCGCCGCCATATCGCCACTCTTATCGAGGCGGCGCCGGACATGCGACTGACCGGAGAAGCGGGGAGCGTGGCGGAGGGGCTGAGCCTGCTGGATACCGGTCCGGATCTGATCGTTCTCGATTTGGGGCTCAGCGACGGCAGCGGGCTTGAAATCATCAAGTCAGCGCGCCAGCAGGGTTTGGCAACCCGCATCCTTATTCTGACGGTGTTCGGGGATGAAACCTCGGTTATTTCGGCGCTGACGGCTGGGGCCGACGGCTATGTACTTAAGGACAGCGCCGAGAGCGAACTGATCGGCAGCATTCGCCACACCCTGAACGGCGGCTCGCCCATTTCGGCCCCGGTGGCGGCCTATCTGCTTCGCCATATCCGCAAGGACGCCTCGCTGGCCGTCGTTGCCGAGCCGGAACTGGCCGAAGATGCACCAGGTATCACGCCGCGCGAGATTGAGCTTCTCTCACTGCTGGCCAAGGGGCTGAGCTATAAGGAAGCGGCCAGTGTGCTGGATATTTCGCACCACACGGTCGGCACGCACGTGAAGGCCATCTACCGCAAGCTGGCGGTTAATTCGCGCTCGGAAGCGGTGTTTGAAGCGGTGCGCAGCGGCCTGATCCGCATGTAGTTGCGCGCGGCGGCTTGTGATCTCTGCAAACCTGCGGTTATGGTGAGGCATGTTTCGCCTTACTATTGCTGCGCCCTGGACCCATCTATGTCGTGCCCTGTGCTGGGCGCTGGTGGCGCAGATCGTGTTCTGGGGCCTGTTGTTTACCTTTGCCCGCAAACCTTTGCCCTCGGAGACGACCGAACCCTATCGCGTGCGCGAAGTTTACATGCGGGCTGTGGACGGCCTGACGCCGCAGGCCTTTCCACTAAACCAGATGACGCTTCTGCCGGACGGCATGACCCCCATGCCGGACGACTTCGCCAATGTTTGCGTGCGCGGCGCGACCTTTCCCGCCTATCAGATTTCCTTTCTACTAAGGCCGCAGCCGGACCGCGGCTTTGAGGCCCTGTTCCTGCCGGTGATCCGGGACAATTACGCCGTCTATCTCAATGGCCATCTGCTGACAATGCCGCGTGGGCAACTTGGTTTTCCGTCCAGTCACGACGGTTCGCGGCCGCAACTACTGAGCCTGACGCCCGACATGCTGCGCTCAGGCGAAAATCGGGTCGATATTCTTGCGGTGGCAAATGGCTGTCAGCCGCATATGAAGGGCGTGCTGTTTGGCCCGGAGACGGATTTGCGTCAGCTTCAGGATCATCGCCTGATGACCACCTTCGGTATGCCGCTGATTACGGTGATCGCGGCCACTCTGCTGAGCATGATCGCCGCCGCACTGTTGCCGATCAGCGGCTATAACCGCCTGTTCCTTAGCGTTGCCTTGTTTATGGCGGCACTAGCGGTGCGGGGGGCCAGTTTCATGTGGTACGGCAGCGTTTTGCCCGATGCGCTGCATGACACGCTGTTGTCGATCATTTCAGGGCTGACCATGGGGGCGACAGCCTATTTCCTAAAAAACTGGACCTCGGCTCCGGATCGACATACGCCGATCATTATTGGCGTTACGCTGGCGGATGTGGCGCTGCTGCTGATCGGGTGGGCCGCAAAGCAGAGCGGGTTGCCGACGGTGACCGAGACTGTGCTCATCCTCGTTTGTTCCGCCTATTTCCTGCGTCGCATGTGGGCGCTGGCGAAGTCTCAGCCGCAACTGTTGTTGCGTTCCTTCCCCTTTCTGTCGATCGGGCTGGTGACGACGCTTTATGATCTCTACCACGGCCTGTTCGGTCTAGCGCGGCCGCTGACGGCGGGGCTCTACTTCCCCTTCGTGATCATTGCTGGGATCGCTATCGACCTGGTGACGCGCGGCTTTGAGCTCTATGGCACTGCCGAAGAACAGCGCGATGATCTGGCGCGGCAGGTGCGCGACCGTGAGGCCGAAATCCGAGACTCCTATGCCCGCCTTCAGGAGCAGGAGCAGCTCAATGCCGTCAATGCCGAGCGTCAGCGCCTGATCCGCGACATGCACGATGGGGTGGGCGGGCATCTGGTCAGTCTGCTGATGCAGCTCAAGTTGGGGCCCGTGCCGGCAGAGACGATGCGCATCAATATTCAGGCCGCCGTCGATGACCTGCGCTTGATCATCGACTCGATGGATTCGATGGGGGATTCCCTTGAGGTTGGGCTGGCCATCTTCCGGGAACGGATGCGCCCGCGTCTTCAGGTGGTGGGGGTGGAACTCAACTGGCGCAATGCGCTGGAAGCGGAGCCGCGAGGCTATCGGCCCAACGAAATTCTTAATATTTACCGTATTTTGCAGGAGGGGGTTACCAATGCGCTCAAACACGCGCAACCGAAGACCATCGACCTCAACCTGCGTGCCGACCCGGATCAGCCGGGCTGGCTTATCCTGACGCTCAGCGATGACGGGGTGGGCTTTGCCACCGATGAGCGCGCCTCTGCCGGGCGGGGCTTAAGCCACCTGCGCCGCCGCGCCCAGATGATTGGCGGACGCATCGATATCGTCTCGGCACCGGGCAGCGGCACGACGATCCGCCTCTATGTGCCGCCGCCTGCGTCGGAGCGTGCGCTGTCGGATGCAATTTCTTCACCGTCCTCTTCCCTGTGAAAGCTGGCCCCGCTATAGGGTGAATATGACCGACTCTGCCTCCAGATATATCCAGGGCCGCACCGGCCCGTGGGAACTCGTTATCGGCCTTGAGATTCACGCTCAGGTCGCCTCGACCTCCAAACTGTTTTCGGGTGCCGCCGTAGGCTTCGGCGCGGGCCCCAATGAACAGGTGAGCCTTGTGGACGCGGGCTTCCCCGGCATGTTGCCGGTGCTGAACCGCTTTTGCGTCGAGCAGGCGGTGAAGACAGGTCTGGGCCTGAAGGCGCAGATCAACCCGCATTCGCGCTTTGACCGCAAAAACTACTTCTATCCTGACCTGCCGCAGGGCTATCAGATTTCGCAGCTCTTTTACCCCATCGTGGGGGAGGGCGAGGTGCTGATCGACCTGTCTGATGGCACGCAGAAGACGGTGCGGATCGAGCGCCTGCATCTGGAACAGGATGCGGGCAAGTCGATCCACGACCTCGATCCAAACAACACCTATGTCGATCTGAACCGGGCGGGCACTGCGCTGATGGAGATTGTCTCCAAGCCGGATATCCGCTCGGCCGAAGAGGCTGTGGCCTATTTCAAGAAGATCCGCACCATCCTCGTCTATCTCGGCACGTCCGACGGCGACATGGAAAAGGGCAATATGCGCGCCGACGTCAACGTTTCGGTGTGTAAGCCCGGCGCGGAGTTTGGCACGCGCTGCGAAATCAAGAACGTCAACTCGTTCCGCTTCATGCAGCAGGCCATTGAATACGAAGCCCGTCGTCAGATCGAAATTATCGAGGACGGCGGCACCATCACGCAGGAAACCCGCCTGTTCGATTCGGTGAAGGTCGAAACGCGCTCGCTTCGGTCCAAGGAAGAGGCGCACGACTATCGCTACTTCCCCGACCCCGACCTGCTGCCGCTGGAGCTGGAGCTGGCCTGGATCGAGGACATCAAAAAGTCTCTGCCGGAACTGCCGGACGACAAGCGTCAGCGTCTGATGACACAATATGGCCTCAGCCAGTACGACGCCACCGTGCTGGTCACCGAGCAGGCGCGCGCCGACTATTACGAGGCCGCAGCGAAAGACCGTGACGCCAAGCTGGTCGCCAACTGGGTGACGAACGAGCTGTTGGCGCGTCTGACCAAGGACGGGCTGGAGATCGAACAGAGCCCGCTGCCGCCGGCGCAAATTGCCGGGCTGGTCGAGCTGATCGAAACCAATGTCATTTCCTCGAAGATCGCCAAGACGGTGTTCGAGCACATGTGGGAAGGCAAGGGCACCATCACCCCGGCCGAGATCGTCGAAAAACACGGTCTCAAGCAGGTGACGGATACCGGTGCGATTGAGAAGGCCATTGACGAGATCATCGCCGCCAACCTCGAGAAGGCCGAGGCGGCGAAAGAGAAGCCGCAGGCCATCGGCTGGTTTGTCGGTCAGGTCATGAAGGCCACCGGAGGCAAGGCCAATCCGGCGGCGGTCAACGATCTGCTGAAAACCAAACTGGGTCTTTAAATACACAAGAAAAAGCCCCGCCGGTTTGAACTGACCCCCCAAAAGCTGGTGTCCAACGTTTGGGGGGTCAGTTCAAACCGGCGGGGCTTTTTCGTTATTAATTAGTCGTCGGCTGGTCCTTGGTGACCGGCTCATGGGTTTTCGGCTGGGGCGGCACCGGGGCATTGGGATCGCCTGCCTGCGGTTGGTTGGTTATGGGCGCCGGGTTGGCCGGGTCCTGCATCGGATCGGTGGCCGGTTGCGTCGGCTGAGCCGGATCGCCCATGGTCGGCGTGGCGCTCGTGTCCAGAGCCGGAGCACTGGTCGTGGTGCTGGCCTCGGTCGAGACGTCAGCCGCCTGAGCGGCGCGCAGCGATTGGGCGTTCAGTTCCGCGGTAGCGGCGTTCTGCGACTTGCGGTCCTGCTTGGCCGTCGGGGCCTGCTTTTCCGGCTTGGCGGCCATCGCTTGTTGTGTCGCGTCGGTTTGCGGCATGGCGTTGGGCTGGGCGGACATGTCCTGAGCGAAAGCCGTCGGGGCGACGAGCAGGAAGGCGGCGGTAGCGGCGGTGGTGAGAAGGCGGGTCATGATGGTCCTCAGGAGATGGGGGTGAAACTCTGGTGTTGAACCTGATCCTGACTCTCTCACCCCCGCGCCGGTTTCTCAATTTTACCGCCCTTGCAAACCGCAGCCCCGCCTTTAGCCCCGGCTTATCTTCTTTATGCGCGGCATAAAAAGACGCTTAATTTTCCTCATTTTGCGCCCGAAACGCCTCAGAGCCGCATCGGGCACTTACACAACCGGTCACACCACTGAGGCCCTCCTGACGTGTCCGCAATGTGTCTTATGCGTTTCCAATGGCCTCAGCCTCTTATCCCCAGCGTGCCCTTGCGCCACCGACCTGTGCGTGAGAATGTGCCTTAAACAAAAGGGGGACCGTATGGCGTCCGACTATGCCCTCAGTCTTGAGGGGGTAAGCAAATATTACGGCGACTTCGCCGCGGTGCAGGATCTGAGCTTTCGCGTGCCGCGCGGCTCGATCTGTGGCTTCCTGGGGCCGAACGGCGCGGGCAAGACGTCGAGCGTGCGCATGATGCTGGGTCTGTCGCAGCCGAGCGCCGGGACCATAAGCGTGCTGGGCGGTGAGGGCGCCAAGGTGCTCGACCGCATCGGCTTCCTGCCCGAAGAACGCGGCTTGTATCGCAAGATGTCACCCGTGGACATGATCGTCTTTCTGGGCGGGCTGAAAGGCATGAAGGCCTCGGCGTCGCGCAAGAAGGCGATTGAGCTTCTGACGGCGCAGGGCCTCGGCGAATTTATGTATAAGCCGATCAAGTCCCTTTCGAAGGGCATGTCGCAGAAGGTGCAGCTGATCGGCTGTCTGGTCCACGAACCGGAACTGGTCATCCTCGATGAGCCGTTTTCAGGGCTTGATCCGGTCAATCAGCAGGGGCTGGAGGACATGATCCGCGACCTGGCCAAGCGGGGCGCGACCGTGCTCTTTTCCACCCACGTTATGGCCCATGCCGAGCGCCTGTGCGAAAACGTCGTCATGCTGACCAAGGGGCGCAAGGTGTTCGAAGGCACGCTGCGTCAGGCACGCGAACGTGCGCCGCGCTATTTGGAACTGGAAGGGGCACTGACCCGTGAGCAAGTCACCGGTCTGCCCGGCGTGTCCGAAGTGATCGACGCCGGCGCAGGCGAAGAGGGTGCCTGCCGCTGGCGTCTGCGCTTCCTGCCCGGTGTCACGCCCAATGAGGCGCTGAAGACGGTGCTGGTCGGCGGGTTGGATGTGCGCCGCTTCGAAGCGCATGAGCCGACCCTGCACGACGCCTTTATTGTCCTGACCAATGGCGGAGAACCGACATGAAGACGCTGCTGATCGCGCGCCGCGAATATCTCGCCTTCGTCAAGACGGTCGGCTTCTGGCTGTCTCTGCTGGTCCTGCCCGTGCTGATGGCCGGATCGGTGTTTATTCCCATACTGATGAGCCGCAGCGGTGGCGAAGAGGCCAGCCGCGTCGCCATCCTCGACCTCAGCGGCGAAAACCTGACCCCGGCCTTGCAGGCCCTGCTGGATAGGCCGGACCCTGCCGTCGCCGCTCTGCACGAGGCGGCCCCCAGCGTTTCGGCGCGTCAGGCCCTGCGCCAGATGGCCAGTCGCCGTGACTATCAGGCCGTCCCGTTGCCGGAAGGACTGACGCCGGACATGACACTGGCGGCCGCCGAGGCGCGCCTGTCGCAACTGATGCAGGCGGAAAACCGCAGCGTCGATCAGGTGATCGTCGCCTATGTCGCAAAGACGCCTGAACCGCATCTGGCCTTCCACCTGTGGTCGTCGCAGACCAAGGGCAAATCACTGGAAACCTATCTGCGCTGGGACCTGCACGCCCTGCAATCGGCCTATCTGGCCAAACAAAAGGGCGTGGACCCGCAGGTCGCCACCGCCTTGCGTGAGACGCGGGCCGAGATCAGCAGCCTAACCCCGGCCATTGCCGCCGCCGGTGCCGATGACAAGGCGTCCTTTACCGAGTCGCTGAAAGAAAACGGCCCGCACTTTGTCGGCATCGTCCTCAGCTACCTCACCTGGATGTCGATTTTCTCGTCTTCGGTCATCCTGCTGTCGGGGGTGATCGAAGAAAAATCCTCACGCGTGCTGGAGGTGCTTTTGACCTCAGCCCCGGCCAGCAGCCTGCTGGTTGGTAAGGTGCTGGGCGTGTTCATGGTGCTGCTGACGGTGGCCGGGCTATGGAGCGCGGTGGCCGCCGGCATTATGGGCTACGGGCTGGCCTTTATGCCGCCGGAGATGATGAACAATGTGCACGTGTTGGCGGGCGCGGTGTTCAAGGTCGAAGCCATCGTGCCCATGCTGCTGTTTTTTGTCGGTGGCTATCTGATGTACGGCATCACCTTTATCGCTATCGGTTCCTTCTGTGAGACGCAGAAAGAAGCGCAGGCGATCATGGGGCCGATCGTGGTGGTGCTTATGATCCCGATGATGAGCCTTCAGGCGGCGCTGATGTCGCCCGACCTGCCGCTGATCCGCTACCTGTCCTGGGTGCCGCTGTTCACGCCCTTCCTGATGCCGCTGCGCGTTTTGGGTGGCGCGCCGTGGTGGGAGATTCTGGCGACACTGGCCGGCATGGGAGCTATGGCGTGGCTGATGATCCGGCTGGGGGCCCGCGCCTTCAAGCAGGGCGCACTGGGCGGCGGCAAGTTTAGCTGGAAGGCGCTGATTGGGATGGCCAGGGCCTGATGTAAAAAAAAACGCCTCCGGAGCATCCGGAGGCGTTTTTTTTTATGGGCCTGTGCGTGAGGTTACTTCTCGACCTTGGCGTCGCTTTGGGCGCCGACCTGAGCCGAGGCACCGTCGCTGCTGACACTGGCATTGCCGGAGACGCTGGCATTGGCTTCGGTCGAAGGCGCGGCCTGCGCGGCGCTGTTCACCGCGGACTGTGTGGTTGTCTGTGGCTTATGCTTGGCCTTATGGGCGGCATTATAGGCCGAGTTGGCGGTGGTTTCGACGCCGGAGCGGGCGCGGGTAGCTGCGTCCTGAGCGGTGCCGGTGGCGCTGTCGATCGTGGAGGATGCATCGACGCCGATCTGGCCCTGCGCCCCCAGGCTGCCGCCGACGCTGGATTGCGTGCTGTCCACCTGACCGGTCAGGCCGCCGGTGACGCTGCCCTGACCACCCAGAAGCTGGGCCGAGGCGGGCAGGGCGGCCGCAGCGGCCATCAGGGATACGGAAAGAAGAAGTGCGCGTTTCATGGGGCTGTCCTCACAAGGGTTGTCCACCCCGTCAGGAAACGTCGGTTTTCGGGCTGAAATGTGCCGGAAAGATAAGCTCAGGAACGGAAGGCAGAAGCGTCTATGTAAGGCGGGCATAAAAAACCCCTCCGGCAGGACCGGAGGGGGCTGGCCTATTGAGTCTGAGCGCCGGATCAGAACACGTCGTAAAAGACGTCGATGATACGACCGGTGCGCAGATCGACCAGAACAATGTCGCTGCCCACGAAATAGTATTCGCAGCCATAGGGCTTGCGCGGTAGGAAATAGAAGTCCGGGTCATAGACGCGATAGCTGTAGAAGTAGCGCGGCAGGTAGTCGCCATAGTCGTAGCGATAGCCGTAATACTCGCTCGGCACGCGGTAATAGCCGTAACGCGGGGCGAAATAGAAGCCTATGCGCACCCCCGTATAGGAACGGAAATCGCGATGCGTGCGCCAGTTATAGGCGTGGCGCGACGACCAGCCGTTGCGGTCAGAGTCATGACCGTCCCAGCCGCCACTATAGCGGCTGTCATTATTGCGGCCCCGGTTGTCCCAGCCGCCACGGTCACGATCATTGCGGTCATTACGGCCCCAATCGCGCTCATTACGATCATTGCGACCCGAATTTCCGCCGCGATTGTCCCAGCCGCCCCGGTTGTCGTTACCGCGGTTGCCGGTCCAGCCGCCGGGCGTGGTGTCGCGCCCGCCGTTCCAGCGCCCGTCATTACCGGGCCGGGTTTCCGGACGTGTTTCAGGTCGCGTCTCAGGTCGCGTCTCCGGACGGCTGTCAATACGGTCGGGGGGACCTTGCCAGCCGCCGGTGTTGCCCCCCGCATTGCCGCCGGGGGTACGATCCGGGCGTCCGGCCGTATTGTCCTGACCCGGCTGACGGTTCCAGCCGCTGCCCGTAGTGGTGTTGCGCGGAGTGTCACCGCGGTTCCAGCCACCGCCAGTGTCACCGCGTGACTCACCGCCGCCGCGCGGGCCGCGCTCGCCACCCCGGTCACTGCCGCGGTCGCCTCCACGATCACCCCCTCGGTCACCGCGTTCTGCACGCGGTTCGCTCACCTGCGGACGCGGCTGCGGCGCCGGCGGGGCCTCGCTGCGCTGATCCAGATTGCGTTGCGCCGGTTGATAGGTGCCGGCAAAGGCCGGGGCCGACGACAGGGGAAGAGACAGGGCGATGACCGCGCTCAGGGCTGTGGCGCTCAGTCTCAGGGATTTGGAAGACCGGTAAGTCATGGTTTCCTCGATGACGGCGATTTTTTTGCCGCCCTACGCATGGACGGAGACGCTTTTCTCCGATTGCTTTCACTATGCGCCGGTCTGGCTGAACTGAAACTGAACGAAACCGCGCAGGTATCGGTCAGGTCGCCCCGCTGACAGCGCCAAGCTGAGTCAGCCGCTTCATTGATTCTAAATTCAGGTGTTAACGCGCGATCCGGAATGGAAATTTGCAATTATTTGAAAATTTATCAAATGTTATCAAATTGAACTCAAATATTTTTGAATAAGTAACAATAATTACTTAAATTATTAATGCAATAATTAATGTTAATTCAAATTTTACATAAAAAATTCACAGTAAATATCAGCGTTAACTTTAATTTCACTTGGCGGTGGAAAACTCGGCTTATCGACCACTTGATTTCGGGGGCCGCGCAAAAGGCGCGGAGACGAAAATGACGAACGAAACCCTGCCTCTGCCGACACCGGATATGAACGGTGATGACCTGTTCAAGCTCGGCATGATGTATTCCACCGGTCAGAACGGTGCGCCCGTGGACCTGATTTCGGCGCACATGATGTTCAACCTCGCTTCGATGCGCGGTTCGATGGAAGCGACGCTTTACCGCCGTGAGCTGTCGAAGGAAATGGAACGCGAAGACGTCGCCGAAGCCCAGAAGGCGGCCCGCCGCTGGCTGGATCAGGGCCACACCCGCTACGCGGCCTAATTCTGGCTATAGAGCAGCCAGTTCATGATCCCTGCCGGGACAATATTGTTGATGTTCTGTTCGACCCACACGCCGGCCTTGGCGATACGGGTCTTGGGTACAAAAATGATGTCGTGACGGCGAAGGGCGACGGCCATTGAGGCCTTGCCATTCAGTGGGCTTTTGAGGTCGATCAGCCTTTGCATGATCGTCCCGTCCAGACCGCGACGCAGGATCAGCACCTGCTGCGATTTGGCGGCATTGGTAAAGCCGCCCGCCGCCAGCGCGGCCGACAGGGCGTCAAAATCGCCCGGCATTTCAACCCAGCCGGGACTGCGCACCTCGCCACCGACCAGTACGCGCGTATTGCCCGTGTCGCCGGGGAAGACCGTCACTTCGGGGTGGCGCAGATAGGGCCGGTACAGCTCGGTGATTTCCGTTTGTAAGTCCGGCACACTTTTATATGCGGCCATGACCTGCCCGACGAGGGGCAGGGTGATACGGCCATCCTGACCGACCTGCGTCGTCCGACTGAGTTCCGGCGCGCCCGGCACCTGAATCTCCAGCTTGTCCGTCGGATAGAACAGATAGGGCGGGTCTTCGTCCGTCCATTGCGAAAAACGTATGGGGGTCGCTTCGGGGGCACGCGCCGCCTGTGCCGCAGTGGCCGCCATCAGGGCACAGAGGCCCATTCCGGTCAGTCCCAACATCAAGGCGCGTTTGCTGAGCATGGGGGCGTCCACAAAATTCAGTCCGTCTTAACCTTCGTTTAAAATGGGTAACGGTTGGTTAATGCCTCGGATAGAAACTTCTCACAGACAGATCGGAGGCGTAGCGTCCGAATCGTGGTTTTTACTGGCATACAAAGAACCAGGTGATGTGAAAGGGTTTGGGGCTGAATGCGCGCGCAGGGCGTTTACAGCGAAGAAATGGAGACCACAGGCAGCGAGCGCCGGGGTGCCCGCGCGCCCGAGCGGCGACGCTACGCCTATGATGTGGATGACATGCTGCGCCTGCTGCTGCGCGAATGGTGGCTGATGCTGCTGGTCTTCGCCATCATCTTTGGCGTCGGCGCCGGTTTTGCCATGACCCTGAAAAAGAGCTACACGGCCGATGCGTCGCTGCTCATGCAACTGGGTCAGGACTACGTTTATGTGCCTGCCGCCGGGGATGCGGCGCGCGGGGCCATCGCCACCATCGACGAGGTGGTGCAGTCGGAAGTCGAAATCCTCAACTCCGCCGAACTGAAGCACCGTGTCATCGAAAAGCTTGGCTACCACGCTATTGATCCGAGCTTCCCCAAGACCTTTGCGCCGCGCAACGAAATCGAGCGCGCGCAGGCTGATACGCGGGTAATGAGGACGCTGAGCGGCCTCAAAACTGAGACCGCGCCCCAAAGCAACATCGTGCGCCTCAGCTTCACGCACAAGGATCCACTGGCCGCTGCACTGATCCTCAATACCATTATTGATCTCTATCAGGCCTATCGCCATGAAGTGTTCATGGACGTCACCGCGCCCTTGCTGGAAAACCAGAAGGCGGCCTTTGACCGGCGTCTGCGTCAGGCGGATCAGACCTATGAGGACTTCCTGCTGCGCAACGGGGTGGGCGATTTTCAGGCGGCCAAGTCGACCTACACCAAGCTCTATGACACGGTGATGTCGGAAATATATGTGGCGGATGCGGGTCTGGCCACGGCGCGGGCGCGTCTGTCGGCCATCACGGCGCGGCTGGGGCAACAGGCCCCGGAAATGAGCACTGAACGACAACTGGACCTCAGTGTGCCGTCGAAGATTCTGGCTTTGAAGCAGCAGCGGGCCGAGCTTCTGACGCGCTATACGCCCGCCGCTCCGGCGGTGCGTGACCTTGATGAGCAGATCCGGGCGCTGGAGACGATGCAGGCGTCCGGCCGCGCCATCGGTGAGAAGGAACACCGTATCGGCGTCAACCCGGTATATCAGCAGCTTCTGACCGAGAAGCTGACACTGGAGGCGGAAATCGCCGCGACCTCCGGCCGCCGCACACAGCTTCAGGCGCAGGCCGATCAGGTGACGCAGAAGCTCCAGTCGCTGGTCGGCATGGAAGCCGAATACAACAGCCTGGCTACCGAACGGAACGCCTTGCAGACCAATATTGCCAGCTTCACCCAGCGGATTCAGGAAACCCAGGCCGCGCGCGAAATCTCCGAAAAGGCGCAGGACACAGTGCGTGTCGTCAACCGCGCCCGGCCGCCGGACAAGGCCAAGAGCCTGCAAAAACCCGTCTTCATTCTTGCGTTCCTGTTCGGGGGCTTCACGGCCCTGTGCGCTGGGCTAGCGCGTGTCTTCTTACGCAAGGGATTCCTGAGCGCCGACATGGCCTCAAAGACACTGGGCCTGCCGGTGCTGGCGCAAGCCAAAGCCAAGTAAAACCCGCACTAAACAGGGTTTTGTCAGAAAAGGGCTGCGTGCAACCCATAGGTTTCTGATCCAAAACGGCTTATGGTACCAGTAGTCGCTTTAAGGCGCGATTCGCACACACGGCATATTGAGTTCTATGGTCGATCTGACGCGGGAAATGGCCGATCTAATGGCGGCGCTCAGGGGCGGTTCGCAGGCCGCCGAGAGCGGTCGTGGGCGCGCTCTCCTGTTCGTGTCGGCCTGTGGTAGGGAAGGCGTCTCGACCATGGCGCGCGAATATGCGCGCTGTGAAGCGGCCTTTGCTAAACGCCCTGTGTGGCTGGTCGATTCCGACCTGCGCCAGCAGACCCAGCTTGAGGCCGTTCTGGAGGAACCCACGCGTTTTGGTCCGCCGGGCCCGGTGTCGTCGGCTTCTCCTGATGGCTCGGTCTTCTTTGCACTGTCGCCTAAGGCACTGGACCCGCAGGGACAGCCTGTCCCCGATAGCCATTACCTGATCGCACGACCCTTTCTGGACAAGCGGATGTGGGTGACGCGAATCCGCGACCACCTGCTGCTGCCGGGGCAAAAGGCGCGATTGTTTGAGCAATCCTCCTACTGGCAGGCGCTGCGCACCCACGCTCAGGCCATTGTGGTCGATGCCCCGGCCTTTGACCGTTCGGATGCCGTGCTGAAACTGGCACCGCTGATGGACGGTGTGGTGCTGGTGGTCAGCGAAGGCGAGGGCGAAATCGATGCGCGGGTGGCGCTGAAAACCGAGATCGAGCAGGTAGGGGGGCGTTTGTTGGGGATGGTCTATAACAAAAGCCGCTCAGCCGCCCCGCCGGCGAGGCGCAAGGTCGCGCGCGCCTGATGGTCGGTGATATCCTTCCTGGCATCCAGGAGGACTGGGACGGGCAGTGGCTGTCTTTCGGTCTGGCGGTGTTTATCCTATTCATGTTTTCGCAAGGCTGGGTGTCGCCCGTCTTCGGCTATTCGACCGAACAATCGCCGATGGCTGGGGCTATAATCCGCAACATTTACTACCCGGTTTACCTTTGCGCGCTGGCGCTTCTGATTCTGACGTGGAAGTCGGTGCTGGTGGGCTTAATTCACACGCCTTTACTGATCACGCTGATACTGCTGTGCGGGGCTTCTTACCTGTGGTCGGTTGACCCGTCCGCCACGCTGCGTCGCTTTGTGGCCTTTGCCATGACCTGTCTGGCTGGCTATGTCATCGCCGCGCGCTTTTCGTGGCGCAAGCTGATTGAGGTGATCGCGGTCACCTATCTGATCCTGATTGCCGGGTCGTTTGTAATGGCCATTGTGTTTCCGGACAAGGGACGGATGACCGAGCTGTTCGTCGGGGCGTGGCGCGGGGTTTTTGCCGAAAAGAACAATCTGGGGGCTGTAATGGATGTCGGCTTTCTGGCCTGTCTCGCGGCCGGGATCCAGGTCGCCAAACGCCGCTGGCTGTGGTTTGCCGCCGCGGGTGGGGCAGCGTTTCTGGTTCTGATGTCCACGTCTAAGACCTCGCTGCTGGCACTCATACTGGGGGCCGGTATGATGGCGTTTGTCTGGCTGTCGCGGCGCGGGCCGCTTTTGGGGGTGTTCCTGACCTGGGTTGCGGTGTGCGTGCTGCTGGCGGTGGGCAGCTTTGTCACTCTGATGCCGGAGCAGTTGTTTCACCTCCTGGGCAAGGACGCGACCCTGACCGGGCGTACCAATATCTGGGCCGGGATCGACTTTGTGATGCACAAACAGCCGGTCACCGGTTACGGCTATGGCGTCGTGTGGTCCACCGAAGGGGAGTGGACGCCGCTGCGCTGGATCACCGAGGTGGCGGGTTTTCGCGCCTATCACGCCCATTCGTGCTGGTACGAGGTGTGGCTGGCCTTGGGCTATGTCGGCCTGACCGTGTGGGCGCTGGTGTTTATCGAGACGTGGCTGAAGGCCTTTTATCGCACCTATCGGGGCGATGGCGGCTATTTCGCCCTGCCGTTTATCACCGTCTATTCGCTGATGAGCCTGACCGAGAGCATCGCGATCGGCTGGAACGACATCCGCTGGTGCCTGATCGTGCTGATCGTCGTCAAGCTGGCCTTACCGGGCGATGGGCCGGTGATTGCGGCCCCCGTTGCGCCTGTGCGGCCAAGACGCGGGCTGTACGATTAAGATCTCCACACCGCACAAACCGGGTGTTTATGTGGGGTGGGCGTTTGAAAAGAAACCACAGATTTCACAGATTTCACAGATTTTGTGCTTCGCGCCCTTGAGTATGCGCCTGCGAGGGTGGGTGAACTGACCCTATAATCTGTGCAATCTGTGAAATCTGTGGTTTCCAAAACTGAGCACCAACCCAAAGGATGCTTCCGTGGAACGCCTTAGCCGCCCGCGCGGCGCGCCCCTTCGGCATAGGTGACGACCTCGAACCCCAGAGTCTGGGCGGCGGTGGCCAGCGTCTCCAGAGTCTCCGGCGTGCAGCCCCAGGGCGAGGGATTTTCACGCACATCGTGGGTGTAGAGTACCAACCAGCTTTGCGGGGTTTTGAGCGCCTGTGCCATCCACTCCAGCGCCAGCCGTTGGCCGGCGTCGCCTTCGATGCCGATGGCGGGGGCCTGATTGAGGTCGCTGCCGGAGCGGATCAGACCGTGGTGCAGGGCACGCGAGGAGCGATAGCGGTCGCCCAGCACCGCCTTGGCCTGTGGTGATACATCGCCATAAGGGTAGGCAAAAGTGGTTGAAGTGGGCATGCCAAGTGATTGAATAAGCTTTTGATTTTTGTCCACGCTTAAAGCAATGTCTGCCCCCTTCGCCTGACCACAGTCGATGTGCATCAGGGTGTGGCAAGCGATCTCATGGCCGCGCGCATTCAGGGCGGCGATCTGAGCGGCGGTGGTGTAGGGGCCGAAATGGCTGTCCTGCCCCATCAGTCCGGCGGAGATGAAATAGGTGGCGCGATAGCCGTGGCGTTCCAGTATGCCCGCCCCTGCAATGGCCGCCGACTGAGGGGCATCATCAAACGAAAAGGTCAGCAGCGGTTTCGTCAGCCCTTTCAACTGCGCCGGTTTGCGGAACAGCAGCTTTGAGGCGCGGCGGCGCAGCTTGCCATACAGCGAACGATCGGCAGCATAGGCTTCGGCATAGTTCATCAGACGACCTCAGAATAAAGGGCCGCGCGGTACAGGCGCAGGCCAAAGGCGCGGGCCTTCAGCGGCAGGGCTTCGTTGCGGATCACGCCGCGCAAGGTGGCGCGTAGGGCCCCGCGCAGGGGCAATTTGCGGATCAGGCGCGCCGCGCGGTAGCTGGCATAGGTGGCGACGACCTGCGGGTGTTTGTCAACGACGCGGGCGAAGTTGCCGACCGATTGCTCATACTTGCGCATCAGCGTGTCCGCCGTGTCGAGGCCCAGATGGGTGGCGGGGTTGTCGATATGCTGCACGCCAAACTGTTGCGCCACGCGCATAGCCCATTCGACGTCTTCCCAGCCCCAGCCGGTGAAGCTGCTGTCGAAATCCTGCGTCGCAAAGACGTCGCGGCGGATAAGAAGGTTCGAGGTAAAGACGTATTTCTCGGACATCAGGGCGCGGGTGGCGGCATTGAGGCAGTCGCTTTTGGCTGCCATCATGCGGTGGATGGCAAAGCGTTTGTCCATCGGGGCCTGAAGCAGCGAAAAGCCGCCAAACACTACGGCAGGATTGTCGTCCATCACCTCAAGCCAGCGCGTCAGGAAGTCCGGCGCATCAGGCAGCATGTCGGAATCGAGGCACAGGAAATAGTCGCCGCGCGCGGCTTGCGTCAGGCGGTTGCGCCCACGCGCCCGGCCTTCATTGTGCGTCAGGCTGAGGAAGGTGGCGGGCAGGGCGACTTCATCAATCGTTGACATCACCTCCTGCGTCAGCTCGGCCTGCCCGGACCCGTCATCGAGCAGCACGATTTCCACCCCCGGTGTCGGCGTCAGGGCGCGCAGCAGGGTGGCCGGGCTTTCCTTATAGAAGGGGATCAGCACCGACAGGCGCGGCGGCGGTGCGGCTTCACGGGCGGCATTGGTGACGACGGTGGCGGTCATGCGGCCGACCCTAACCCAAAGCGTTTAAGGAAGCGTTGGCTGTGCGCGCGCACATCGTTGAGGTTCAGGGCCAGAGCCAGCACGGCATAGACCACGACGCCGGTTACGCCTTTCAACACCAGTTCCCCAATGCCGCCAAAGGCCGGGATCAGCCGCACGCACAGGACCATCACCACGGTGGCGGCAGCGGTCAGCATCAGGTCCCGCCACGGCACGGGCAGGGCGATGGCGCGGCGTCCCAGAGCCCACGAGCCCACCAGCCCTATACCAAAGCTCAGCGCCGTCGCCAGACCGGCTCCCCACAGGCCATAGAGCGGGATCAGCCACAGGTTCAGCCCGACATTGGCGATGGCGGGAATGGCCATGGCCACGGTCAAAAGCTTCGTCTTCTTCGACAGGGTAAAGGCCTGAAGGAAATAATAGGTGTTAAAGCCCGACAGCAGGGCACCGACGCTGATCAGGGCGGTGACGCTGAGGGCCTGTGCGCGCAGACCTTCGCCAATCAACAGTTGAGCCAGTGGCGCTTCGACGGCGATGAGCCCGCCGACCGCCGGAAACAGCACCAGCGCCATGACGCGGAACTGATCGCGGGCGTGGGCTTTCAGGACGTCGGGACCGCCGCTTTCCAGCGCGTGGACCAGCGCCGGGCCACCGGCCGCGCCAAACCACAAAAACAGCACGTCGAGGATGCGCGAGGCAAGGCTATAGCCCGCATGATAGGCCCCGGCCTCGGCTTCGGACAGGAACCCGGCGATCAGAAAGCGGTCCACCGTATAGAGCGCCAGGGTGAGGATCAGGCTGGCCGAGACGGGCAGGCCGTAATGGGCATACTGCCGGGCGCGGGCGGCATCGAAACGCCCCTTGCGCGCGCGGCCCCAGTCTTCGCGGGCCACAAACGGCAGGCAGGCGGCCGCTACGATCCCGGCGGCCAGCAGCGGCGCGCCGCCCCCTAAGCCGGCCCATGCCAACAAGGCCCCCAGACCAAACCCGCCGACGGTCTGGATGATGTCTAGCGTCGAAGCCGTGCCGACACGCCCTTCGGAGCGGCGCTGTTCCTGCACCATCTTGATCAGGCTGCGGAAGACGACGACGCCCAACCCGCAGCCGATGGCCAGCTTAAGCGCCTGCGTGTGTGCATCCGGCGCGGGCCACAGCCACAGACCGGCGGCGCAGACGACCGCAAACACCACGGTTACCGCGGCAAACAGGCGGTAGAGCGTGCCATACAGCGCCGGGGCTTCGGGGTTCTCACGCGATTCCGACGGATAAAAGCGCGCCATGGCCGCTTCGATCCACGTAAAGCACAGGGTCTGGGCCAGACTCGATACGCCAAAGGCCAGCGCATAGCGGCCATAGTCATCGGGCGACAGCAGGCGCGTAAAGGTGATCAGGGTGGCGAACCCGATCAGCCCCTGCAACACATTGGCGGGAAGGTATCCCCACAGGCCTTTCCAGAACATCGGCCTTACCGGACGGCGTGGCGGTCGCCAAGGATGCAGGGCACCGTCATGGCCATGATGTACAGGTCGAACCAGAAGGACTGGCGTTCGATATAGTCGATATCCAGTTGCACGCGGCGGCGCACGTCTTCGGCGTTTTCCAGCGCGCCGCGCGAACCCTTGATGGCGGCCCAGCCGGTCATGCCGGGCTTTATGCGGTGCCGCCAGGCGTATTCCGCCACCAGCTTGGCCGAATTGGCGTCCCCGGTCTTCATGCCGATGGCGTGCGGACGCGGCCCGACCAGAGACATGTCGCCCCGCAAAACGTTGAACAGTTGCGGCAGCTCATCGAGGCTGGTCTTGCGGATAAAGCGCCCGACGCGGGTAACGCGGTCGTCGTCGCGCGACACCTGACGTGCGGCGGTCGGGTCAGCGGCTTCGGTACGCATGGAGCGGAACTTCCACACATTGATGACTTCGTTGTTCATGCCGTGGCGGCGCTGACGGAAGAAGATGGGGCCGGGGCTGTCCAGCTTGATCAGCACAGCGACCACTACCATCACCGGGGCGAAGATCAGCAAGGCGAGGGTGCCGATCACGACGTCCTGAAGCCGTTTGTGCAGGGTGCGGTGCGTGTCCGAAGGCCCGACGCCATTGGCGCTCAGGCTTTGTTCCGACAGGCGGTCCAGAGCGGTCTTGCGTCCGGCCTCGCTATCAACATCGACCAGCAGCGACACGGCATTAGGCAAGAGGCTGAGGCGACGGATCAGGCCTTCGACGCGGGCGCGTGCTGACGGATCGACGGCGACGACCACCCGATCAACATAGGGCGTAATCTTGTGCGACAAAAGCGCCTCGGTATCGCCCAGTACCGGCACGCCGCAGACGTCTCCGGGGGCGCGCGACAGACGGTCGTCGAAAATGCCCAGAATATTGACATCGCGCCGTTCCAGCGCCGCCTCGATCAGGATTTTGGCGTCGCGCGTGGCGCCGACAATGACGATATTGGGTGTCAGTAAGCCTTTGCGCCGCCAACGGGCCACCAGCCCAAATGAGGCGCCGTGCAGCGACCCCAGACCCAGCCACACCCCAACGGCCCACAGGCCAAAGACAGGGATCAGCAGATCGGCGCGGCCACTGAGGCCCGCCGTCCCAAATCCGGCGATCAGGCTGAGCGTCACGGCGGCCAGCACGCGCAACAGGTGCCCGCTCAGGCGCTCCTGACGACGATAAACATAAAGATCGAAGCTCTTGAGGCTCCAGCACAGGCTGACGGCGGCGACCAGCAGCGGCAGGATGTCGGCAGCCAGTGCCTCTTGCCAGCCCTGCGATGACAGGCCTTGCGCCACAAACAGGCTGACGCCCGCGATCAGCAGCAGGTCGCTGAAACGGAAGAGATAGGCATAGGCCTCATTGGCGCGGCGTTCACGCAGCGGCACCAGACGCTCAGGGCGAAACGGCCCGCGACGATGATCCGCCGCGGCTTCGGCTGTGCGGCCCTGGCTCAAACCCTGAACGCGCAAGGCCGTCTCGCCCGTGACCCGGTCAGGGGTGGTGGGGGGCATAAGCGTTTCGGCGGGGGCGCCTGTGCGTGCGTCTGTCATGACCGTTTGGGGTGTCCTTTGGGGATCATCTGAGGCGGTTTCGCCGACACCCTGCCACAGGGCGTTTAGATAACCGTTAACGCAAGCCCTTTTTCCATAAGGCAAATCGTGATTTTAGCCTGATACGACGATGTTCACACTTTTCCGGAGGGGGGCTTGGATTGCCCGTTGCCATTTGGGACAAGTCAGGCTAAGTGAACCCTTAGTGCGGAGACGTGGCCGAGAGGCTGAAGGCACTCGTTTGCTAAATGAGCGTACCCCTAAAAGGGTACCATGGGTTCGAATCCCATCGTCTCCGCCATCAAACAAAAAGACCGGCCCCTTTGGGCCGGTCTTTTTGTTTGATCGACGAGATGGGGACTTGAACCCATCCATAATGGGGTTCGAAAACCGGAGCGAAGCGTAGGTTTCGGCGGAGCGCAGCGCAGCCAATCCCATCGTCATCTCTCCCCAAACGCCAATTCACCCGGCGTCAATGACGTCGGGTGAACGGGTTGGTTTTATTTGAGAGGGCTATGCCTGAGCGAACCCTGATAACTGACGTTTATGTCAATTATGTCCCCAGAATTCACTGGCGATGACCGAGAAGACGACGGCTGCGCCGTAAAGGCCGATGCCGGCCACGATGAGAGTTATCATTACGCTGTTCCACTTGCCTGTACTTTCTTATTATTTTGACAGTGCTGTCATAAGTTGCGCGGGCCGTCCAGAGGGCTCGCCTCAGAGGCTAGTCATTTTTTTGTTACATGGTGCAGGCGTTTTATGTCGGCCGCGACATACGACTCACCATCACGGCCTCTGGTAATCGTAACCGGATCGCCTACATAAGCCCTCAGCAAACTCTATGAGGCTTTATATGGTCCCCTTTTCCATTCTGGATTTGTCGCAGGTCGGGGAGGGGAGCCGCGTCGCCGACGCCTTTGCCAATACGGCGCGCATGGCGCGTCAGGCTGAGGCGCTGGGTTATCATCGCTACTGGCTGGCGGAGCATCACGGGATGCCGGGCGTGGCGTCTTCGGCGACGGCGGTAGCGATTGCGCATGTCGGGCACCATACCTCGACCATTCGCATCGGTTCGGGCGGCATTATGCTGCCCAATCATGCGCCGCTGGTGATCGCTGAACAGTTCGGCACGCTGGAGGCGCTGTTTCCGGGGCGGGTCGATCTGGGGCTGGGGCGTGCGCCGGGTACGGATATGCGGACGGCGCGGGCGCTGCGGCGGCATATGGACAGCGGCGTGGACAGTTTCCCCTATGATGTGGCGGAGCTGCGCCGGCTGATGGACGATCCGGATGGCTCAGAGCCGATACTGGCCGTGCCGGGCTATGGCGCCAAGGTGCCGATATGGGTCCTGGGGTCGAGCACCTATGGCGCGCAACTGGCGGCGCAGATGGGCCTGCCCTATGCCTTTGCCTCGCACTTTGCGCCGGATTTGCTGCATCAGGCGCTGCGTCTCTATCGCCAGCAGTACCGGCCCTCGGTCGATCATCCGCACCCGAAGGCCATGGTCGGCATTATGGGCGTGGCTGCCGATACAGATGAGGAGGCACAGTATCTGTTCACCTCTATGCGACAGGCCTTTGCGGCGCTGCGGCGCAATGAGCGCAAGCCCTTCCCGGCTCCGGTGCGCGGGCTCCAGCTCAGCCCCGAAGAGACACAGATGGTCGAACACATGCTGCAATATGCGGTGGTCGGCTCGCCTCAGACCATAGAGCGTAAGCTGGAAAACTTTCTGGCGGCGACTGAGGCGGATGAACTGATCATCTCCATGCCCATCCATGATGTCGAGGCGCGCCTGCGCTCGGTCGAGATTTTCAGCCAGTTGCCACTGATGCAGCGGGTGGCTTAGCTTGTCTGCCGCGGGCTAGCCTGTTACGGCTTAAGGGTTGGAGCAGAATGATGTCTAAAATCATTCTGCTCAAGCCGCCATTGAGGCGGCGGCCAAGGTGGCGCAGCCACCGCCCGGCGAGGGGCTAAACAAAATCTGGATCATCATAACGATCCAGAGCGGAGGCGGCTATGGGTGTGACGGGAATCGGCGGTTTCTTCTTCCGGGCCAAGGATCCGAAGGCCCTGGCGGCGTGGTATGCCGAGCATCTGGGCGTCGGAGCCGGGCCCTATGGCCATTGGGACACTCAGGCCGGGCCGAGCGTCTTTTCGCCCTTTGCGGCGGATACCGACTATTTCGCGGCAGATCGTCAGTGGATGCTCAATCTGCGCGCCGAAGGGCTGGATGATTTGTGTGCGGCTCTGCGGGCGGCGGGGATTGAGGTGATCACTCAGGCGGACTGGGATATGCCGGGGGTGGGGCGTTTTGCGCGTATCCACGATCCGGAGGGCAATGCGATCGAGTTGTGGGAACCGGCGGGTTAGGGGGCCGGGGCTTACCCCTCCGTCTCGTTGCTGACGCGCCGATCCACCTCCCCATGGAATGGGGAGGAGAATAGAGCGCAGCCGGAACCTTCTGCTCCCGTTACGGGTGCAGGGTCCGCGACCCTGCTTTTAGGCATGAGGCTTAACCCACGCGGATATTGCTGAGCGAGCCCAGCAGGCCAAACACCTGAAGCAGCCAGATGACCACGCCGATGACCACGACGGCATTGAGGATGTTTTTGATCTTGGGGTCCATCGGGATGTAGGTGTTAACCAGCCACAGGAGCACACCGACGACGATCAGGACAGCAACCAGAGACAGAAGGGACATGCGGGTTTCCTTTTCAGCGCGAGGGTTAGTTCCCTCAGTATGGAAACATCATGTCTGCGTGCGGCTCAGGTTTGAATGTCCGCTTCTCGGCGGAAAATAAAGACGTTATATCAAGGGTCATTGAAAATGACTTTTGGTATGCCCTCGTGATGGTCTCATGTCACAGATACATGTGAAGCCGTAATCTCAGGCGACCTTCACGGCGGCATAGGCTTCGATGGCGGCGGCGGGGCGGCCGATCAGATAGCCTTGCGCCTCGCGGCAGTTCATGGCTTTCAGCGCTTCCATCTGGGCTTCGGTTTCGACCCCTTCGGCGGTGATGTGCACGCCCAGCGCCTCGGCCATGTCGGAGATGGCGCGGATGATCGACAGGGCGTTCTGATCGTGCGGCAGGTCGCGTACGAAGGACTGATCGATCTTGATCTTGTCGAAGGGGAAGGCGCGCAGATAGCTCAGAGAAGAATAGCCGGTGCCGAAATCGTCCATGGCGATACGCACGCCCATGTCGCGCACCGTATTGAGGATTTTGAGATTGTGCTTTTCGTCGGCCAGCAGCACGCTTTCGGTGATTTCCAGCTCCAGACGGCGCGGGTCGAGGCCACTGGCTTTCAGGGCGTCCTTGACCAGCCGCGGCAGGGAGCCGTCACGGAATTGCAGCGGTGAGATGTTGACGGCGATGCGCCACGGCGTGGGCCATTGCGCCGCCTGACGGCAGGCTTCGCGCAGCACCCAGTCGCCGATAGGGCCGATCAGGCCGCTGTCTTCGGCCACCGGGATGAACTCGCCCGGCGAGACCATGCCGCGGTGCGGGTGATGCCAGCGCAGGAGCGCCTCAAACGACACCACTTCGCCGCTATCGAGATTGAGCAGGGGCTGAAAATGTAGCTGGAATTGCTGCTCGCTCAGGGCCGTGCGTAGTTCGTGCTCCATTTCGAGGCGCTGCTGCACCACGGCGTCCATTTCGGCGTGATAGAAGCACCAGCCGTTGCGGCCTTCGGACTTGACGCGATAGAGGGCCAGATCGGCGCGCGACAGCAGGTTATTGGCGTCGGCGGCGTCTTCGGGGGCGAGCGCAATACCGACACTGACCCCGGCTTCGAGGCGGATGCCGTTGATATCGAACGGCGATTTCATGACCTCAATGACGCGCTCTGCCAGACAGCGGGCGTCTTCGGGGCGCTCGATATTCTGGATGATGGCAAATTCGTCGCCGCCCATGCGCGCGATGAAGTCGCCCTTGCGCACGCATAGCCGCAGGCGCTCACCCACCTGCCGCAGCAGGGCGTCACCCGCCAAATGGCCAAAGGAATCGTTGACCGTCTTGAAGCGGTCGAGGTCCAGACAGTGCAGGGCGAGGTGGTGGCCGTGACGCTGTACGCGGCTGAGGGCCTGCTCGATCTCGTGGGTATAGAGGGTGCGGTTGCCCAGCCCGGTCAGCGGATCATAGTGCGCCAGTTGTGCGATGCGCGCCTCGGCGGCCTTCTGTTCGGTCAGGTCGATGCCCAGCGTCAGTATGCTGTCGGGTGCACCGTCCGGGCCGCGCAGGACGGTCTTTTTGAGCTGCACCGTGCGCTGGCGCACGCCATTATAGATGGCCTCCTCTTCGATCATCACCGCTTCGCCGCTGGCCAGAACGCGACGATCGGAGCGCGTGAAGGTGTCGGCCTGCTCGGCCGGGAAGATGTCGTGGCTGGTCTTGCCCACCACGTCGCTACGCTTGACGCCCAGCATGTCCTCGCCAGCGGGATTGATCAGCTTAACGCGCGAATGGGCGTCCTTGACCAGCACCATGGCCGGAATATTGTCGATAATGGTGTTGAGGAAGGACTGATGCCGCTCCGACTCAGCGCTGAGGCGGATCAGGTCGCTGACCATTTCGCGCTGTTGCAGCAGACTGTCCTGAAGGTCGTCATTCATCGCCTTCAGGATCGACAAGGTGGTGCCGACCCCGGCATAGGCCCCGTCGCGCGTGACGATAAAGCCGCGCAGCAGCTCCGAGGCGCGTTCGGCCAGCGTCGCCTGCATGAAGTCGCGCAGCGGGGTTTCCGCTTCGACGGTCAGCGGGCAGGTGTCCATCATCGTGGTCACCGACTTGTTGCCGAACAGGGCGCGACCGTACTCAGACGCCATTTTAAGGTTGAAACTGTGGCGTTCGATGAGGCCCAAGACGCGACCACACGTATCGACTACGGCCAGCACCAGCAGGTCCGAATTGTCGCGGAAGCTATCGTAGATTTGCGAATTGGTCGTCTGCGGAAAGACGGGGTCTACGGTGTCCGTGATGTCCGAAACGTGTGCTGCTTTCTGCATAACCGAGGTCCAGCTTGTCATAAAAACTTCACAAAACCCAACGCTTGCGCCTTCTGTGCGCGTTTTGTCAGATAATAGACAAGGTGTCTGAATTTCGGTTTAACAGGTGAAAAAATATACTTGGTATATACTTATGTCCGTTCACAGATGAAACGCGACTATTGTGACGGCGTTTCGAACATTGTTACGAATTTGGTTCAGATGCGGCCCATGGTCGTCGGGCCTTTGAAGAAGGCCCCGTGCAGCGGCTGATTGTCCGGGTCGAGGCCGGTCATGGCCCATCCTTCCCCCTGACGCGCATAGCGCACCGGGCAGGCATTGGGGCTGGAATACATCTCCCCCAGATAGACGCGGGCGATGGCGCGGAAGGGGATGCCGTGACAGACGAAGAGGGGGATGGCCTCGCCTGAGGTGTGATCTTCGACCGAGGCGCGTACGCGCTCGATGACGGCGGGCAGGCGCTCGGCATTGTGCGGATAGTGCTTGCCGTCGATATCGAGATCGGGGTTCATGTGCGCCAGCATCTCACGCCGGTGGTCTTCGACCTCATCAATCGTCAGGCCTTCAAAAATGCCGAAATGCCGCTCAGTAAGGCGTCCGTCGGTGATGACCGGCAAATCCAGCGCCCGCCCGACGATATTGGCGGTCTCATAGGCGCGGATCAGCGGGCTGGCGAAAATACGCGTGATGCCCTGATCGGCCAGAAAGCGGGCGGCGACGCGCGCCTGCTCACGCCCGGTGTCATTGAGCGGGATGTCGGTCGAACCCTGAAGCCGCATCTGGGCGTTCCAGTCCGTTTGACCATGGCGAAGAACGAAGAACATCAGCGTGCGTATCCGTTTTCCTGGGTTTTGTCCCGTTGCTGCGCTGCCGGGACGGGCCAGTCCGTCTGACCATGGCGAAGAACGAAGAACATCAGCGTGCGTATCCGTAAGTTTGGCCCCTCTCACCGTGAACGGGGACAGGGTTGGGGTGAGGGGCGATTACAGCTTCGCCTTGATACGCGCCGCCATGTCCTGAAGATCTTTCAGATCGGCCATCTGACCCGACGCATGGTGCTTGATCGCGCCATTGGCGTAGCAGGGGATGATGTGGAAATGCAGGTGGAACACCGTCTGTCCGCCCACCTCGCCATTGAACTGCGCGATACGCACGCCTTCCGGTTCCAGTGCGTCGCGCACGGCGCGGCCGATGCGCTGCGTGTGGTGGATCAGGTTTTGCAGATGCTCTGACGAAATGTCGAACAGGTTGCGCGCCGCCACCTTGGGGATGACCAGCGTATGGCCTCGGGTTTGCGGGAAGGCGTCCATGAAGCTCAGGACCCGCGCGTCCTCATAGACCTTGGCGCAGGGG
Organism: Asticcacaulis excentricus CB 48; assembly: GCF_000175215.2. NCBI lineage: Bacteria > Pseudomonadati > Pseudomonadota > Alphaproteobacteria > Caulobacterales > Caulobacteraceae > Asticcacaulis > Asticcacaulis excentricus. The sequence goes on along the minus strand of NC_014817.1, from coordinate 853,894 downwards.
ATGTCTCCGGCCAGAATCTTCGCGAAGATGTTCTTGGGATCGTAGTCCCCGTACAGGCTCATGGCATGGTCCCTTGCTGGTATTTGTCCGGTCTCATCCTTAAAACACTATGATTTGAGGGCCAAGAGGGGTATGAGGCCTGAAATGTCTAATTTGTTACTGGTCATGATCGGTGGAGCCTTAGGCTCTGCGGCGCGCTATGGACTGGCCCGTCTGTGGCCGGCGGCGGCCATGCCGTTTGGCTGGCCCATCGGTACGTTTGCGGCCAACCTGCTGGGTGGGCTCATGATGGGGCTTCTGGCCGGTTGGTTGCTGGCCAAGGGGGGCGATGAGCGCCTGAGGCTTCTGCTGGGCGTCGGCGTTCTGGGCGGGTTTACGACCTTTTCCACCTATTCGCTGGAAGTGGTACATATGCTGGAGCGGCGAGACTACGGGCTGGCGGGGCTTTATGCCGTGTCTTCTGCTGCGCTGGCGATTTTGGCCGTCATGATCGGTCTGTTTGTGTTTCGGAAAGTGGCCGGATGAGTAGGGAAGTGAAGATCCTGTATGTCGCCGAGGGCGAAGACGGGGTGCGTATCGACAAGTTTTTCAAGCGGCGCTGGCCGCACCTCAACCATATTCAGCTCAACAAGCTGCTGCGGTCGGGGCAGGTGCGCGTCGATGGCGCACGCGCCAAGGCCGACACCCGGCTGAGCACCGGTCAGAGCGTGCGCGTGCCGCCGCTGCCCGACGCGCCGTCCGAGGAACAGCAGAAGCGTGAACGCGCCGAGCTGAGCCCGCAGGAGGTGCGCTACGCCAAGTCGCTGGTCCTCTATGAGGACGAGGATGTTATCGCCATCAACAAGCCGTCGGGTCTGGCGGTGCAGGGCGGCACCAAGACGAAAAACCATATCGACCGGCTGTTGTCGGCCTGGGGCGAGGGGCTGGAGCGGCCGCGTCTGGTCCACCGTCTCGACCGTGACACGTCGGGTGTGCTGCTGCTGGGCAAGTCGCCCTCGGCGGCAGCGCGTCTGGCCGGGGCCTTTGCCAAGCGCAAGGCCTATAAGACCTACTGGGCGCTGGTCGCCGGAACGCCGGACCCCAAGGAGGGCGTGATCGACGTGCCTCTGGTCAAGAAGGGCATCAATGACCGCGAAATGGTTATGCCGGCGGACCCGAAGGAGCCGGGTGCCGAAGCGGCCGAAACCGAATACGTGACTATTTCGCGCGCCGCGCACCGTCTGGCGTGGATGGCGCTGCGCCCCCATACGGGCCGCACGCACCAGCTGCGCGCCCACATGCAGGCCATCGGTCACTGCATCCTAGGCGATCCCAAGTACAAGGATGAAAAATCCATAGCCCTGTCAGAGGGTTTGGGGCTGCAATTGCACCACCGGCGCATCGAAATCCCGCACCCGACGCACGGCACGCTGATCGTCGAAGCGCCGCTCGATCCGGTCATTCAGGCCGGGTTCGACCGTTACGGCTTCGATGAGCACGAGGCCAGCCCCGAACCCTTCCGCAAAGCCACCCGCGCCTCCAGAAGGTAAGATGAGACTCGCTGTATTCGATGTCGATGGCACCCTGATCGACAGCCGCGCTTCGATTCATCGTGCGGCGGTCGAGGCGGCCAAGGTGCTGAACCTCACCCCGCCCACCTATGATGAGGTGCGCGCCATAGTCGGCATGTCGCTGTTCGAAGCCTTGCAGGCCATGCGCCCGGACCTCGACCCCGAAACCGTGGCCGCCTATACGCGTGAGTTTCAGAACGCTTTTCTGACTTTTCATGCTGATCCGGACTTTACTGAGGCCCTGTATCTGGGGGCGCAGGAGACGCTGGAGCGGCTGAAAAACGATAACTGGCTGATCGGTATGGCGACGGGCAATTCGCGGCGCGGCGTGACGCGCATCGTCGAAAAGCACGGTTGGGGCGACCTGTTTGACGTCACCTTCTGCGCCGATGACGGCCCGTCCAAGCCGCATCCGCACATGCTTCAATGCAATCTGACGGCGCTGGGCGTCGGTACGCATCAGGCGGTGATGATTGGCGACGCGACGCACGATATGCGCATGGCGCGTTCGGCACAGGTGCAGGCCATTGGCGTGTCGTGGGGCTTCCACACGGTCGATGAGCTTGAGGCCGCCGGCGCGCACCACATTGTCCACGATTTCAGCGAACTGGGCGCGGTTCTTGACCGGTTTGTGCCGGAGTTGATTTAATCTAGTTCTACTCCCCCGACTTTTCGGGGGAGGTGGATTTGACGCCGCTCAGGCGTCAAAGACGGAGGGGGGCTTTGCGCGCGTTGAACCAGCCGGGGAGGTATACAGGAGAGCTATGCATGACCTACAAGGCCGAAGCGCCATCAAAGCGCAGTGATCAGATCGGCGCAAAGCCGAAACGCTTCTGGAAGACCGTCGAGATCAAGGCCGACGGACCGGGCTATGGCGTGACGCTGGATGGCCGTGCGGTGAAAACGCCGAAGGGGGCCACGCTGGTGCTGCCCAATTTCGCGCTGGCGGCGCTGGTTGGGCGTGAATGGGAAGCGGTCGAAGAGACGGTCGATTTCACCGCCATGCCCCTGACGCGGCTGGGGTTTGCGGCGCTCGACCACATGGACAGCGGCCTTGAGGCGGCATTGGCCGAAGCGGCGCGCTTTGCCGAAACCGATCTCGTCTGCTACCCGTCCGACTATCCGCAAGCCCTGATTGCCCGCGAACAGGCGGCCTGGGGGCCGGTCATCGACTGGCTGAGACGCGAGCTGTCGCTTGAATTTGTGCCGCAGACCTCGATCATGGCGCGCGGTCAGCCGGTGGCGACGATCGAAGGCGTTAAAACGCTTCTGACCACGGCCTCGGTCTATGTGCGGGCCGGTCTGATGGCGGCCATTCCGTTGCTGGGTTCGGTGGCTCTGGCTCTGGCGCTATACAAGGGCCGTTTGAGCGCTGAAGAGGCCTTTGCCGCCTCGCGCGTCGGCGAAACCTTCCAGAAAGAAACCTGGGGCGAGGACGCCGAGGCGCTCAAACGTGAGGCCGCCATGCGTCACGACCTGACTCATCTGGAGGCGTGGTTTAGAGGGGTGTAGGCGTTTACGGCTCGTTTTTCGCGCCTCACACGAAGCGTTACAAATCTTAATTTCAAATGTGACGACAAGGGTCTTGTTCGCAGGTGCAAAAAGTGCTATTGACAGCGCTGTCATAACTTTTTTGTGTGTGAGGACTGACAATGGAAAAGCTGATCGAACGCTTTATGAATGCGCTTCTGGCCCTGGGTTTCGCCCCCGGCTCGGCGTCGAACTAAAGAGAGTACCCTTATGAAATTCCTGGTAAATTTTGCGTCGCAACTGGTTGTCGCTTGGGCCCGTGCCCACCGCCTGCCGATCGCCTGATCGTCTGCGACACGCCTATCTAAAAAACACCGCCGGTCTCCCCATCGGCGGTTTTTTCATGTCTGATCGCGTGCCTTAAAAGGCGACAGTTCCGCCGCGTACTCGGTCATCTGGGCTGCGACGGCCGCGCGTTCCTGCGCCAGATAGCGGGCCACAGGCTCACGCAGGGCGCGGTCGCGGATATGGTGGGCGGAATAGACGGGGTGGGGCAGGTAGCCGCGCGAAATCTTGTGCTCGCCCTGCGTGCCGGCCTCGACGCGGCTTAGCCCGTGCGCGATGGCGTAGTCGATGGCCTGATAATAGCAGACTTCGAAATGCAGGAAGGGCACATCGACCCGGGCCCCCCACTGACGGCCATAGAGGGTGTCACCGCCGCGGTAATTGATGGCCCCGGCCACCGGCTGAGCGCCGTCATAGGCGAACACCAGTACGATTTGGTCGCGCATCCGCTCGGTAATCACCGAAAAGAAGTCACGCGTCAGATAGGGTGAGCCCCATTTGCGGTCGTAGGTATCCTCGATAAAGGCGTGCAGATGATCGAGATGCGCCTCCGTGATGTCACGGCCGCTATGGATTTTCAGGCTCAGGGCGGCCTGCACATCGCGGCGTTCGCGGCGGATAACCTTGCGCCGGTTGGCCGACAGGGCGGCGAGGAAATCGTCAAAGCTCTGATAGCCATCATTGGTCCACCAGAATTGCTGATCCTGCCGCAAAAGCAGGCCTTCTTCGCCCATCAGCGCCCATTCGTCCGGCGTGGGGAAGTTGAGGTGGAACGACGACAGGCCGTTGGTATCACAAAGCTGCACCGCCGTGCGGATCAAAGCCGCGCGCACCTCGGGTTCGGGCGACAACAGCCGCGTCCCCGTCACCGGCGTGAAGGGCGAAGCGGACAGCAGTTTGGGGTAATAGCGCCCGCCCGCGCGTTCATAGGCCTGCGCCCAGCTATGGTCGAAGACGTATTCTCCCATCGAATGGTATTTGAGATAGAGCGGCATCACGCCGCGGATCGTGCCCGCCTCATCGCTCAGGCTGAGGTGATGCGGCACCCAGCCACTGTCTTCGCCGACGCAGCCCGTTTGTTCGAGGGATTCGAGAAAGGCGTGGCTGTTGAAGGGGTTGCCGTCGCCCTTTAACCCGTCCCAGACGGCGGGGTCGATCTCACTGATCGAGCGGTGCAGGTCAGCGGTCAGGGCGGGCACGGGCATGACCCCAATCTAGGGCGTCTGGAGGCGTATGCAAGAAAGTTAAACCACGAACGGCACGAACATCACGAACAAGATGATTTAACACAGAGTTCGTGGGGTTCGTGCCGTTCGTGGTTGAATCGGTTAACGACGATCCGCCACTTCGATCACGGCATCGACTTCGACGGCAAAGCCCAGCGGAATCTTGTACACGCCGACGGCCGAGCGGGCGTGCTTGCCGGCTTCGCCCAGTACCTCGACCATCAGGTTCGAGCAGCCATTGACCACCTGCGGCACGTCATAAAAGTCCGGACCGGCCTGCACGAAGGCCCCCAGCTTGACCACACGCACCACATTATCGAGGTCACCCACGGCGGCCTTCATCTGGGCCAGCAGGTTGATGCCGCAAACGCGCGCCGCTTCGGTGGCGTCTTCCAGCGAGACATCCACGCCGACCGTGCCCTTGTAACGGCCAGTGTTATCGTTGGAAATCTGACCCGAAATGTGGATCAGGTTGCCGCTGCGCACGAATGGCACATAGTTGGCGACGGGGGCGGCCGGGACGGGCAGGGTGATCCCCAGTTCCTGGAGGCGGGCTTCGATCTTCGACATGGATTCGGTCTCCTGCAAATAATACCAACGGTCGAAGATGCTGACCGCATCCGGCCGTTGAAGACACGAGACTGTCTCATACGTGTCAGTGAGATGAGACATTCTCGAATGGCATACCAAGAGTCATTTTCAATGACCCTTGGTATAAGGCCCCGCTTATAGGCATTCCGGCGCGAGGCGTCGATACGGCCATTTACACTTTGTTTCCATCCCCTTCACCTCGGCTTAAGACAGTTCGGGTAGGGTGTGGCCCAGTGACACGCGGTGCCGCGAATCGCGACCCCCACACGGAATACAGGCTTATGAGCGCGAAAAAGGTTCTCATTGTTGAGGACAACGAACTGAATATGAAGCTGTTTCATGATCTGCTCGATGCGCAGGGCTATGAGACGCTGCAAACCGGTGAGGGGCTGTCGGCCCTGTCGCTGGCGCGCAAGCACCGTCCGGACCTGATTCTGATGGATATTCAGTTGCCGGAAATTTCCGGCCTTGAAGTCACCAAGTGGCTCAAGGAAGACGATGAGCTGTCGCACATTCCGGTTGTGGCCGTGACCGCCTTTGCCATGAAGGGCGATGAGGAGCGTATCCGCGAAGGCGGCTGCGAGGCCTATATCTCAAAGCCCATCTCCGTTTCGCACTTCCTCGATACCGTTCGCCGCTATCTGGGGTAGGGCGCAATGACAGCCAAGGTTCTGGTCGTTGATGATATTCCGGCCAATGTCCGCCTGCTACAGGCCAAGTTGGAGGCCGACTATTACGACGTGGTGACCGCCCATTCGGGGCAGGAAGCCATCGAGACGGCCATTATTGAACAGCCAGATATCATCCTGCTGGATGTCATGATGCCGGGCGTCGATGGCTATGAGGTGACGCGCCAGCTCAAAGAACTGGCCGAAACGCGGCACATCCCCATTATTCTGGTCACGGCGCTGGACGGGCGTGACGACCGCCTGTCCGGGCTTGAGGCCGGGGCGGATGACTTTCTGACCAAGCCGCTGGATGACGTGATCCTGTTTGCGCGGCTGAAGGCGCTGGTGCGGCTCAAGCACCTGTCCGACGAACTGCGTCAGCGCGAACAGTCGTCGCGCCGCATGGGCCTGATCGACGCTAACCAGTTGCACCGTCAGATGACGGCGCCAGGCAATGTGCTGATTCTCGATGATCAGGTGCGTCAGGCCGAACGCCTGATGGTGGCGCTGGGTGAACAGCATCGCTGCGCCTACGAAACCGATCCGAAGGCGGCGCTGAAAATCGCTCTGGGCCGTGTGGACCTGCTGGTGCTGAACCTGGCGGCGCGTGACTTCGATCCGCTGCGCTTTGTGGCGCATCTGCGCTCGTCCGAACTGACGCGGCAGTTACCGGTGCTGGGCCTGTTCAATCCCGATGAACGCCCGACCCTGCTCAAGGGGCTGGAACTGGGCGTCAGCGACGTGTTGCCGCGACCGGTGGATATTCAGGAGCTGTTGGCGCGGGCGCGGGGGCAGATCCGCCGCAAGCGCTATGCCGACTTCCTGCGCGCCAGTCTCGACCGCTCGCTGGAGCTGGCCGTGACCGATCCGCTGACGGGACTGAACAATCGCCGCTTTATGGATTTGCAACTGACGCAACTGATGCGCCGGCATCTGAAAACCGATGACCCGGTGTCGCTGCTGCTGCTCGATATCGACCACTTCAAGCGCGTCAATGACGGCTTTGGCCACGATGCCGGTGACGAGGTGCTCAAAGAGTTTGCCCGCCGCGTCAGCCAGAACGTGCGGGCCATCGACATGCCCTGCCGTCTGGGGGGCGAAGAGTTCGTGGTGCTGATGCCCGACACGCCCGCCGACGCGGCGCAGACCATTGCCGAGCGCGTGCGTCAGGCCGTAGCCGAAGCGCCTTTCAGCCTGCCTGACGGCCGCACCCTGGATGTCACCGTGTCGGTCGGAGTGTCGTCCCTGCTGGGGCTTGGCGACACGCTGGAAGCTTTTATCAAGCGCGCCGATGAAGCCGTCTATGAGGCCAAGCAGTCGGGCCGCAACCGCGTGATCCTGCGCGCCGCCTGATGTGCCGTGATCGCTATTTGCGCAATCTCGTGGATAAATTTCAGCTTTAGGCTTGCCATCGTCCCCCAAGCCTTGCTATAGGCCGCCTCCTCGCTGGTGAAACATTCCTCGGTAGCTCAGCGGTAGAGCAATCGACTGTTAATCGATTGGTCGCAGGTTCGAATCCTGCCCGGGGAGCCAGCTACAAAGACAAGGCCCTGCCGCTCCGCGCGCAGGGCCTTCTTTATTGTATCGCGCCCTGTTCAACCCAAAGAAAAACCCGGCCAGAAGACCGGGTTGAAAAGTTTGGTGATGGTGGGTGTCTTCAAAAAAGCAAAGACAGGCTGAGTTGACCCGATTTGCCTTAATGAAGGGTTAATATAAAGACTCGCGTTACGCCGATTTCGGCGGTTTTTGCGTCCGTTGCAACGGCTTGTTAACCGCTATCCGCTTGCATGGCGACATCTCTCTTTTTCGTTGAAAGATGCCGCCGTGACCCTGCCGCCCATCAAGGCCCGTATCCGGGGCCTCTTCGCCCTGTTCCTTCTTCTGCTGGCTTCGCTGACCGCTGTGGCACTGGGGCACGAGGGGGCGGTGATCAGCGGCCTTCAGGCGACGCTGGCCACGGCCCCGCAAAGCGAGGCGCAGTTGCGCCCGTTGCTGGCGGCGGCGGAAACCTTCCGGGCCGGTATCTGGGTTGTGGCGATTGGAGTCGGTCTGGCCGGGCTGGTGGCCATTGTCTATTTTGACCGTGAGGTGTTCAGCGCGCTGGAGCGCATGAGCCGCCTGATGTCGCGCTTTGCCGAGCGCGACTTTGAAGCCGAGGTCGAGGGAGCGCAGCGTTCGGACGAAATCGGTGCCATGGCGCGGGCCTTACAAATCTTCCGGGGCAATGGCCGCGCCCTGATCGCGCTGGAGGCGGAAAACGCCCGCCGTGCCGAGGTGCTGGCGCAGGAGCGTCAAAAGGCGCTTCAGGAGATGGGAGAGCGCCTGCATGCGCAGGTCTCGGCCCTGATCGTCGGGTTGAGCCGCTCATCCGAAGCCATGACCGACTCCGCCGAAACCATGAGCGAACAGGCCAAGGGGGCCGTTTCGCGCATTGAAAACGTCACCGCCACGGCCGAGGCCACCTCGCGGCAGGCGCATCACGTTGCGGAAACCGTGCAGGGCCTGTCAAGCAGCGCCTCAGACATTGCTCAGGCCGCTGTCGCCTCGTCCGAAGTGTCGGCGCAGGCCGTGGGCCAAAGCGAGGCGACCTCCGAGATCATGGGCCGCCTGAACCGCAGTGCTGAGGAAATCAGCGCCGTCGTGGACATTATTTCCGGGATCGCGCGTCAGACCAATCTGCTGGCGCTCAATGCTACCATCGAAGCGGCGCGCGCCGGTGAGGCGGGGGCAGGCTTTGCCGTCGTGGCCTCGGAGGTCAAGACGCTGGCGCAACAGACCGAAAAGGCCACCCGCGACATCACGGACAAGGTGACGCACATCCAGTCGGACACCACGCAGGCCGTAGAGGCCATCGGCCACATCGTCGGCGTCATTCAGGAACTGCGCGCCTCGGCCGACGGCATTGCCGAAGCGGTCAGTGCCCAGCAATCGGCTACGCGAGATATTGCCAGCACGGTGGATGCCCTGGCCTCGGGGGCGCAGAGCGTCGGCCGCGACATCGACGCGGTGCGCCACGTCGCCGCCGCTACCGATCAGGCGGCGGGCACCGTCTCGCTCGAATCCCGCTCGGTGCAGGCCGTGGCCGGTGATTTGAAAGGGCAGATCGAAGCCTTCATTCAGTCCCTGCGCGCGGCGTAGTTCAATTTTTGGGGAGATTTGGAGGCCTGACCCGGAGTCGAACCGGGCTACACGGATTTGCAATCCGCTGCGTAACCGCTCCGCCATCAGGCCTCACTAAAATAGCGGTAGGCTCAGCTATCAGATCGGCCCTGCGGCTGCAATGGGATTGTCACGGTTTATATACAGAATTTTTGAATTTGGGATCGCAAGGGTTGCGCAGGGCTTGCGGTCAGCGTGCCCCGACCGTGAACGCTGTCACTTTTCCTGAAAAATGCAAAACGGGGGTGTGCGGTGCATTGAAGCGCGCCTTGCAAACGCCTATAAGCGCAGGATAAGGACACGACTCCTGTAGTGTATTTGCTTCGAGGCTCAGATGGATTACTTCGCCGCCCGTCAGAACATGGTTGAATCTCAGGTGCGGGTGAACGACGTCACCGATCCCGCGCTGCAAAAGGCCATGCGTCATATTGAGCGCGAGCGTCTGGTCGCGCCGGGGCAGGGCTTTGCCGCCTATGGTGATGTTGAGCCGCAGATCGCGCCGGGCCGCGCCCTGATGCTGCCGCGCGACCTCGCCAAGCTGTTGCACGGGCTTAAGCCCGTCGCCGGTCAAAAGGTGCTGGCCATCGGCGCGCCCTATGCCGCCGCTGTGCTCAAGCACGCCGGTCTCGATGTCACGGTTCAGGAAGCCGATGCCCGCGTTCAGACCGTGGTCGAACCCTATCTGAAGGCGCTGGGCATCTCTCTGGTGGTGCAGGACCTCAAGACCCCCGTCGCCGGTGAATACGACATCATCGTCAGCGAAGGTGCGGTTGAGGAAGTCCCTGCCGAATGGTTCGCCGCGCTGAAACTGCATGGCCGCCTGGGTGTGGTGGTGCGCAGCGGCGCTTTGGGCGAGGCTCGTGTCTATACCCGCCTTCAGGCTGGTGTGTCCGAAGCCTTTGTGTTTAATGCGGCGACCGCCGTGCTGCCCGGCTTCACCAAGGCCCCGGCCTTCGTGTTTTAAGTCGAAACGGCGATCTGATCACCGATCCAAAGGGGCTGCGGCATTACACCGCGGCCCTTTTTTGGGTCTGCACCGCAAAGAAATGCGTAGGTGAAAAAACCGTAACTCGCCAAAGCCTCTGGCTTCTGGCAGTGTGTTCGCCAGTTCAAAGGCAGCAACGCATCGCAATGCGGGGTCGAAAGGCCGCCGGGCGGGGGGTGGCGCTGCCCTTACCAAGGGAATCATTTGATGCTAAAGCTTTCGTCCAAGCCTGCCGGTGGCCGTAAGGGACTGCGTGCGTACCTGCTGGCCGGTTTGACGGTGTCGGCTCTGACGCTGGGGGCGGGTTCGGCCTTCGCGGAATCGCTGACCGACGCCATTACCCTGGCCTATGCCAATAACCCGACCCTGCAACGGGCCCGCGCTCAGCAGCGTTCCACGGATGAGACCTATGTGCAGGCGCGTTCCGGTCTGGGGCCCACGCTCAGCGCCGGGGCCAGCGTGGACTATAGCGACGTGCCGACGGGCGTGGCCGGTCGCTCCTCGACGGGCCTGAACCTGTCGGCCAATCAGACCCTGTTCGCCTCGGGCGGCCTGTCGTCGGGCGTCAAGGCGGCTGAGGCCGATGTCAATGCCGGTCGCGAAGACCTGCGCGCCGTTGAGGCTCAGGTCCTGAGCGACGTCATCAGCGTCTATACCGCTGTGCGCCGCGATCAGGAGGCCCTGCGCATTGGCGAAGAAAATTATAATGTGCTTAAGCGCCAGCTGGATGAGACCAAGGCCCGCTTCGAAGCCGGTGAACTGACGCGTACCGATGTGGCGCAGTCCGAAGCCCGTCTGGCCGCTTCGTCAGCGTCGCTGGCGCAAGCCCGCGCCCAACTCGACAGTAGCCGCGCGCAATACGTGGCCATTGTCGGTCAGACCCCCACCGCGCTCGATCCTGTGCCAGGTTTGCCCAACCTGCCCGTCACGTTTGACGCCGCGTTGGATCGCGCCGAAGCCAACAACCCGTCCTTAAGCGCCGCCAAGTGGGCCGAAGCCGCCGCCCGCGCCCGCGTGTCGCTGGCCAAGTCGGGTCTGGGCCCGCGTGTCACCCTGGGGGCCGGTTACGCAACCAGCGCGCCGACCAGTGATTTCAAGGATCTGGACAAGCGCGACGCGGCCACGGCCACCCTGCGCTTCACCATGCCGCTGTTTAGCGCAGGCTATAATTCGTCGCGCCTGCGTCAGGCCACCGAAGGCTATACGGCGCAGAAGATCAGCGTCGAGCTGGCCCGCCGCAATGTGGTGCAGAACGTTTCGACCGCCTGGGCCAATATGGCCGCCGCCCGCACGGCGACTCAGGCCAATCAGGAGCAGGTGCGCGCCGCCACCGTGGCGGCCGAAGGCGTCAAGTACGAGCAACAGGTGGGCTTACGCACCAATATCGAAGTGCTGAATGCCGAGCAGGAACTGCGTCAGGCGCAACTGGCGCTGATCAATGCCCAGCGTGCCGAATACGTCGCTGCCTCTCAGGTGTTGGCGGTCATGGGCGACCTCGAAGCCCGCACCCTGATGCCGCAGGCTGAAATCTACGATCCGGCTAAAAACTTTGACGCGGTCAAGAACAAGGGCGCGACGCCTCTGGAGCCGGTGGCGCGTGTGCTGGACGGGCTTGCCGATTCGTCGGGTGAGATCGTAAAAACGCGCTAAGAACCGTACAGGTTCAGAGCCAATGCGGGCGGGAGGGTTCAGACCTTTCCGCCCTTTGTTTTGCCGTTGGGCTTCAAATTTTGTTAACCCTGTTGGCCGCACACTTATCCTGATGATTCCGACAGGCGGGGAACGAGCCTGTCAGGCGAAAATAGGGCGCATAAAGATCGCTTAACAGTTGCCAAAAACCCCTGAGCCGTGTCTTTATGGCACAGACTATCCTTTTCGAGTGATTCACCGACATGTCCGAAACCGCCCACGAACCCACGATGGAGGAAATCCTCGCCTCGATCCGCCGGATCATTTCCGAGGACGATGCGCCGGAAGAAAAGGCGAAGCCTGCGCCTGAGCCCGAAGTCGTCGCGGCTGAGCCTGAACCCGAGGTCGCCTTTGACGAACCGGAAGATGAGCCGGAAGTCGAAGAGGAAGACGTGCTGGAGCTGACGACACCGGTGGCGACGCCTAAGCCGGCTGTGTCGATCGGCGATATTGACGCCTTTGATCCGGAACCGGTCGCTGTGGCCCCCAAGCCCGCGCCGAAGCCCGCTCCGCGCGTCGATTACGACGCCACGTCGCACCTCGTGTCCGAGCGTACGGTGCAGAGCGCCGTGTCTGCCTTTGGTCAGTTGACCAGCGCCAGCCTGCTGCCGCGCGAAGGCCGTACCATCGAAGACCTGCTGAGCGAAATCCTGCGTCCGATGCTGCAAGACTGGCTGGACGGCAACCTGTCGGCCATCGTCGAAACGGCGGTGCGTGAGGAAGTCGAGCGTCTGGCCCGCCAGGCGCGCCGTTAAGCGCAAAACGCTTTTTTACCTGTTACCGGAGCGGTGTCCTATGCTAAGGACGCCGCTCTTTCTGTTTCAAGCTTACACGCGAAAAGACCATGCTGGAAAAGACCTTCGACCCCAAAACCGTTGAACCGCGCCTCTATGAGATGTGGGAAACGTCCGGTGCGTTCAAGCCGAGCGATGACGAAGGCGCCGTACCCTTTTCCATCGTCATCCCGCCGCCCAATGTGACGGGCAGCCTGCATATCGGCCACGCCCTGAACAACACCCTTCAGGACGTGCTGATGCGCTTTGAGCGGATGCGCGGCAAAGCGGCCCTGTGGCTGCCCGGCACGGACCACGCGGGCATCGCCACGCAGATGGTGGTCGAGCGTCAACTGGCCGCCGCCGGTAATGTCGGCCGCCGCGATATGGGCCGCGAAGCCTTTGTCGAAAAGGTGTGGCAGTGGAAGGCCGAAAGCAGCGGCACCATTCAGGGGCAATTGCGCCGTCTGGGGGCGTCGTGCGACTGGTCACGCGAACGCTTTACGCTGGACGAGGGCCTCTCGGCCGCCGTGCGCAAGGTCTTTGTTCAGCTTTATAAGGAAGGCCTGATCTACCGCGACAAGCGGCTGGTCAACTGGGACCCGCATTTCCAGACCGCCATCTCCGATCTTGAGGTCGAGCAGAAGGAGGTCGATGGCCACTACTGGCACTTTGCGTACCCACTGGCTGACGGCGTGACCTTTGACTATCCGGTCAAGGACGAAGAGGGTCATGAAACGCTGGAAACGCGCGACTATATCGTCGTGGCGACGACGCGCCCGGAGACGATGCTGGGCGATACCGCCGTGGCCGTGCATCCGGACGATGAACGCTATCAGGCCCTGATCGGCAAAGAGGTCATCCTGCCGATCACAGGCCGTCGCATCCCCATCGTGGGCGACGACTATGCCGACCCGACCAAGGGCTCCGGCGCGGTGAAGATCACTCCGGCGCACGATTTCAACGATTTTCAAGTCGGCAAGCGCCATAACCTGCCGCTGATCAATATTCTGACGCCGTTCGCCACCCTTAACGACGAGGTGCCCGAAGCCTATCGCGGTCTGGATCGTTTCGCGGCGCGCAAGGCCATCATCGCCCGCGCCGAACAAGACGGCTGGCTGAAAGCTATCGAAAAGACCAAGCACATGGTGCCGCACGGCGACCGGTCGGGCGTGGTCATCGAACCCTTCCTGACCGATCAGTGGTATGTCAATGCCGGTGAGCTGGCCAAGGAGGCGCTGGCCGCCGTCGAAGATGGCCGCACGGTGTTCGAGCCGAAGAACTGGGAAAAGACGTATTTTGAGTGGCTGCGCAATATCGAACCGTGGTGCATCTCACGTCAGCTCTGGTGGGGCCACCGTATTCCGGCGTGGTTTGGTCCAGACAAAAATGCAAATTTTGATGATATGTCCACTTGGTATAGTCAAATATTTGTTGCTGAAACCGAAGAAGAATTACTTGAGCAAGCTAAAGGATATTACGGTTCAGAAATTGAAGTGAGCCTTGCTAAGCAGCCTGACAAGGCGGGCTTGGCTTGGAAAGATGGCACCAATAACATACTTGAGCGTGTTGAGCTGCGCCAAGACGAAGACGTTCTCGACACCTGGTTCTCGTCGGCTTTGTGGCCGTTTTCGACCATGGGCTGGCCGGAACAGACGCGCGATCTGGAGCGCTTCTACCCGACGCACACGCTGGTCACCGGGTTCGACATCATCTTCTTCTGGGTCGCCCGCATGATGATGATGGGCCTGCACTTTACCGGTAAGGCCCCGTTCCAGCGCGTCTTTATCAACGCCCTTGTTCGTGACGAGAAGGGCCAGAAGATGTCGAAGTCGAAGGGCAATGTGATGGACCCGCTGGTCCTGATCGACGAATTCGGTGCCGACGCCCTGCGCTTCACCCTGAGCGCCATGTCGGGGCAAGGCCGCGACATCAAGCTGGCTAAGCAACGCATTGAAGGTTATCGCAATTTCGGCACCAAGCTGTGGAACGCCCACCGCTTTGCCCAGATGAACGAATGCGCGGCGGTGGCCGGTTTCGACCCGTCGTCGGTCAAGCTGACGCTCAGCCGCTGGATACGCGGCGAGACGCACAAGACGGTGAAGATCGTCACCGAAGCGCTGGAAGCCTGCGCCTTCGATGACGCGGCCAATGCCCTGTATAAATTCGTGTGGAACGTCGTCTGCGACTGGTACGTCGAACTGTCGAAGCCGATCCTCAATGGCGAAGATGCCGAGGCCAAGGCCGAAATCCGCGCCATGACGGCGTGGGTGCTGGATCAGTGCCTGATCCTGCTGCATCCGGTCATGCCCTTCATCACCGAAGAACTGTGGGCGGCTACGGATGGCCGCGCCAAGGCCCTGATCGTCGAACAATGGCCGGTCTATGCCGCGGCGGCCATTGATGCCGCGGCGGATACCGAGATCAACTGGCTGATCAACCTGATTTCCGAAGTGCGCAGCGTGCGTTCAGAAATGAACGTGCCGGGCTCGGCCAAGGTGCCGCTCACCCTCACCGGGGCGGGGCCGCAGACTCAAGGCTGGCTGACCATGCACCGCGACCTTATCCTATTCCTGGGGCGTCTGGGTGAGGTCGGCGTGGCCGAAACGGCCCCGGTGGGCTCAGTGCCCTTCGTGATCGCCGAGGCGACCGGTAACCTCAGCGTCGCCGAATTTATCGACCTCAAGGCTGAGGCGGCGCGTCTGGCCAAGGACATCGCGGCCTTTGACAAGACGATCGAGGGCACCAAGCGCAAGCTCGACAACCCGGAGTTTGTCAAAAAGGCCCCGGAAGAGGTGATCACCGAGAATCAGGAACGCCTGAAAGACGCCGAGGACGGCAAGGCCCGCCTGTCGGCGGCGCTGGAACGGCTGAAAGCGGCCCTCTAACCAAAAGCCTCGGCGCACACCGGGGCTTTTTTCATTCGGGGGCTTTTTTCATTCCGCGGCGGGCAGGGGCGGCAGGCGTCTGCCCCGCTGCGGCAAGAGGCGCGCCACGGCAGCAACCACCTGCGCCCGCTGTCGAAAGGCCAGCGTGCCGGCCAGCGCGACGGTGGTAAGGGTGATCAGGTGCAGGGTCAGGGGCACGGGCAGGATGGCGCGCTGCTCGACCTCGTTCAGCACCAGAATACTCCCCGACGGGCCGATCAGCCCCCACATGCTGATGCTGGCCCAGCGGCCGCCCTGCCGCGCGACCAGATGCGCCAGCAGCGCGCCAAAAGGCACCACCAGGAGCAGATCGTAATCCATCAGACGCGGATTGAGCAACTGCGCCAGCCCCAGACCCAGCACCAGCCGTTCCCTTGGGCGGAGCTGCCCTAACTCCGCTATAGCCAGTCCCGACAGGGCCAGCGTCCCCATCACCACAGGCAGAAGCGACAGGGCCGCAGGCGCAGTGCTGTCCATGCCCCAACTGTGCAGCCAGCCGAAATAGCTGATGCCCGTTTGGTCGCTGAGCACCACCTGCGATAGGGTGTCTTTCCATAGCGGTGTAAGGGGCGAAGGGCTATGCAACACCCACAGGCTGAGGCTCAGGCCCGCCACGACGCCCGCCGCCGTCCAGCCGAGGCGCCAGCGCAGGGGTCGGTCCATAAAGGCCAGAACGATCAGATAGGTGAGAAGGACGGGTTTGATCAGGCTGACGACGGTGACGGTCAGCACAAACGGCCACACCCGTTGTGGCAGGCTGAGCGCTCCCAACAGCACCAAGCCATGCAGCAGGATGGCGATATTGCCGCAGGCGATGCAGCCGCCGGTAAACAGGGCCAGCAGGGGCAGTTTCAGCCGGATATCGACCTCCGGCAGCGCGAATTTGACGGCATAGGCGCTCAGCCCGCAAAGCGCCAGCAGCCACAAACCACCAAACAGCAGCCGGTAGCCATCGGCCCCCAGATGCCCGATCACAAAGGCCACGCCTTCGACAACGGGCGGCGCATAGACAAAGGTTGCGCTTTTCAACCCCGCACAGGCCGGGGTGAGGTCGTAAGGATTGCCGCCTTTCAGCAGGGTCAGGCCCGCGCAGGTGACGGCATCGAAGTCTTCAAAGCCCGGCGTACCCCGCACAAAACGCCCGGCCAGCCCCCCCATAACCGGAAGCGAACATAGAATACCCCACCACAGCGGGGGCAGATGCGTCAGGCGGGGATTGGGGGCCATAACTTTTCTCTCTGTATCGAAAGAAAAGACAGGTCGCCGCTCATGTGGATGAAACTAAGGAGCCTCTGTGTCCAGCGGTTCGCAGTCGTGGCAAAACCGGGGCAAAGATGTCGTTTCCGGCCTTTTTTGGTGTCAGGGTCTATAGGCGTCCCTGTAAAATATCACCTAGGAAAGGCTTGGGATTTTTCAGGGTCTGCTGGATAACATCCTTGTTTTTCCGGATCACGATCAGGCTGACCCACAAGACAAGGGCGACAAAGGCCGGGGACATGATGTCGGCAGGTTTGAAGTCCTTGATCGGCAAAACCGCCATGAAAAAGCCCGCGACGCCAATCCACAAAAACGTCCACGACACCTGAGAAAAGGTGCGCTCGCCGTAATCGCGCGCCACCATGACGACGGCGGCCAGCATGGTCGGCAGGAACAGCATGTCGTAGGACATCATGCGCGGATTGATCAGTTGCGCCATCCCAAGCCCGATCAGGATGCGCGTATCGAGGCTCAGCTTACCGAGATCGCACAACAGAAGCCCGGCCAGCGCCATGATCGGGAAATAGACGGCAAAGGCGATCAGGGTGGCGGGATGATCAATGGTCAGGCCGACCCATTCGGCCCAGGCGAGCAGGGTATAGCCCGGCTGTTCGATCAGGGTGATGTCGTAAATGGTCTTTTGCCACACCTCATACAGCGGGCCAGCGGTGCGGCTGATCCACACATAGAGGCCGATGCCGATGGCGGCCCCGGCGGCGGACCAAAAAAGCCGCGAGCGCAAAGGCCTTGCGTCGCACATCAGTACGATCAGATAAGTGAGGAAGACCGGCTTGATGATCGACGACAGCAGCACGACCAACAGGAAGGGCAGGCGGGTACGGCGGATCATCAGCGCTGTGCCGATGGCGGCGGCGTGGCAGATGACGGCGATATTGCCGCACGATACCGCTGAGCCGGAGACGATCGTATAGCCCAGCAGGCGGATATGCATCGGCAGGTTGGGGAAGCTGCGCTTCAGCCCATACCACGCAATGACCAGCAGGGCAGCTATCAGAAACGGCGCATAGAGCCAGCGCGCCCCGGTCAGCCCCGTCACTTCGATAATCGGGCGCAGGAATTCACCAATCTGCGGCGCATAGACGTAGGGCGCCGCCTTGAGGCCTTCGCAGGCCGGCTCATAGGCATAGGGCGACAGACCGCGCCGCATATAGTCCGCCCCGCAGATCAGAGCGTCAAAGTCGTTCATCCACCACTTGCCCTTGACCAGACGCCCCAGCAGGTGGCTGACCACGGAAAAGCTGATCAGGAAGAGGAACCAGAAGCGGGTGGATTTTTTCTGCGTATGCGCCTGCAACCACGTCAGGGCGTCGGGGCGGGGCTTGCGGAAAAATTCAGTCAGGGACACGGGCAGACTTTCGAGGCAGGGGGCGAAGCAGGAGAGCGGTGAGGATGGCGTCGCGGCGCTGGGCGAAGGTCAGGACCCCCGCAGCCAGCACGTAAAGACTTAGCAACAACGTACTGATGCGCGTGGTGAAATCGCCCAGTTCGGCCGCGCCACCGATCAGACAAAAGACGCAGATGACGGTCAGAATCGTGCGGCCGCGGTCCTTCAGGACGCTCAGCGGTTTAGAGGTTGCGATGAGGGACGGGCTGTAAAGCGCGATATAGGCCAGACCGACGCCGATCAGGAAAACGTCCTGCGACATCAGGCGCGGAATGGTCAGGACCCCGAGGCTGAGGCCCAGCCAGATGCGGGCGCGCGTGTCGAATTTCAGCCCTTCGGCGATGGCGAGGCCACTCAACGCCATCAGACCCGCAAAGACCAGCCAGCCCAGATTGGCCCCCACACTGTCGCCGCGCAGCCCCATCAGGCCCAGCCAGCCATAAAAGCTTTCGCCCGGCGTGGTGGTATAGACAAAGCCCGACAAGGTGGCGCGCCAGCTTTGCGACAGGGCAGAGCCTTCGGTGGCAAACAGGACGGTTGGCAAAAGCCCGGCTATGGCGGCGACGGCGGACCAGCCGAGGCGCTTCCATAGGGGCAGGTCGATAAACAGCAGCACCAGCAGATAGGTGAGGAAGACCGGCTTGATGACGCCGCACAGGGCGACTACGGCGGCGAACAGCAACGGATAGCGCTTGGCGACCATCGCTGAGGCCAGCACCGCCGCGTGGCACAGAACAGCGATATTGCCCCACACCACGGCGCTGCCGGTCAGGAAGGCGGCAAAGGGAATCTTGTCGAGCAGGGTGGGGTGAAGTTTCTCCTCCCCTGCGACAGCGGGGGAGGTGGATTCGATGCCGGAGGCGGCGAAGACGGAGGGGGTATCAGTGTCTGTAAGCCCCCTCCGGCGCTGCGCGCCACCTCCCCCGCTTTGCAGGGGAGGTGAAAAGTAGGCGCCGCCGAGCAATACCACCAGGCTGAGGACGTAGAGCGCGCCGTAGAGCCAGATCAGGCCGTCCTGACCGATCAGGCGAATCACGCCGGCAAAGGCTTCGGCGACGACAGGCAGATAGACATAGACCGCCGTCGTGCCCTCCATCGCCGCGCATTTGAGGTTGAGATCATACAGCGCGCCGCCGTCGATGATCTTCTGCGCGCCACAGGCCACGGCGCGGTAATCACCGAACCAAGCGTGGGATTTGGCGATCTTGCCCAACACGCCGGAGAGCAGGGGCAGGAAAAAGACGAAGACAATCAATCCGATACGCAGCGCCGGGGGAAACCGTTTCATTCACACCTCAAAAAGCCCGCCGACCTCCGCTCAAGGCCGCGTCGGCGTCGCGCCATTTTGATGCCGCTATGCCAAATCAAAAGTTTGTTATATACCGCGACCCACACGGCCACAGGCCTGCACCATAAGTTTCAGGAGTTGTTTTTGCCAGACGCAAATTTTGCCGCTGACAAAGCCCCGGACGCCGCCGCGCCCGATCTCAGCCTTATCATCTGCACGCTGAACGAAGGCGCGGCCATCCGCAGCGTGATCTCCGAGATAGCCGAGCACCTGAGCGGCCTCAACTATGAAATCCTCGTCGTCGATGACGATTCGAAGGACAATACCGCTGCCGAAGTGAGCGATCTGGGTAAGAGCGATCCCCGCGTGCGCCTCTATGTGCGCAAGGGTGAACGCGGCCTGTCGTCCGCGGCTATCCGCGGCTGGGATATGGCGCGCGGCCGCGTGCTGGGGATTATGGACGGTGACGGTCAGCACGACCCGGTGGCCATTCGCGCTTTGGCTGACATGATCCTCAAAGGCGACAAGGACCTGGTCTGCGCCTCGCGCTATATCGGCAAGACGGATACGGGCCTGAGCTTTATCCGTGATCTGGGCTCAAAGGCGGCGACGCTGGCCACCGGTCTGGTGCTGAAAGCGCCCCTGACCGACCCGATGAGCGGCTGCTTTATGATGACGCGCGACTGGTACGAAACCGCGCGACCCAACCTGACCGGGGTGGGCTTCAAGATTCTGGTCGATCTGGTGGCTTCCACCAAGGTGCGCCCGCGCTTCGGTGAGGTGAAGGCGTCGCTGCGTCAGCGTCAGGGCGGCGAATCCAAGCTCGATATCCGCGTCGTGCTCGATCTGGGGGCGCTGCTGGTCGAAAAGGCCACCAACGGTCTTATCTCCGCGCGCTTCGTGCTGTTCGGGCTGGTCGGCGTGTCGGGCGCGTTTGTTTATGCCATTATTCTGGCGCTTAGCCATTCGCTGCTGCGTGTTGATGGCGGCCTGCCGCTCTATCGCTATCAGGTGCGCTACGACGACATTATCAACTACGGTCTGGCCATCTGGCTGTCGATGACGTGGAACTTCTACATCAACAATGTCCTGACCTTCCGCGACAAGCGTCTGAGGGGCTGGCCGATGCTTACCGGTCTGCTGGGCTTCTATTTCGCCTGCTCCATAGGGGCGTTGCTCAGCCTGGGGGTGGCGATCCTGCTGAAGGACTATTTCGGTATCCACTGGTTCGCGGCCGGCATTTCGGCGGCACTACTAAGCGGTGTGTGGAACTATTGGGGGGCCAAGGCCTTCGCCTGGAACCAGAAAAAAGGGACCAACTAAAAAAGCGCCCTGCACCAAGGGGGGAAGGTGCAGGGCGTCAGTGGACCCGGATATCCTCTGAAATCAGAGAATGGGGAGGGGTTCTCGAAACGGTTAGTAACGGTCGCGACGGTCGTCATAGCGATCGCGGCGATCATAACGGTCGTAGCGGTCGCGACGCTCATAGCGGTCATCGTAACGGTCGCGGCTGCCGTAGTACTGGCACTGAGTATTGTCCGAGCCGACCTTGGCCCCGATCAGGCCGCCGACGACGGCACCCAGAATAGTGCCTTCGGTGCGCGAATTACGGGCCGAGACGCCATTACCGACGGCGGCACCAGCGACGGCACCTAGAACCGCGCCATTGGTCTTGTTATTCGTCTTGCGCTCGGCACAGGCTTCCGAATAACCGCGGCGCTCATAACGGTCGTAGCGGTCATAGGCCGAAGCGGTGCCGGCCAGACCGGCGCTCAGAACCATGGCCGAGGCCACGGCCGACAGGAAGATCTTTTTCGTGGTGTTGAACTTGGTCATGGTGAGCATCCTTTCGGGTTTATCTCAATTCCGCGGCGGGTCAGCCCGTCGTTGATGAGGACCTTTATAGGCCCCCCAACCTGAACGGTTTTTGAGAACCCTGTTCATGTTCGTTCATCTTGGCATTTTCTTTTGCGGGCCGTTCAGGCTGCTGTTTTCCGAAAATGGTCTACAGATCAATAGGTAACTGACCTGCCTGTGCCAGGAGCGGGGAGGGCGGCCTGACGCGGCACATAACTTTTTCCAAAATTTTTGTTCAGCTTTGGGCTCCATCTACTCTATTAGCCGCCCATGACTGATGTGACCCTTACCATCGAAAAAGTCGGCTTTCAGGGCGACGGCGTGACGGCGGACGGCGTGTTCGTGCCCCTGACCCTGCCCGGCGAGACCGTACGAGCCTCCCCGCCCAAGGAGGGCCATGCACGCCTTATAGGGGTGGTGACTCCGTCCGCTCAGCGCGTTGCCCCCGTCTGTCCGCATTTCAGCCAGTGCGGCGGGTGCAGCCTGCAGCACTGGGAGATGTCGGTCTATAGCGACTGGAAGCGCGCCAACGTCGAGACCGTGCTCCGCCGCGCGGGGCTGGAAACCGAAATCGCGCCCATTCTGACTACACCGCCCGCGACACGCCGTCGCGTCGGCCTGCACGCCAAACAGTATCGTCAGGGCAACACGGTGCGCACCGAGCTGGGTTACAAACGGCGGCGTTCGTGGGATCAGGTGAAGATCGAAGTCTGTCCCATCGCCGATCCGGCCCTGATTGCCGCTATACCTACCCTGACCGAAATCGCCGCGCACCTGTTTGAGCATCCGAAATCCGCTCCCATACTGTCGGTGACCGTCTCCGATACCGGGCTGGATGTGGATGTGCGCGGCATTGAGCGCAGCAAGAGCGGCGGTCTGAGCGCGCAGGCGCGCATGGAGATCGCTCTGATCGCGCAGTCGTCGGACATCCGTCTGGCGCGTATCTCGATGGCCGATGACATCCTTTATCAGTCGCATCTGCCCAGCGTGCGCTTTGGCCGCGCCACGGTGGACCTGCCGGCCGGCTCGTTTTTGCAGGCGTCTCCCCACTCTGAGGCCGATATGGTGGCGCTGGTCAAGGACGCGGTGGCGGGGACCAAACGCGTAGCGGACCTGTTCTGTGGGGCGGGCACCTTTACCTTTCCGCTGGCCGAAACGGCATCCGTCTATGCGGCTGACGGTGCGGGTGGGGCGGTGCGGGCGCTTAAGGCCGCCATTGGCCGCGCGCCGGGCCTGAAACCAATCACGGTCGAAGCGCGCGACCTGTTCCGCGCGCCGGTGGTGGCCGAAGAAATGGCCGGCTGGGACGCCGTGGTCTTCGATCCGCCGCGCGCCGGGGCCGAGGCGCAGGCGCAGCAGATCGCCCGCTCACAGGTGGCGCGCGTCGTCGGCGTGAGCTGTAATATTCAGACCTTTGCCCGCGACGCCAAAATTTTGACTGAGGCGGGCTTTCAACTGGATCGGGTGACGCCTATAGATCAGTTCTTGTGGTCCGGCCATGTCGAGCTGGTCGGCGTCTTTTCGCGGTAATTGCCTTGATCTCTGTCGTCATTCCCACCCTCAATGCCGAAGCCACACTGGTGCGCACACTGGGCGCGCTGGTTCCGGCGGTGGTCGAAGGCCTGATCAAAGAAGTGATCATCGTCGATGGCGGCTCCGAAGACGCGACGCTGGAAATCGCTGAATCCACGGGCTGTACGGTGCTGCACGCCGACGCGGGGCGCGGCCTGCAACTGTGGCAGGGGTGTAAGGCGGCCAAAGGTGACTGGCTTATGATCCTGCATTCGGATTCGCTTCTGGGCGACGGCTGGATGGACCATGTGCGCGACCACATGAAGCATTTTCCGCTGCGCGCCGGCTATTTCCGGCTGGCCTTCGACGACCCATCTTGGTTCGCCAGCTTCTGGGCCGAGGTGGTGGCCTTCAATTCACGCTGGCTGGCCATTCCGTCGGGCGATCACGGCCTGTTCCTGTCGCGCGCCCTTTATGACGCCGTGGGCGGCTACAAGGATCAGGTGGCGTTTGAAGACCTGAGCATCGACCTGGCTCTGGGCCGGGCGCGCCTGCGACCCATTCCGGTGTCGCTGACCACCAATGGCGAGCGCTTCCGCAAGGGGAGCTGGTATCTGTCGCTGTTCGGTAAGGCAGGCGGCTTTGTGCTGTACCTTCTGGGCTTCCCGCCCAAGCCGCCGGTGAAGAAGACGTAGATAAACCACAGATTACACAGATTTCACAGATTGCGGCGTTTCAATGGGCAGATCACATAGAGCCACATGCGCATCGGCGCGGGGCGCAAATCTGTGAAATCTGTGATTACTGAGCATATCGCCAAAGCGGACCCGATTTTTCGGATCAAACCGGCTTCGGCGTTAAATACAAAGCTACTTATCCGCCAGAATATCGACGATCTTGGAATCCGATGCGGCGAGGGCGAGGGTCTTTGACGGCTTGCCCATGATCTGACGATAGATCCAGTAAGAGGCGACCACCTCTTCGACATATTGCCGTGTCTGGGCGACCGGGATCGACTCCATCACCAGCAGCGAGTCGGCGTCATCGCCCAGCGAACGCATGGCGTCCTGCACCCACTTTTCGCCGGCATTATAAGAGGCCACCACGCGGAACAGGTCGGAGTCATTGATGCCCGATGCCGCCAGTTTCAGCATGTAGGACTGCCCCACCTGAAGATTAACCGCCGGGTCGAGCAGCTTGTCCGGGTTGCTCATAAGGCTGGAGTCGCGCGTCACCACATAGGCGGTGGCCGGCATCAGTTGCAAAAGGCCATAGGCCCCGGCATAGCTCTTGGCCTTAGCGTTGAACTTGCTCTCTTTTTTGGCGATGGCGAACAGCAACGCCTTATCGATGCGCCAGCCTTCGGTCGGCTCGAAATCGGGGATGGTGTAATTGGCCGGGTCGAACAGACGGTCCGAGGTGCGGATCTGCGAGACGGATAAATCGTGCGCGTCGGCCAGAGCCAGCCAGTTGCTGCGTGTCTGCTGATCCGGCGAGCGCTGAATAGCGGTTTGCAGTTCGGTGCGGGCATCGGCCTTGCGGCCTACGGCCATCAGCATCGAGACACGGCGGGCCTGAGCGTCGTTTTTGGCCCAGTTAAAGTCGGCATTAATCTTGGCCGTGTAGGCCCCGCGCGTTTCTTCAGCAAAGACCGGGGCCTGTCCCTTTTGCGCACGCACGACGGCGGGTTCGGCCCCCAGACGTTGTTCGGCCAAAAGTCCATAGAAGGTAAAGGGGAAGGAGGCGGCGTATTTGAAATAGAGCTCGGCATCGCCCTTATGCCCTATCTTGGCGGCCATACGACCGGCCCAGTAGGCCCCGCCCGATTGGCTCCAGGCGCTCTGGCTGGGGTCATTGACGATGAAATCGAAGTGTTTCAGAGCCTCGTCATAACGTCTGAGGCGATAGGCGGCGAGGCCCGCCACCCAGCGATCACCGATCTGCACGCCCAGTTTCAGCGCCTGATCCAGCTTTCCGTCATTATAGGCTGAACGCGCCGATTTGGGCGTCAGGGCCGAATCGGGTCCGGCGGTGCCCGCCTTGACCTCGCTGCGCGGCGGTCCATCGAGCAGGCCGGTGGAAGACAGTTTTTGCGCGCCCGCCAGTCTGGGGAACGGTGGGTCTTCGACGCCATCTGGCTTTTTGCGTTTGGCCAGATTCCACACACGCATGGCCTGTGGGTGATCGGGATAGCGCTCCAGCCAACTCATCAACTCTTCGTAGGTCGAGCTATAGTCCGGATGGAACAGCTTGTTGAACTCAAGATAGCCCATGAGGCTCTTGTCGCTGATCTTTTCGATCGACGCATCAGCGGTAGCGAAATCGCCCTTGTCGAGCGCGTCAAACGCCGCCTGATAAAGCTGCGCATCCCAAGGCGACAGGCCGGGATCAAGTGCCGCGGGCACCTTAGGAGCGGCTCGGGTCAGGCTGCTATAGGCGACGGGCTTACGCGGCGTGTCAGCGGCCGCCAGCAGGACCGCGCCCTTGTAGGCGGTTTGAGGGGTGCTGAGGATGGCATCAACGGTGTTGTCGCCGGTCGAAACGGCGCTTTGGGCACGGGCGGGCGCACAGAAGCAGACGGTGGCAAGCGCGGCGGCGGACATCAGGACATGCCGGTAGCGGGCGCGGCTCGCAGGTCTGGTCAAGGCAACACTCCGTCGTTGTTTATCCAAATCGGGAGGCTTCGACCCTGAGCGTTTTCAGCTCATGACAGGTGAAGCGGTGCATCCTGGCCAGCGCGGGAAAGTGCGGACGCCTGTGGACAGTAATCAAAACCTGATGGGGAGGCAAGCTATTAAGGGTTGCGCTCTTAGGCCAGACCGTCCGTGGCCAGAAGGAAATCGCTCCAGAACGCCTTTTTGGCAAGGGGTTGGCGCAGCAGAAGCGCCGGGGGGAAGGTGACAAAAACCCGCAGGGAGCTGCCGCCCGAAAGGGTCAGATGGTGCGCCTTGCCGCGCAGTTTTTGCACGCTGTCGTTGGAATCAAGTACGCTGCGCACCGCCGTCGCGCCGCACAGGATGAGGACCTTGGGCGCGCTCAGTTCGATCAGGCGGCGCAGAAAGGGAGAGGTGAGGCGGATGTCTTCGTCTGTGGCCGGACGCCCGCCCGCCGGACGCCAGAACAGGCCGGGCAGGCGTAAGGTGCGCGCGTTCAGCCCCAGCGCCGACAGAGCTGCATCGGTCAGATGACCGGGCTTACCCTGAAAAGCCGCCTGCGCCTCGTCTTCATCGGCGTCGGGCACATCGCCGACGATCAGCACGTCAGCCGGTAAGGCCCCGCGTCCGCGGATCAGGCCCTTCCCCCCCTCATAGCGCAGGGGCACATCCGGAAAAGCATCAACCGCGGCATAGAGCGCTTCAACGGTCGCGGCGCTGGCGGCGATGGCCGCGGCGGCGGTTACAGCGCGCTCGACATCAAAATGGCGCAGCGACTCAGGCCTCAAGGCATTGACCCGCGCGGCGCTTGGCAGCGGCGTCACCGTGGCCGAGACGTTTTGCGCCGTTGCCGTCACAGAACGCGATTTATTTTCCGCCAAAAGACGATTAATAGGCTGAGCATTGTAGATGTCGTCCAGCTCATGGTCTTTGAGAAAGCTGAGATAGCTTTCCAACTCGCGCATGGCTTGGGCCGTGATGGCGTGAGGCTCCGGCATAAACAGACATCTTTGAGAAAAATGATCGTCAGGGTCTTTACAGTCTTTACGGAAACTGTGCCACAAGATCAAACCGGCACCGGGAAATATTAGAGAAGAGTACGAACATGGCGGATGTACCCGAACGAGAATCGATGGAATATGACGTCGTCATCGTGGGCGGCGGCCCGGCGGGGCTGGCGGCAGCCATTCGCCTCAAACAGACAGCGCAGGCCAGCGGCGGCGACGTATCCGTGGCCCTGCTGGAAAAGGGCTCAGAGATCGGCGCTCACATTCTGTCCGGCGCGGTGTTAGACCCGTCGGGCCTGAGGCAGCTCTTTCCCGACTGGAAGGCGCAGGGGGCACCGCTGGAAACGGCGGTGACCGAGGATCGCTTCATCTATCTGGGGCCGCAGGGCGCGCTCGATATCTCCTTCCTGCCCATGCCGTCCTATATGAAGAATCACGGCTGCTATATCGGCTCGCTAGGCAATCTGAGCCGCTGGATGGCCGAACAGGCCGAGGCGCTGGGCGTCGAAATCTATCCGGGCATGGCCTGTTCCGAAGTCCTGTATGACGACGCGGGGGCCGTGGCCGGTGTGGTGGCGGGTGTGTTCGGCCTCGACCGCGAAGGCCTGCCCAAGGGCGATTATCAGCCCGGTCTGGAACTGCGCGCCCGTTATACCTTCTTTGCCGAAGGCGTGCGTGGGTCCCTGTCGCAGCAGATCATCAAGCGCTTTGAGCTGGACAAGGACAGCGACGTCCAGAAGTATGGCATTGGCATCAAGGAGTTGTGGAAGGTTCCGAAGGCAAAGCATAAGCCCGGTCTGGTTCAGCATACGCTGGGCTGGCCGCTAGATGACAAGACCGGCGGCGGTTCCTTCATGTACCACTTCGGCGACGGATATGTGTCGATCGGCTTTGTCGTCCACCTCAACTATCAAAACCCCTATCTGTCGCCGTTCGATGAGTTCCAGCGTTTCAAGCAGCATCCGGTGGTGCGCGAGCATCTAGAAGGCGGGCAGCGCATCTCCTACGGCGCGCGAGCCATTACCGAAGGCGGTTATCAGTCGGTGCCTCGCTTAAGCTTCCCCGGCGGGGTCCTGATCGGCTGTTCGGCGGGCTTTGTGAACGTGCCGCGCATCAAGGGCAGTCATAATGCCATCAAGAGCGCCATTCTTGCCGCCGATGCGGCGTGGGCAGCCCTGTCGTCCGGCGACGCGCCGCAGACGCTTGAAGGGTATGACAAAGCCTATCATAAGTCGGATATCGCCAAAGAACTCAAGCTTGTCCGTAACGTCAAACCCCTGCTCAGCCGTTATGGCACGACGCTGGGCATGGTGCTGGGTGGCCTCGATATGACGGTGGGCAATCTCACCGGCGGCTGGTCGCCCTGGGGCACGCTGAAGCACGGCAAGACCGATGCACAGTCCCTCAGACCTGCTGCGGAATTCAAGCCGATCACCTATCCGAAGCCGGACGGCAGGCTCAGCTTTGACAAGCTGTCTTCAGTGTTTATCTCCAACACCAACCATGAAGAGGACCAGCCGGTCCATCTGCGCCTCAAGGACCCGGAGGTGCCCATCGCCATCAACCTGCCCAAATATGCCGAGCCGGCGCAGCGCTACTGCCCGGCCGGGGTCTATGAGGTGGTGGACGATAACGGCAAGCCGCGCTTCCAGATCAACGCCCAAAACTGCGTCCACTGCAAGACCTGCGATATCAAGGACCCGACGCAGAACATAGTGTGGACAACGCCTGAAGGCGGCGGTGGTCCCAACTATCCGAATATGTGATGTAACTCCTCCCTGTGCCAAAGGCATGGGGAGAAGCGTAGGGCTTTTCCCTAGAATTTGACGTTTTTGAAAGGGATGTCCTTAGATAAGGACTTGATCCTGCCGGATTTACTGCGTTCACTGTGCCGGTAATCGAGAGACGCCCCTGATGAAGCCCGTTCTTACCTCTGCCGCCTTTGCCGCCCTCGTGTGCCTGACCACGCCGGTCATGGCCGCCGATAAGGCCTATACCAGCGCTTATGGCGACTTTCTGGTCGGGCGTCTGGCGGCGGCGCAGGGCGATACGGAAACGGCCGCGCGGGCGCTGATGGCGGCGGCGGACGCTGACCCTGCCAATGCGGCCTTGCGCGAACGGGCCTTTCTGGCGGCGGTGCTCAGCGGTGATATGAGCTTTGCCCGCAGCCATATTCCCACCAATGGCGGGCGCTTGTCGCGCACGGTGGCGGCTCAGGTGCAGGCCATCGCGCTGATCCGCGAAGGCAAGGGAAAGGCCGCTGCGGCCATCATCGAAGCCTCGCAAAAGGCTGGGGCCGGCGACCGCGCCACGTTGCTGCTCAAGCCATTATCCTACGCCGCTGCGCGCCAGTGGGATAACGCCATCGACCCGACGCTGGAAAGCCAGTTGAGTGCCGGTACAACGCCGAATCGCGACCGTCTGGTGCTGTTTCTGCAGGCCGCCAATCAGGCGCGTCTGCTGGAGATGAAAGGCCGTCATGCCGAGGCCGAGGCCATTTTTAAGGTCATCTGTCAGCCGGGTCCGGCTAGCGTGCTGTTCGGCCCCTATTACGGGGCCTTTCTGGAGGGCCGCGGCCGCAAGGACGAGGCGCGCAAGCTCTATACCGACATTCTGGGTGTGTCTGAGGACCGTCTGGTGCGGCAGCGCCTCGAAGGCCTCGACGCCAAAGACTATCGCAAGCCGAAATCGCCCGATGTGCGGCTGATTCTGGCCGACAGCCTGTTCCTGTCCGGCACGCTTTATGCCTCTGAGCAACAGTCGGAAATGGCGCTGGCGACGCTGAGGCTGGCGCAATATGCCGCCCCCGAAACGGCGGCCGCCACGCCCACGCTTGACCGCACGCGGCTTCTGGCCGGGCAGGTGCTGATGCGCATGAAGGACATGCAGGCGGCGCAGACCGAATGGGCCTCGATCGAGCCCGACTCGCCCTTTTACCGCGAGGCGCAGGTGCGCGCGGCCTGGAGCCTCAAGGAAGCCGGCGATCTCGACGGGGCTGAGGCGCTGTTTACCGAACTGAGCACCGCCGACCCTAAGGACATCGGCCTGACGGTCGAGCGAGCGCGCCTTCTGTGGCAAAAGGACGATACGGCCGGGGCGCTCAAGCTGATAGAGGCCTATCAGGCCGCCTATGGCGACGCGGATTTCGGCTGGGAAACGTGGTTCACTGTGGCCGTGCTGTATCAGGCCTCTGGCGACTGGGACAAGGCCAAGGCGGCGGCGCAAAAGGGCCTGACCCTGCAACCGGACAGTTCGGAACTGCTGAATCTTTTGGGTTACGGTCTGATCGAGCGCAAGGAGAATGTGACCGAAGGCATGACCATGATCCGCAAGGCGCTCGAAAAGACGCCGCGCTCAGGGGCGATCATGGACTCGCTCGGCTGGGGCTATTACCAGCAAGGCCAATACGTCGAGGCGCTGGAATGGATCGAAAAGGCCATCGCCGCCGAACCCGCCGATCCGGAAATCACCGACCATCTGGGCGACGTCTATCACAAGCTGGGGCGCACCATCGAAGCGCGCTATCAGTGGGCGCGCGTCCTGACGCTGGAGGCCGACGACAAGCAAAAGGCCGCCGTGCAGGCCAAGCTGGATACGGTCACCGTTCCGGAAGCCAAGGCCGTAGCCGAGGCCGAAACGGCACCGACGGCCAAGCCTAAAATCCCGGTCAAGACACCGGCTAAAACGCGCAAATGAAGCTGTTGCGACTGGCCCCGGCCAAGGTCAATCTCTATCTGCACGTCGCTGCCCCGGATCACCGGGGCTATCACCCCCTGCGCAGTTTGGTGGTCTTTGCCGACTATGGCGATGAGGTGCGCCTGACGCCAGGTGAGGGGCGGATGTTCATTGATGGGCCGTTCGGGCAGAATTTGAGCCCGGGAGAGGACAATCTGGTTCTCAAGGCCGTGCGGCGGTTTGAAGCGGCAACCAGCGTGCGGGTGAATAGCCACGATTTCCACCTGACCAAAAACCTCCCCTTAGCCTCAGGCGTTGGCGGCGGCAGTGCCGATGCCGGGGCCGTGTTGCACCTGTTGCGTGCCACCTGCGCGCCGGAGGTGTCAGACAACGCCCTGTCGCGCATCGCGGCAGAGACAGGGGCCGATGGCGTGATGTGCCTGTGGGCCAGGGCGGCGATTGCCGAAGGTTATGGCGAGCGATTGACGCCGGTGGCGATTCCCCCTTTACCCGCCGTGCTGATCAATCCGGGCGTCGAGTGCCCGACACCGGCGGTATTCAAAGCCTATGATTCGGCAGCGGAATTTGCCCCTATTGACACACAGTGGCGGGGGGAGGACGTGATCGACGACCTCAACACCACCCGTAATGATCTGGAAGCGCCCGCCATCCGTCTGGTGCCGGTGATCGGTGAGGTCCTGGCGTCTTTACGCGCCCAGCCTGAGACACGCTTTGCCCGCATGTCGGGATCGGGGGCGACCTGTTTTGCCCTCTGCGACACGCTGAGCGAAGCCGAAACACTGGCGGCCCGACTGCGCGCCGACTGGCCAAAGGCGTGGGTACGGGCCTGTACACTGAAGTGATCCACAGATGGCCACAGGTGACATCTGGTCAATGATATATCATACCGTGGGGAGGATCGGGTTTTGAGAACCACAGATTACACAGATGGGCGCTTCGCGCCGGGGTTTGTGTGGCCTTCCCAGTCAGACGCTGAAAACGGATAACCTGTGAAATCTGTGTAATCTGTGGTTTCTACAGATCATCACCACACAAGCTAACCCTCTGCGGAGAGAGGTTACGCTATCTCCACCGCACGCTTGCTGCGCATGGCTTTTTCGACGCGGACTTCTGGGTCTTTGAGAAATTTCTGATAAGCTACGGAATCGGCAGGATAAAGCGCGATCTTGCCCGCGTGGTTATAATGCGCCCCGAAGCCATAGGTCTTGGTTAGAGGCGAGGCGCGCATGCACGGGTGCCCTTTGGACAGAAACGCCGCCCGTGCCTGCTGATCCGCTGTATCGAGGCCGTGTTTGAGGCAATGGACGGTAAAGTTCAGATCATCCAGCGTCAGTTCGTAGGGATGTTCAGACAACAGATCGAAATGCAGCCGCGCTAGGGTCGGCGGACCGTCGCGGCGCGGCGGTTCGACCCCCATGCGGTGTTTCGAGTCTTCGGCGATGGCGATAAAGGTGTTGCGGATCATGGCGTCGTCCCTGTGTCGCGGCCTTTGGGACAATGACTATACGCCTGTCTCAGGTCGCCTTGAAGAGGCCACGCTGCCGCAGGATCAGGCAAAGACTCAATGCGGGAACCCCCGCCACGGCCGTGCCGATAAAGAAGGTCTGATAGGCCCCGAACAGGCCGTGTGCCGCCGTCAGCCCATCGACGATCTGCCCCGAAAAGCCTTTCAGCAGTTTGCCGGTCAGGTCGGCTGCGGAATACATCAGGGCAAAGTGGGTGAGGGTGTGTTCCTTCACCGTCAGCCGCGTCAGAAAAGCGATAAAGGCCGTTTCGGCTATGCCATTGGCGATATTGTCGATGATCAGGGTGCCGCCGAACACGGTAACATCCCCCGGATGCGAGGCCATCAGGGCAAAGCAGATATTGGACAAAGGCCCGGTGACCGCCCCCAGCCAGAAGGCGCGCTCGACCCCCAGCCACAGAAGGCTCGCCCCGCCCAGCGCCACCCCGGCGAACGAGGCCGCCAGCCCGATGGTCGAACGCACATAGGCGATATCGGCATTGCTGAGGCCCGTGTCGCTGTACAACGGCCCGGCCACCGGCCCGATCAGATAGTCGGGCAGGCGATAGAGCGCCACGGTCGCCAGCACCCACCACGCCAGTCCCGCGTGTTCCTGAAAAAAGCTTTTCAGCGGCACGACGACATAGGTGTCGAAGCTGTAGGGCACCTGCGGCGTCAGGGCTTCGGCGCGCGACGGTCGCGCAATCAGCGTCGCGGCCACACCGACCAGCATCAGCGCCGCCAGCCCGGTCACGGTGGCGGGCCAGCCGAAGCGCTCCGCGGGTACCAGGATCAGCGAGCCGGACACAATGGCCGCTATCTTATAGCCCAGCGAATAGATGGTCGGATTGAGTGCCTCCTGCGCCTGCCCCTCGGTCTGCTCGATGCGCCAGGTATGGATAGCGATTTCCTGCGAGGCGGCGCAAAGTGCCAGCAGCAGGGTCACGGCGACAAAGGCCCAGATATTCCCCGTGGGGCCGATGGCGGCCATGCCGATCAGGCTGAGGATCACGCCGCCTTGCGCCAGCAGCATGAAGGATCGCCTTTGGCCCAGACGCGCGTGCAGGACGGGCAGGCGCACCTTATCCATCCACGGGGCCCACACGACCTTGAAGCCGTAAAACAGGCTGATCCAGCCCATATACCCGATGACGGTCAGGCTTGTGCCCTCTTCGCGCATCCAGAAGCCGAGTGTCGCGCCGGTCATCAAAAAGGGCAGGCCCGCCGAAAACCCCAGCACCAGCAGCAGCCAGGCATTGGGCGTTTTCAGGGCGCGGAGAATGTCACGAAGGGTGGGTTTGGTCATAGGAGCCCTAAAGTGCCTCCCCTGATCTCAGGACAGGCGCGGGAGCAAAACGCGATTCTCCGCCGTCTGAACAGGTTTTCTTTCCGTGCAAACCTTGCTTGGCCGGACGCACCTCTCTATGTTCGCGGCCATTCTGGAGTCCGGCATTTTCGAACATGACCAAAGAGCCCCTGTCCTTTCAGGACCTTATCCTGACCCTGCACCACTACTGGAGCCAGCAGGGCTGCGTGATCCTACAGCCCTATGACGTCGAAGTCGGCGCAGGCACCCTGCATCCGGCCACCGTCCTGCGCGCGCTGGGCAAGAAGCCGTGGAAGGCCGCCTATGTGCAGCCGTCGCGCCGTCCGGTCGATGGCCGCTATGGTGAAAACCCCAACCGCCTTCAGCACTATTATCAGTATCAGGTGATCCTAAAGCCGAACCCCGACAATCTTCAGGAGCTGTATCTCGGCTCGCTGAAAGCCATCGGGCTCGACACCGCCCTGCACGATATCCGCTTCGTCGAAGACGATTGGGAAAACCCCACAGTGGGCGCGTGGGGCCTCGGCTGGGAAGTGTGGTGCGACGGCATGGAAGTCACGCAATACACCTATTTTCAGGGCGTCGGCGGCATCGAGGTCGATGTGGTGTCGGGCGAGCTGACCTACGGGCTGGAGCGTCTGGCCATGTATCTTCAGAACGTCGATAACGTCTATGATCTGAAATTCAATAATGACGGCGTAAAGTACGGCGACGTGTTCAAGGAGCAGGAGCGCCAGTTTTCGGCCTTCAACTTCGAAGCCTCCGACGTGGCTACGCTGAAGCGCCAGTTCGAGGACATGGAGCGCAACGTGATGCGTATCCTCAATACCGAGAACAGTCTGGGCTATAAGCTGGTCCTGCCGGCCTATGACCACGTTTTGAAGGCCTCGCACCTGTTCAACCTGATGGATGCCCGCGGTGCCATCGCGGTGGCCGAACGGCAATCCTATATCGGCCGCATCCGCGACCTCTGTAAGGCCTGCGCGCTTGAATGGGCCGCACAAGAAGAAGCTAGATAACGCAAATGGCTCAGTTACTTATCGAACTTTTCTCAGAAGAAATCCCGGCGCGGATGCAACTTCAGGCCGCGCGCGATTTCGAGCGCCTGTTTGGCGATCGCGCTAAGGCGCAGGGCCTGATCTGGCACAGCCTTAAGGCCTATGTCGGTCCACGTCGTCTGGCCCTGCACGTCGAAGGCCTGCCGCTGGAGCAGGCCGCGGTCACCGAAGAGGTCAAGGGCCCCAAGGACGGCGCGCCTGAACAGGCTATGGCCGGTTTCCTGCGCAAGGTCGGCCTGACGCAGGATCAGCTTGTGCTGGAAAACGGCGTGTGGATGGCGCGCATCGAAAAGCCCGCCAAGCGCACGGCGGAGGTCCTGCCCGGCATCCTCGAAGACGTTATCCTGACCTTCCCGTGGCCCAAGTCGATGCGCTCAGGCACGTCGAGCTTCCGCTGGGTGCGCCCGCTGAAGCGCATCCTGTTCCTTTTTGATGGCAAGGTCATTCCGCTGAGCGTCGGCGGCGTCACATCGGGCGACCTCACGCAGGGCCATCGCGTCCTGTCGTCCTTAGAGGCCTTCGCGGTCAAGGACTTCGCCGATTATCAGCTTAAGTTGCGCGATAACTTTGTCATCCTCGATCACATCGAGCGTCAATCCTTGATTCTGGATAAGGCCAACGAAGCCTGCGCCGCCGCGGGGTGTGCCCTGATGGACGATCCTGGCCTCCTGGAAGAGGTGGCTGGTCTCAATGAATGGCCGACGCCGTTACTGGGGGATATGGACCCGAAATTCCTCAGCCTGCCGCCGGAGGTCATCAAGACTTCGATGCGCACGCACCAGAAATACTTTGCCGTGCGTGATCTTTCGACCGGCAAGATGGCGGCGAAGTTCATCATCGTCGCCAATCAGGTGGCCAACGACGGCGGGGCGGAAATCCGCCGCGGCAATGCCAAGGTGCTGTCGGCGCGTCTGTCGGACGGCGTCTTCTTCTGGTCCGAGGACAATCGTAAGGGCAATTTCGACGCCTGGTTACAAAAGCTGAACGGCGTGACCTACCACGCCAAGCTGGGCACCATGGCGCAGCGCGTGGCGCGCATCGAAGCGCTGGCCGAAGTCATTGCGCCGCTGGTCAAGGCCGATGTGTCGCTGGCGAAGTCGGCGGCACATCTGGCCAAGGCCGATCTGGCCTCCTACATGGTCGGCGAGTTCCCGGAACTTCAGGGGGTTATGGGCGGCTATTACGCCGAAGCGGCCAGGCTGCCCGGCGATGTGGCCGAAGCCATCCGCGAACACTATAAGCCGCAGGGCCCGTCGGATTCGGTGCCCGAAGGCGCCGTGCCAGCGGCCGTAGCGCTGGCCGACAAGATCGACACGCTGGTCGGCTTCTTTGCTATCGACGAAAAGCCGACGGGGTCTAAAGACCCCTATGCTTTGCGTCGTGCCGCTCTGGGTATTCTGCGTATCCTGCGTCAGCACAATGTGCGGGCCTCGTTGTCGGAACTGGTCGCCGCCTGGTATCAGTCGCTGCTGATCTATGCCGGCGAAGGCCGCGCCGTCTATGTCGATACGGACAACTGGCGCGGCTCGGCCGGGCCGCGCTGGGCCGCGGGTGAAACCGAGGTCTATGACAACTATCTGCGCGATTTCCGCGCCGGTCTGCTCGAAAGCACGGTCTTTGTCATCCCCACCGACCGCGACTACGATCTGGACCTGCAATTCGAGCATGTCGCCAATACACCCAAGGTCGATAATGCCCTGCTGACCTTCCGCGATTTCCGCGCGGTGTCGGCGGAGTTTGCTGACTTCTTCGCCGATCGTCTGAAGGTTATGCTGAAGGACGAGGGCGTGCGTTTTGACGTGGTCGAGGCCGGGTTTGCGTTGAAAGACGACGACATGGTGCGCACCGTGGGGCGCATCAAGGCGCTGGAAAGCGTGCTGGCAACGCCGGCGGGAACTGAGCTTCAGGCCGCCTATACTCGCTTCGCCAACATCCTCAATGCCGAGGCGAAGAAGGGCGCTTTGCCAACGGCTGAGCCGAAGCTGCTCAGCGGTGCACCGGAGGTGGAAACGGCTCTGACACAGCAGGTGATCGCCCTGACGCCGGTGCTGGAGCGGCTGATCGACGCCGAGCAGTTCGAAGAGGCGCTGGACAAGCTGGCGGGTCTGCACGGGGCGGTCGATGCCTTCCTCGACGGGGTGCTGGTCAATTCCGACGTGGCGGCTGAGCGCGAAAACCGCTTGAGCCTGCTGTCGGCACTGCGGCGTCTGTTCGACGGCGTGGGTGATCTGTCGAAGCTGGCGTAATTTGTCCCCTCCTTACGGCTTTGCCGTGGGGAGGGGGCCTTTAAACCCGACCGTCTTTTTGCCTTTCAGGCAAAAAACCCCTCCCCTGATTTTAGGGGAGGGGTTTTGCATTTCGAATTACATAAAAACTTATTCCGCAGCGGTCTCGCGCGCGTGTACCTTTGGCCTCAGTATCCGGCCGTGACAGCCGGATGAACAGATATGCCTATCTGATTGAGGAAAGAGGGATTTTCGATGTCCAAGTCATGGGTTTACGCATTTGCCGCCGGTAAGGCCGATGGCGATGCCTCGATGAAGAACCTGCTGGGCGGCAAGGGGGCCAATCTGGCCGAAATGTCGTCTCTGGGCCTGCCGGTGCCGGCAGGGTTCACCATCACCACCGAGGCCTGCGTCCATTACTATCAGAACGACAAGACCTTCCCCGCCGGGCTGGAAGCGCAGGTGCAGACCGCTCTGGCCAATCTGGAAGCCGTGACGGGCAAGGGCTTTGGCTCGGTCGAAAACCCGCTGCTGGTCTCCGTGCGTTCGGGGGCCCGCGCGTCGATGCCGGGCATGATGGATACGGTCCTCAATCTGGGTCTCAATGATCAGACGGTCGAAGGTCTGGCCGCCCTGACCGGCGACCGCCGCTTCGCGCTCGACTGCTACCGCCGTTTTATCACCATGTACTCGAACGTCGTGCTGGGCGTCAGCCACCACGGCTTTGAGGACATTCTGGACGACCATAAGGACCGTCTGGGCGTCACGGTGGACACCGACATCACGGCGAAGGACTGGGAGCGCGTCATCGCCGACTATAAGGCCAAGGTGCAGGCCGATCTGGGCCACGACTTCCCGCAGGACCCGCAGGATCAGCTGTGGGGTGCCGTGAAGGCCGTGTTCGGTTCGTGGATGAACGACCGCGCCAAATTCTACCGCAAAATGCACGACATCCCCGAAGACTGGGGCACCGCCGTCAATATCCAGTCGATGGTGTTCGGCAATATGGGCGATACCTCGGCCACGGGCGTCGCCTTTACGCGCAACCCTTCGACGGGTGACAACAATCTCTACGGCGAGTTCCTGCTGAACGCGCAGGGCGAAGACGTGGTGGCGGGCATCCGCACGCCGCAGACCCTGACCCAAAAAGCGCGTGAAGAGATGGGCGAGCGCAATCCTTCGATGGAAGAGGCCTTGCCGGAGGTCTTCGCGCAGTTCCGATCAACTGTTGAGACGCTCGAAAAGCATTACCGCGACGTGCAGGACGTGGAGTTTACGGTCGAACAGGGCAAGCTGTTCATGCTGCAAACCCGCAATGCCAAGCGCACCTCGCGCGCGGCGCTGAAAATCGCCGTCGATATGGCCAAGGAAGGCCTGATCACGCCGCAGGAAGCGCTGATGCGCCTCGATCCCGGCGCGCTGGATCAGCTTCTGCACCCCATGCTGGACCCCAAGGCCGAGCGCACTCTGATCGCGCGCGGGCTTCCGGCCTCGCCGGGCGCGGCCTGCGGCAAGATCGTCTTCACCGCCGATGACGCCGTGCGTCTGGCGGCGGCAGGCGACGACGTCATTCTGGTGCGTGATGAAACCTCGCCCGAAGACATCCACGGCATGCATGCCGCCAAGGCCATCATTACGGCGCGCGGCGGCATGACTTCGCACGCCGCTGTCGTGGCGCGCGGTATGGGCCGTCCCTGCGTGTCGGGGGCCGGGGAAATGGTCATTTCGACCGAGCGTGGCGAATTCAGCGCGCGCGGTCAGACCTTCCGTTTCGGGGATATCGTGACGCTTGATGGCTCCAGCGGCGAAGTGTTCAAAGGCTCCATCCGCATGATCGAGCCGGAATTCTCGGACGACTTCCATCAGATCATGACATGGGCTGACGAATTCCGCACGCTGAAGGTGCTGACCAATGCCGAAACCCCGGCGGATGCGCGCACGGCCATCGGCTTCGGCGCCGAAGGTATCGGGCTGTGCCGCACCGAGCACATGTTCTTCGATGAAGACCGCATCAGCGCCGTGCGTGAAATGATCCTCGCCGATGACGAAGCTGGCCGTCGCAAGGCCCTGGCCAAGATACTGCCTATGCAGAAGGCCGACTTTGTCGAGCTGTTCAAGATCATGAACGGCCTGCCCGTGACTATCCGTCTGCTCGATCCGCCGCTGCATGAGTTCCTGCCGCATACGCCGGAAGACATCAAGCTGGTGGCCGAAGCCGCGGAAGTGCCTGAGGAAAAACTCCTGAAGCGCACCAAGGAACTGTCGGAAACCAACCCCATGCTGGGCTGGCGCGGCTGCCGTCTGGGCATCACCTTCCCGGAAATCTATGAGATGCAGGTGACTGCGATTTTCGAAGCCGCCTGCGACGTGAAGGCCGAAGGCTTTGACCCGCAGCCGGACATCATGCACCCGCTGGTGGCCACTAGGGAAGAAATGGCCAAGCTGGTCGCCATGACCAAGGCTATTGCCGAAGGCGTGCTCAAGGCGCGTGGCGTTGAGGTGGCGTACAAGGTCGGCACCATGATTGAGCTGCCGCGCGCCGCGCTGCTGGCCGACAAGCTGGCCGAAACGGCCGAGTTCTTCTCGTTTGGCACCAACGACCTGACCCAGACCACCTATGGCATCAGCCGCGACGACTCCGGTCGCTTCCTCAACCCCTATATCGAAAAGGGGATTTTCGAGAAGGACCCCTTCGTCAGCCTCGATCCGGACGGCGTGGGGCAACTGATTGACATTGCTCGCACCAAGGGCCGCACGACGCGCCCGGACATCAAGCTCGGTATCTGCGGCGAACATGGCGGCGATCCGGCCTCGATCGCTTTCTGTCAAAAGGTTGGCCTCGACTACGTGTCGTGCTCGCCCTACCGCGTGCCGGTGGCGCGTCTGGCCGCCGCGCAAGCCGCGATTTCGGCTAAGTAAGTCAATTCCGACACCCGACTGGAAGAAGCCCGGCCCCCCGCCGGGCTTTTTTCGTGGCGGAAAGGGATCGCATTTCGCCTCACAGGCGTATGTCTTGGCGCTGTCACACGTGGCGTCTAACTTATCGCTCTCCGGCAAGCTGCGGCCTATTGTCAGGTGTCCGGATTTGGGCTTTAGTTGTTAACACTTTCAGATTTTCGATTTTCCGGGAACTTGGCATGTCGTCCAAAACAGTATGGGGACTGGGACTGCTGCTTCTGACCGCCGGGGCAGGGGTGGGGCTGTATAAACAGCTTCCGGCCATGCCGCAGGCGCTGGAAGCGCGGGTCGCCGACGCGCTCAAGGCCGAGGGGCTGGGCGATATCGCCCATGAGGTCGATGGCCTCAATGTGCGCCTTAGCTTTAAAACGCAGGATTTTCGTCCTGGCGTTACCGCCGAGGAACGCAAGGCGCGTCTGATGCAGGCCGCCGCCGCCGTGCGCAGCTTGCAACCGGAACTGCCGCCGGAAATCGAGGTCTATGTCCCGAAGGGCGAGGGGTATCTGTACGGGCCGGCACTGCAAGTGCTGACCGACACAAGCGAAACGCCGATGCGGGTGTCTATGGGGAAGACCGATCATGCTTTATCTGATCTTTGAGCTGCGCTGGCTGCTACTGGGCGCGGCGGCGCTAGGCCTGTGTACGGGCTTTCTCGCCCGCCGGGCAGGGTAGGGGAAACATATGTACTTGCTGATCGCACAATCGGCGGCCCTGCTTCTGGCGGTCTTCGTGTTCAGTGGCTTTGTCGGCTGGCACCTGTCGCCCAAGCCGAAGCGCGCCGCGCGCCGAGTCTCGATCTTTGATGAGGCCCCGGCCCCTATTCTCGATTCCACTTTTGACGCGCCACTGAACGCCCCGGCGGTTGAACGCCCGGTCGCCGATCCGATGGTCGCTGCGGCTCAGGCGCTCAATGCCTCGCGTCAGGCCGTTCAAACGCCCGCCGCACAAGCTGACGCACCGCGTCCGTCGGCGGAGATTATTCCGCTGCGCCCGGTGGCGGCAGTGCCCGTCGTGCAACCGGCCGCTCCGCAGCCTGCGCCGGTAGGTGTGTCCACCGAGTTGGAACCGGCCATTATGGCCGGGATCGAGCGGGCGGAAGCGCCGGTCGTGGCCGCACCCGCTGTGGCGGTCAAGGCTGAGCCGGTGACGGAACTGCTCGATCGCACCTCACGCCCCAAGGCCTCGCTGCTGTCGTCCATGACGCCGGAAAGCGTGCGCGCAGCGGTCGAACAGGCGGGCACGGGCCTTGAGCCGCATCGCCTTACTGCCCCGGAAGGCTATCCCGACGACCTGACACTAATTTCGGGCATCGGTGCCGATAATGAGCGCGAACTGAATATGCTGGGTATCTACCATTACTGGCAGGTGGCGAGCTGGACGCCGGAACACGTGGCCTGGCTGTCGGCGCGCGTCCATTCAGCCCCGCGTATCGTGCGCGAAAACTGGATGGCACAGGCGGCCCGTCTGGCGGGTCGCGCGGCGTAAGCTGGCGCTTTGGCAATATGGAAAAGCCGTTGGGGTAACTCGACGGCTTTTTTATTGGCCACGAAAAACACGAAGAGCACAAAAAATGACGTCCTGCCCGTAGGGCGTGTAGAACAGGCGCCACGCGCCGAAATATCCGCCTACAGCTTTTCGTGACTTTTCGTGTTTTTCGTGGCTAAAACCCTACCCTCTCGGCAAACTCAACCCCAGAGACGGGCTAAAGCGGAAACGGTCGCGGTCATAGGCGTAAAGCTCTGCCGGGCGGCCGCCCGTGTCGTCGCGCATAATGCCGGTCGGGCGCACAAAACCGGTGCGTTCCAGCGCGCGGCGAAAGTTCTGCTTGTGCAGGGGCAGGCCGCTGATGGCCTCCAGCGAGCGCTGTAATTCCAGCAGCGTAAAGCGTTCGGGCATCAGCTCAAAGATCACCGGGCGGTATTTCAGCTTTCCTCTTAAACGCGACAGGCCCGTGGCGAGGATGCGGCGGTGGTCCGACAGCATGGCGGTGCCGCTGCCGCTGGAGGCCTCGGCGCAGCGCGATTCATAGATCAGGCAGGCGCTGTAGAGCAGTTCATAGCGATCCAGCACGCGTTCTTCGTTCCACAGGTCGCTGTCTTCGGGGAACAGGGTTTCGACCCGTCCGCGCCGTTCGGCCGCCGACTCTGCGTCCGGGGCGGCGTCGCACCAGTCGCGCAGACGCCGACGCAAAGGTGCGACCGCTGCCGGTTCGCCGCGCCGCCAGTCTTCCCACGGAAAGAAGGCCGAATAGGGTTTCCATTGAGCGGACAACTGCGACTGAAAGGCGCTGTCGGCGGTCAGGGCCAGATAGCCCAGCGAAATAACGCGCTGATCGTTGCCGCCGGGGGCCAGCGAACTCAGACCCTGTCGCCCTTCGTCGCCAAATGAATAGAGCTGTTCGACATAGCCCGCCGAAAAGCCTGTCTGTTGGGTGACAAAGGCCCGCACGGCCAGATCGAAGGTGCGGTGCGCCTCCGGGCGAAACGGGCCGGAGGGCAGGGCCGTGCCGTCAGGCAGGGTCAGGCACAGGACCATCGCCTCATTGTCCTTGATCGCCATAACCACGGCGGATAGTTCGATCGTCAGGCTGACCGGCACAGGCAACTCCTCCTTACAGGTTTTGGCTCAGGGCGTAGAACCTGTCAACGAACTGCGCACGGACTTCGGGGCCCGACAGGGCGGTCAGGCTCAGGTCGTAGCCTTCGGGCGGGGTGCCGAAAAAGGTGCGCGCTTCGGCGTCGGAAAAGCCGACCAGTTGCGTGGCTTCGAAATAGGCGCAGGCGTGATCGGCCCGCTTGATCAGGGCCTTGATGTCCAGCGGCACCACAGCGGGCAAGCCAAAGCGGATATGGATGGCCTGTTCCAGATGATGTTCAAACCGCTTGTAATCGAGGCCCAGCGCCGCCTTGAAGGGCGAAATCATGTCGCCGATGACGTATTCGGGCGCGTCGTGCAGCAGGGCCACCAGCCGCCAGTGCGTTTCGAGCCCCGGCGTCAGATGGGCGCAGATGTCTTCGACGATCAATGAATGCTGGGCGACCGAAAAGCCATGTTCGCCCATGGTTTGTCCGTTCCAGCGGGCGACGCGCGACAGGCCCAGTGCAATGTCGTCGATCTCTATATCCATGGCCGACGGATCGAGCAGGTCGAGGCGACGCCCGGAGAGCATACGCTGCCAGGCGCGGGGGGCAGGATCGGCAGAAGGGCGGCTACGGGGCGGCATAGGGTTTCACAAAGTGTTGACGGGATACTTGTGTATTGGGGCCATATGCCGCGTGTCCAATCGACAGGGCCGGGCCTATACTTATAGCCATAAGGCGCGTTGCGTCGTGGTTAAATGCTGACCATGCACAAAAAAGGAGGCCCCTCTGATGACTGACTCCCCCCTCACTGCCGGTGGCGCCTGGGCGCGTGTATCGGTGCCTGTATCGGGTGCCACCTCGGAAGAGACGGCGATTGCCATTGCCGCGGATATTGCCCGCGCGTTTGGCGGGCAACTGAGCTTCCTTTTTGCGCCGCCCGATCCGGCGGAACTGGCCCCGTGGCTGGGCGAAGGCTTTATGGGCACGGTGCAGATGGCCGCCATGGACGGGCTGAAATCGGCTGCCGAAGAGGCGGAGGCCGTGGCGCGCGATGCCTATAACGACACCGCCTATGAACATAAGCTGTTCCTCCCGCTGAAATCGCCGGTGTGGCAGTGTCTGGCGACTGAAACGCGCCTGTCCGACATCGTGGTCTTCGGCGATGAAAGCGCGCGCGGGCGCGGCCTGTTGTCCGAGGCCTTTCAGCAGGTGCTTATGGAAGAACGCGCCGGGGTATTTATCGCCCGTCAGCCCTTTGCGGTCGGTGGCACAGCGCTGGTGGCGTGGGATGGTAAGGAGCCGTCCTCACGCGCCGCGCGTCGCGCCGTGCCTTTGCTGAAAAAAGCGTCAAAGGTGGTGGTGGCCGGGGCTCCGGTCGGGGAAAACCCGGCCGATCTGGGCAAGCTAGCGCGCTATTACATGCTACACGGCCTGAACGTTGAGGTCGATATCCTGCCTAAAAGCAACGACCTGATCGGGACGCTGGTCGAGGCCAATCAGCGGCATCAGGCACAATATATGGTCGCCGGGGCCTTTGGGCGTTCGCGTCTGCGCGAATTTGCCTTTGGCGGCACGACGCGCGCGCTTTTGCACAACACCAATCTCAACCTGTATATGGCGCATTAATTGTAGTGCCGAAGGTAATGAAAAGGCGGCGGAAATTCCGCCGCCTTGTTTATTTGATCTCTTCTGACACCCGTTGCATCAGCGATGCCCACTGCCCCTCTTCGGTGACGAAGACGCGGGCATTGGCGTACCACGGGCAATGGTCGCTCCCAAGCTGGGTCCACGAACCGGGCGTCATGACGAACCAGGTCGGCACGCCGGTGGCCGCGGCGATCTGCGTGCTGGCATTGGCGGGGCCGATGACCACGTCCAGCGCCGCGCACAGGGCGCTCAGTTCACTCAGATCGTTCAGCAGGTCGATGGGCGGGGTATAGAAGCGCGCGCCCTGAGCCTTTGCGGCGATCTGTTCGCTGACCGTCTCGCCATATTGCAGGTTAACAAGCACGAGGTCTTTGCGCCCCAGCAGCGGTGTGAGGGACTCAAAAGGCGGATAGAAGCGGTCGCGGCGGGAATGGCTGATCAGGCTTTTCCACAAAAGGCCAACCTTCGGGCCGCTGCCCTGTCGGGCCAGTTCGCCTTTCCAGAAAGCGACGCGCGCCGGGTCAGGCACGAATACGGGCGCTTTATCGGCAAAGGCCTCCATATCGCTGCGCAACAGAGGCAGGAAATCCCCGATCAGCGCCCAGCCGTCCACGCTGTCGCCCGACAGGCCCGGCACGCTGCGGGTAATGACGCCGTCACGGCTTTCGGTGTGATGCGGCAGAACGCGGGCCCTGGGGAAGGCACGGGCAAACAGCGGCACGAGGCGCTTTTCAACGGCTAAGGTCAAAACCCCGTCGCCCAGCTTTTCGATAATATCCGGCACCAGTGTCCCGAACATGACCTCGTCGCCCAGCCCCTGTTCGGCCAGTAACAACAGACGCTTGCCAGCAATCTCTTCGGGTTTTAGCGGACCGGCGGGAAGGTCGAAATGCACCTGTTTCGGTGTGCCGGTCATATGGCGCGCCGCATAGGCCTGCCATCCGGCCTTGAGATTGCCGAGCCCCAGATGGGCATAGGCCATGCTAAGCTCGACCGAGCGCAAATTGCCGGGCTCAGAGAAGCGATCCAGACACAGTTCCAGCTCCGGCAGGGCCTCGGCCAGCAGACCTTTTTCCATCCACAGGCAGGCCCGGTTGAAGCGCGCCGGCAGGCTGTTGTCCAGCGAGATGGCTTCGTTGAAGAAGATCAGAGCCGTGTCGGCATCGCCCTGCGCCAGCAGGATGGTGCCCAGCGTATCCCACAGGGCGCTTTGCTTTGGATAGTCGCTCAGATAGGCCTGAAGCAGGGTGATGGCCTGATCGAACTTCGACTGTTCGCGCAGCGCCGCGGCGTAATAGTTGACCGCCATCAGGTGACCAGGGTCACGCTTGACGATCAGGCCGTAGAAGCGTTCGGCCATGTCATAAAGACCGATGCGGAAGGCCAGTTGCGCCAGATCGGCCGCGATGTCGAGCGAGTCCGGCTGATGCTTCAGAGCTGTTTGATAGGCGTCAAGGGCCTGCGGAATGCGGTCCTGCCGGTCAAGCGCGGTGGCCAGCG
Organism: Asticcacaulis excentricus CB 48; assembly: GCF_000175215.2. Classification (NCBI taxonomy): domain Bacteria; kingdom Pseudomonadati; phylum Pseudomonadota; class Alphaproteobacteria; order Caulobacterales; family Caulobacteraceae; genus Asticcacaulis; species Asticcacaulis excentricus. Next base: position 809,034 of record NC_014817.1, on the reverse strand, counting down.
CCTGCCAGGCACCGGTATGGTCGGGCACGTGGCGTAAAAGGGCGCGGGCCTGCGTTTCGGCCTCGGCCCAGTCGCGCATCAGAAGGGCGCGTTCAACGCCCTGAAACTGACGGCGTATATCGTCGCTTGACAGGGCCTGCACCGGGGCGGCGACCTCACGGATCAGGGCCTGACGCATTTCCTCAAGAGGCACTGCCCACTCGCCGGGGGTGGGCGTCAGGAACATTCGGGCGCTGCCGTACCACGGGTAATAGTCGGTGCCCATCATGGGCCAGCTATTGGATGGGGAAAGAACCCAGATGGGGGTGCCGACGCTGGCCGCGATATTGCTGGTGGCGTTTGAGGGCCCCATGATCAGGTCCATGGCCGCGCACAGGGCGGCCAGATCGTCCAGATCCTGCTTCAGGTCGATGCCTGGCGGATTCCAGACGCTCAGGCCTTCGCGTTCGGCCTGACGCAGTTCTTCGCTGACATCGCCGTACTGAAGATTGACGAACACGACGCCGGGCGTGCGCAGGATAGGGGCCCAGCTTTCGAAGGGGGAATAGTAGCGGTCACGGCGAGAATGCTGGACAAGGCTTTTCCACAGAAGGCCGATCTTGGGCTCAGGCCCCAGCTTGTCCAGCTCGGCCTTCCAGTGGGCGACGCGTGCAGGATCGGGGGTGAGGAAGCTTTTTTGCCGCGGAAAGGCCTCTGCGTTAGGCCGGTAACGCGGCAGCAGGTCGCCCAGCATAACAAAGCCGTCATTGGCGCGGGTGGTGTCCATTCCGGGGAAGTGGCGCACCGTGATGCCATTGATCTTGCCCGTGCCGTGGGCGATCACCGTCGCCTGCGGGAAGCTGCGCGCATAGAGGGGAACAAGGCGTCTTTCCACGGCCAGCGTCAGGTGCCCGTCTGGTCCCAGTTCGGCCAGAAGGTCCGGCAGCACGGTGCCGAACAGGATTTCATCGCCCAGCCCCTGTTCTGTGGTGACGAAGACCGACTTGCCCATCAGGGACTGAGACAGATCAAGCGCCGGGACGTCGGTAATATACTTCATGCCCTCAAGGCTATGCAGCGACTTGCGCGCGGCATAGTAGCGATAGCCGGGCATCAGGTCGCCCTTACAGAAGTAGCAGAAGGCCATGGCCAGCTCCGCCGCCTCGATCTGGGCGGGCGAGACCATGCGCTTAATACCGGTTTCCAGGCTCTGGATCGCCTCGTCAATCTCACCCAGAGCACCTAGGATCAGGCCGCGATTGTGCCAGGGCTTGGGGTCATCCGGGGCGAACTTGACGGCTTCATCGAAGAAGAGGAGGGCGGTCGGCAGGTCGCCCTTGGCATTGACCACTGTGCCCAGCGTGTTCCACAGCGTGCCGTTGGACGGGTCTTTCTCCAGAAACGGCGTCAGGAGGGCGATTGCCTCTTCGAAGCGGCTGACCTCGCGCAAGCACGAGGCGAGGTTGTTGGCGACCTCAAAATCGTCCGGATTTTTGTCGAGGACATAGCGGAACAGCTTTTCAGCCTGCGTGTGCATGTCCAGTTGATAGGCCAGACGGCCCAGATCATTGGCGATGCCCGTATTGTCTTCTTCGAGTTGCAGGGCGGCTTCGAAACAGGTGAAGGCGCCTTTGATGTCTCCGGCCTTTTCACGGCATACGGCCAGGATATGCCAGGCCGTGCCGCACTTTTCGTTGACGCGCAGCGCTTCCAGCGCCTTTTGCGTCGCCCCCTCATATTCGGATTTCTGGACGAGGAGCAGAGAATCCTTCAAAAGGGTCAGCAGACGCACCTCGCTGATGTAGCGCGTGGCCTCCATCAGGGCTTCGAGGGCGGCTGAAGACCCGGAATCCCCCAGTATCGTTGAGGCCAGATCGGCCAGAACATCCTTGCTGGGCGGCGTGGCGGCGGCGTTCATCGCGATAGAACTGACCGTATCAGGTGTTGCCAGAACCTTTGCCGGGCCTATATCAAAAGCCTGCGCCGCGGTGGCGGTCTCAACAGCCCGATGTTTGATTGGCCACGTTTTTTTAGGCATTGGACTCTCCGCACCCCTCTGTACCCCACGCTCTGTGCCGCTTTCTGTATGGGGCATTTGACCGAAGGTGAGGACAGATGGTCATGAACGTGCAATCTTATGCGATGATTCGATTAAGATCAGGATAGCGCTACATCCGTTAAATTTGCGGATGTGCGAAACCGGATATTAACCGTGCGAAGCCTAAGCTGCTGGCCAAAAGGACTCTCATGCCGCTCAAACTGTCGCTCAAGCCGGGTGAAAAATTTGTTCTCAACGGTGCCGTCGTGCAAAACGGTGACCGCCGGTGTTCGCTTGTGCTCCAGAATAAGGCCTCGGTGCTGCGTGAAAAAGACATCATGCAGGCGAGCGAGGTGACTTCTCCGTCGCGTCACATCTACTTCCCGGTGATGATGATGTACCTTGATGAAGCGGGGGCGGAGAAATATTACGACGAATTCCTGACGCGCATGACCGAATTCATGAGTGTCATCGCCAATCCGGCGATTCTGGCGGAATGTGTGGTGATTTCCAAAGCCATTATGGGGCGCGAATATTACAAGGCTCTTATGGGCTGCCGTAAGCTTATCGAGTACGAAGACGAAAGACTTGGACATGTCTCTACAGGCCTATCAGAAGACGGCTCAGCGGAGTGAAGATCCGCGCCAGACGGAGTATCGTCTGTTTGGTCAGGTTACCCGCGCGCTGATGGAGGCGGCTGAGCTTGATCGGAGCGAGGTTTCTCGTCGCATGGATGCGCTCGACTGGAACCGCCGTCTGTGGTCAGTCCTGGGGACGGATTGCGCTCTGCCTGGCAATGGCCTGCCTGAAACCTTGCGCGCGCAGATCGTCTCCCTGTCTATTTGGGTCAACCGCCATACCTCGGCCGTCATGCGCGGTCAGGAAGAAATTGCGCCCCTGATCGAGGTCAATCGCCTGATTATGCAGGGTCTGATGCCTCGCCAAGAGGCGACGCCGTCCGCCGATCCGGCGTTTGTTGGTACAGTGCGGGCGTCGCTCGGTTAAAAATTTACTCTAGTGCAGTTTTTGCCGGGCAGGGCCGGTCGGTGAGGGCGAGAGTCAATGATTCTCGCCTTTTTCAATTTAAAAATATCCATTGAAAACAACGACAAAAATATTTAACGCGACCTTACGGGCTGGCATTTTCATTGCTAGGTAACGGGCAGGCCAAAATGGCTTTGCGGCAAAATTGCCGGTCAAATCCCCGACCAGAATGGAAAGGACGTTATCGATGCCGAATATGTCGATCAATACCAATGCGGGTGCGATGATCGCCCTGCAAAACCTGAACAAAACCAACAACGAACTGCAAACCGCGCAAACCCGCATCAATACTGGGTTGAAGGTTGCGAGCGCTAAGGATAATGGGGCGGTTTACGCCATCGCCACCCGCCAGCGCTCGGATGTGTCTTCCCTTGGTGCGGTGACGGAGTCGCTTGATCGGGCTAAATCGGCTGTCGATGTAGCGCTCTCCGCCGGCGAAAGCGTTGCGGATATGTTGACCCAGATGAAGGAGAAGGCACTCGCGGCTTCGGATACGTCCCTGACCACGGTCAGTCGTCAGGCGTTGAACGAAGATTTCAAAGCGCTGCGCGATCAGATTTCGAAAACGGTGAACAATGCGACGTTCAACGGAGTCAATCTTATCAAGAATGGCGCTTCAGCGATTGCTCCCCTGGCCAATGCGGACGGCTCGTCAAAGCTGACCGTGGCGGCGCAGGATCTCAGCCTGACGGGTAGCACGATCACGCTTTCGGCGGGTTCGGCCTTTACCTCGGCGGCACAAGCAAAGACCATTGCTGATGCCGTGGATGTGTCGATCGCCAATGTCTCTGCGGCGCTCGGCCGTCTTGGGACGTCGTCGAAATCGCTGGATGCGCATGCGCAGTTTGTTTCGAAGTTGGTGGACTCGATGGAATCGGGGATCGGCAACCTTGTGGATGCCGATCTGGCCAAGGAAAGTGCGAAGCTTCAGGCCTTGCAAACCAAGCAGCAGCTGGGTGTGCAGGCCTTATCTATCGCCAATCAGGCTCCGGGTGTCGTTACCCGGCTGTTCCAGTAAGGTCTTTAAAGGCCGGAGTTGCGGGTCCAGGCGGGCCCGGCTCCGGCTTTCTTTTTGCCTGAAGCGTGCACGGCAAAAATTGCCGGTCTGGGCAAAAATTGCCGGCAACAGGCAAAATCTGCCGGGCGCAAGGTGTGGTTAAGGCATATATAATGCTTATATTTCAATTACATGCAGTGATTTTCCGTTAGCGGAGGTTTGGCCCGCCGCTTGCAGCCAAAGGGTCAGGCAAAATGCCGCCGGACGACAAAATGTCTCCGGTTCATCTAGAAGAAGGACTAGACCTATGGCGCTCAATAGCGTGAATACCAACAGCGGAGCTATGATCGCTCTGCAAAACCTGAACAAGACCAACGCCGACTTGCAAACGACCCAAACCCGTATCAACACGGGCCAGAAGGTCGCCAGCGCTAAGGATAACGGCGCCGTCTTCGCCATCGCTCAAGGGCAGCGCGCTCAGGTTTCCTCGCTCAACGCGGTTCAGGAATCGCTCTCCCGTAACCAATCTGTCGTCGATGTGGCCATCTCGGCCGGCGAATCCGTTTCCGACATGCTCTCGCAGCTGAAGGAAAAGGCCCTTGCAGCTTCGGACTCCAGCTTGAGCACGGCCAGCCGCACCGCTCTGAACGAAGACTTCAAGGCGATCCGCGACCAGATCGGTAAGACCGTCAATAACGCTACGTTCAACGGCATCAATATCATTAAGAGTGGTGGCTCGGCGCTCTCGGCTCTGGCTAACGACTCGGGTGGTACGCTGACCGTGGCGGCCCAAGACTTGTCTCTGACGGGTCTGAGCATCAACGCGACGACGATCGGCACCAAGGCTGCGGCTTCGGCGGCGGTTGCGACCCTTGCGACCAAGATCGACGACGTTTCGGCCAAGCTGGCGAAGCTCGGTACGTCTTCGAAGTCGCTGGCTAACCACGCCAACTTCATCAGCAAGCTGTCGGACTCGATCGAAAACGGGATCGGCAACCTTGTGGATGCTGACCTGGCGAAGGAAAGCGCGAAGCTGCAGGCCCTGCAAACCAAGCAACAGCTTGGCGTTCAGGCCCTGTCGATTGCGAACCAGTCGACTTCGACGGTTCTGAGCCTGTTCCGTTAAGGAATGACGGGGGCGGCGTTTTGACGTCCGCCCCTTTTTTCTCTGATCTGACGTCTGGCTCGGCGTCACGGTCATAAACAGAGGGCGCAACGGCGTAAGTCGCCGTGCGTAATACAGGAGATGATTACGAATGCAGTAACCCCGCCCGCCGTCACCGACCCCACTCAGGTTAAGCCCGTGGAGCCGGTAAAGCCTGTTCAGGAAGTCGCTCCTGCGACCTCGGGCAGTCAGACGGAAAACGGTCTGTCGAATCATGAGCGGGCGCAGTCCCAGCCGGCCTATATGCTTAAACTGACGATAGATAAGGACCCTGACAGCGGTGAGTTCATCTATCGCGCGATTGATCGCTATACCGGCGAGGTTGTCCGTCAGTTCCCGCAAAAAGAGCTGCTGGAAATGCAAAAATCGAGAAGTTACAAGGCGGGAAGCATCGTCAGGACCGATATCTGACGTCTTTTTTCGGATTGTGAGTTGTGATATTCACCGCGTACCTAACAGGGTCGCGGATAAAGGCGTTTGCATGAATTAACCTTTTGGTTACCATGTTCGTTAAGACTTCTGAGTCGTAGCGTATATGGAGAATCCTCATGCCGACGGTAAGCGTCAATACCAATAAGACAGCCATGACGGCGTTGCAAAATCTGAATGCAACGACCCGCAAACTGGAATCGACGCAGACCAAGATCTCCACAGGGCTTGAGGTATCCAGCGCTAAGGATAATGCGGCGCTGTATTCGATCGCGCAGGGGCAACGCGCGGACCTCAGCTCGCTCAGCGCTGTGAAAAATTCGCTCAACCGCGCTACATCGGTCGCTGATGTGACGCTGGCCGCCGGGGAATCGGTCTCCGATCTTCTGGTACAGATGCGCGACAAGGTCGTTTCGGCCATGGACCCGTCGCTTTCAACGGCCTCACGAAACGCTTTGAATGGTGATTTCCGCGAACTTCTGCGCCAGATCAGCCATGCTGTAGCCAACTCGTCTTTCGATGGTACGAACCTGCTGAACGGTTCAATCACCAACGGTATTAAGTTTATCGATAATGCCGATGGCAGCTCGGTCGTGACCCTGTCTTCCCGCAATTTCAGTCTGGGTGGCGCGATCATCACCATGTCGGCGGCGGCCGATGTTTTGACCTTGACCAAGGCGACATCCGCTCTGGCCCGTCTGGATGCCTCAATCAATAATGTTAATGCCAGCCTTGCCGCGCTGGGCTCCGAGGCCAAGCAGATCGAGGGGCGTCAAAATTTTGTCGCAAAACTCTCCGGCGCTATCGAAGTCGGTATTGGCAACCTGGTTGACGCTGATCTGGCTAAGGAAAGCGCGCGCTTGCAGGCACTTCAGGTACAGCAACAGTTGGGCACGCAGGCTCTTTCGATTGCCAACCAGTCGCCACAGGCCATCCTCCGGCTCTTCCAGTAGGCGCTTATTTTTGCGGCCTGAGCAAAACCCGTCGGCATCCGGCGGGTTTTTCGTTACTCTGTCGGCCTTTTTGTTACGGGTTAACGCTTCTTAAGCTTTGATCTGTGACAATGGCACTTATGACCGTGTCGTTCGATACCAGCTTATTGACGAGTTATTTCAACTCGAAGGTCCGTGCCTCTTCAGGTGCGGCCAATGCAGCTGCGCCGACGACAGCGACCAGCCCGACGGGGACCACCCGCGCGCCGACGGCACCGTGGGAAAAGGGCGGCACGCCGGAAGATACGCTGGTCAAGAATATCCTCTCCGGAAAGAGCTTTATTCGCGAATCGGCGGTCAACCTTGATCTTGCGGGCGCGTCGAACGACTACAAAAAGCTCTACACCCTCTATACGGGGCTAAACTCCCTGCGCGCCGTCGCGGCGAAGGCGCAGTCGATTCTGACGGGTGGGAGCCCCGACTCGATCAGCAACAAGACTGAACTCAACAGCCTGCGCCGCCGTTTTGACGCGGGGCTTGGCGAAGTGAGTACTTACGTTAAGGATGCTGATTACGAGCATCTGAATCTGATTCAGGGGAGTATTACCGACAAGCTGAAATCGACGGTGGGCATAGCGCGCACGGATACGGCCTATTTCGCCAAGGACATCCACTCGGGCACGGCGACCAGTGAGGTCGAGGCCTTCAAGGGCAATGTGGCCTTCGATATTTCGGTCAAGCGGACGGGGACGACGGACCCGATCAATGTCCATATCGACCTTGCGGAAATGGGCAGTGAAACCCGTTCGATGTCGAGCGTCGTCAGCTTTATCAACGATAAGCTGAAAGCCGCGGGACTTTCGACCAAGTTCGCCGTTCAGCGGACGGCGGGCGGGGACAAGACCGTCGAGGTTAATGGTAAGACCGTCAAAGTCGGCACCAATCCCGATACGTTTTCATTGAAAATTCAGGGGGACTCGACGGAGGCCCTAACCTTTAGTGCCGCCCCTACCGGAGATTCGGTTTTCGTCGTGCAAAAGACGGGCGATACCGACAAGACGACGAAATACAACAAGGAAACCAAAAAGTTCGAGACCGTCACGCCCAAGCAGACCACCAGCATGGTTAAGTTCAGCACGGGAGGCGATACGGTGTCCGCGCCCGGCGATACCTACTGGACGGCAGGCCGCAGCGTCCAGAACGACCTTGAGGGGTCGATCAAGACCGTGCATCAGACCGTGTCCGGGCCGGATGGCTCGGTCTATGTGCTGGCCGATGTCGATGGCACCACAGAGGGTCAGACGATCAAGGGCACGCAGGACGTCGCCCTGATCAAGTACGATTCGGCCGGTAATGTCGTCTATGCCCGCACCCTGGGCGCGGCCGACAGTGCCACTGGCTATGCGCTGAGCGTCGGCGATGATGGCAAGGTTGCCATTGCCGGGTCGGTGACCGGTACGCTGGCGACCGTTACCACCACCACCTCAAGCTATACGGTGGATGGCAAGACCTTCACCACAACCTCGACAAAGGAAGACAGCGGGACGTCCGGCACCAACAAGACCCTGGCCGACAGCTTCGTCACGGTTTTTGATTCTGCCGGTCAGGAAATGTGGACCAAGCGCTTTGGTTCCACCGATGAGGATGCGGCTTTGGCGGTGACATTCGGGTCGGATGGCTCGGTTCAAGTGGCCGGCAAGACGCGCAGTGTCATGCAGGGCGGCGTCGGGTCGGCGGGCGGCTGGGACGCCTATATCCGCAGTTTTGACTCGTCCGGAAAAGCGACCGCGACGGTGCAATACGGCACTTCCGGCACCGATCAGGCCAGTGCGGTTAAGGTAGATGGCACGACGCTCTACGCCGCCGGTGTCGAAGACGGAAATATCGTCCTGCGCGCCTATGACATCAGCGATCCGGCTAAACCCACCCTGACGGGCACGCGTAATCTGGGCGGCTTAGGCGGCGGTCAGATCGGCGCCATCGACGTCTATAATGGCAAGGTCTATGTCGGGGGTTCGACCGGCAATGATAGTATTCTGGGCGGCGGATCGGGCAGCACAGCCTTCCACGGACACTCCGACGCCTTTGCCGCGACCGTCTCTACGGATTTCGCCTCCACCGCTGGTGACAAGGTCGTCTATTACGGCGGGGCAGGGGAAGAAAAGAACGTCAAGGTGCAGTTCACCGACGGCAAGGTCTATTTCGCCGGGCAGACCGAAGGCGAAATAGATGGCACGACCAAGATCGGCGAAGCCGACGCCTATCTGGCGCGCATGGATGTGGCCAGCGGCGTGGTTGAATGGAGCCAGCGCTATTCGGGCAAGGACGGCGAGGTCGATCCGCAGGCCATGGCCGTCACAACCAATGGGGCCTCGGTGCTGGACAAGCTGGGCCTGCCCAGCGGCACGATCGAGTATAAGGATTCGACCCTTCTGACCTCAGGCACATCGGTGCGGGCCGGGGACTCCTTCTATCTGCGCGATGCCGGCGGCTCTCAGAAAAAGATCATGATCGAAGCCAATGACACGCTGGACACGCTGGCCAAGAAGATCCAGCGCGCGGCGGGGTACAAGCTCAAGGTGACGGTGGCCAAGGTGACCGGTAAGGCCGAGTCGCAACTGGTCATCGAGCCGCAGAACAAGACCAGCCAGATGGAAATTGTCAAAGGCCCGGCGGGTAAGGACGCGCTCGAAGGGCTGGGGTTGACCGAAGGCCTAGTCCGCACGGCAGAGGACACATCCGCTTCGTCTTCCTCGAAAAAGACAAAGACGGATACCGAAAAGCTGTTTGGCCTGAAGTTCAATGCCGACGTCAACCTGAACTCGGAAGAAAGCATCACGGCGGCGCTCAAGACGCTGGACGATGCGCTGAAAAACGTGCGGTCCGCCTATCGCTACCTGCGCTATGGCGAAGACACGACGTCGTCGGATGATAGCAAGAAGAAGACCAGTTCAGCCGGTTCGGCCGCTTACTGGAATGCCCAGGCTTCCAACTATTCTGCGGCGCTCTCCCGCTTGACAGGCGGCGCATAAACAGGCCTTTAGGGGGAGACAAACTCACCTCCGAGGGGATGGATTATGGCGCTGAATCGAAAGCAAACGATCTGGCTGGCGGGTGCAGGCGGGGCCCTGTTGCTGGCGGTGCTGATCGGATGGGCGATCTCCAGTTCGCAAAAAGAGTCGCCGCGCATGAATACCGAAGGTCCGGGCCTTGTCCTCGACATCGACGATGCGCCGACTCTTGACGCCAAGAAGACGCTGCGCTGCTTTGTGAATGGTGAATTTGTGGGGCAACTGACCATCGCCGACTGCGCCAAAAAGAATGGCGTGGCGGCCAATGCGCTGGATGTGGGCGTCGATGAAAGCGGCGAAATGACCGCCGCCCCGACCGCCTCACTGGCCCCGCCGCCGGTCATTTCCGCAGATAAGGTGGCGCCTGTGGTTGTCGATTCGGGCGAGCCTGTGGCCGCAACCGCCCCGACCACCGGCCCTTCGGGGGCCTGTCTGCGCTTTGCCGGCAATGAGTGGACGCGCCTGTCGGACGGTATCTCGCTTAACGCCTGCGCGACCTTGCTTTTTGACGGCCGCTGCGAACGTCCGGGTTCGGCCTCCTATGGCCGCTGGGGCAGCCAGACCCTGCGCCTCGTGCCCAAGCGCGTTGAAATTTCGGATGATAACAAGACCTTCCGCACCCTGCTCGAACAGGGTCAGGGCTGCTCGGTAAAGTAAGGAGCCACTCATGGCGATGAAACCTGTTCTGTGGCTTGTCGCCGGCGCGGCCTCTCTGATGCTCGCCGGGTGCGAAAAGACGGCCGTGGAAGCACCTGATGCCAAAAATGTCTGCTTCCATATCGGCTTTCCCAAGGATCAGCCGCCGAAGTTCAACGTCATTAAAAAGGACGTGCCGTCGCTGGAATATTGCGCGGCACATCTCGACGCCCTGCGCATCAAGTTCCTCAGCATAGGGTCGCCACGCAAGGAGATCGTCGGGGTCTATAACGGCACCTTCCTGTGGTCCACGCCGCGCGGCATCCGCATTTCCAAGAATTTCGAAGGCCCGGCCATGCCCTTTCTGACCAAGGCCCCGGATGGGCGTCTGGTGATCCCCAGTGCCTTTGAAGTGCCGCGCGACCGCAACTTCTCCGAGCCGCAGACCCTGCCTGACAATCTGCCTGAAAAGAAATAAGGGGCTCCCGCGCAGCGCGAAAAGATGTGAACAAAGCGTTAACATCGGCTTGGCAAGCGGCGTTTTGCCGCCTATGCTCAGGCCTTAGCAATTAATGTGTCCGCCGAATCGCGGGCAGAACGGAAGGCGCAGCGTATGGCGGGCTCGGTCAACAAGGTCATCATTATCGGCAATCTGGGTAAAGACCCAGAAATCCGCACGCTCAATTCGGGCGAGCGTGTCGCCAATCTGACAGTGGCCACCTCGGAACAGTGGCGCGACAAGATGACGGGTGAGCGCAAGGAAAAGACCGAGTGGCACCGCGTCGTTATCTTCAATGACAACCTGGCCAAGATCGCCGAGCAGTACCTGCGCAAGGGCTCGACCGTCTATCTCGAAGGTTCGCTGCAAACGCGCAAGTGGACCGATCAGCAGGGCGTCGAAAAGTACACCACCGAAATCGTGCTGCAACGCTTCAACGGCAATCTGACGCTTCTGGGCGGCCGTGGCGACAGCGGCGGCGGTTCGTCGTCTGCGGGCGGTTATGATCAGGGCGGCGGCTATGGCGGCGGTTTTGACGACGGCGGCTACGGGGCCCCGGCCTCTTCGGGCCCGAAGGCGCAGGGCTCCGGCCCCAAGCAGAACTTCGATCTCGACGACGAAATTCCGTTCTGAGCATTGCCAAATTCGAGATAGGTTCGAACCCAAAGCCTGCGGTCATACCGCAGGCTTTTTGGTGGCGCTTCAAGGCCGCTGAACAGGCAAAATAAATGTTAACAGGCGGGCTCTGAATTCCCCTAAAACGCCTTCCGGATTTGGGGATTAGTCGCAAAAGTGCTACGGTGCGCGTTAACCAGTGCGCCGACGTGTGATTCCCGTCCGGTGCTGATGACTATGCAATGAAACGGGCTTCATGACCGATACTCCTGCTTCCGGCCTGCCGACGCCGCACGGTATTTCGCACGTCACCATCGAGGATGAACTCAAGCGTTCCTATCTCGACTACGCCATGAGCGTGATCGTTTCGCGCGCCCTGCCGGACGCGCGTGACGGTCTAAAGCCCGTGCACCGGCGCATCGTCTACGCCATGTACGAAGAGGGCCGTACCCACGACAAGAAGTACGTCAAGTCGGCCAATATCGTCGGTGACGTGATGGGTCGTTACCACCCGCACGGCGATGGCGCGATTTATGACGCCCTTGTGCGGATGGCGCAGCCGTTTTCGATGCGCCTGCTGCTGGTCGACGGTCAGGGCAATTTCGGCTCGGTCGATGGCGATCCGCCGGCGGCCATGCGTTACACCGAAAGCCGCATGACGCGCGCGGCTGAGTCGTTGATTGCCGATATCGACAAAAACACGGTCGATTTCAACGACAACTACGACGGCGCCCGTCAGGAGCCGTCGGTGCTGCCGTCGCGCATTCCGAACCTGCTGGTCAATGGCGCGGGCGGTATCGCGGTCGGTATGGCGACCAATATCCCGCCGCACAATCTGGGTGAAATCATTGAGGCCTGTCTGGCCATGCTCGATGATCCGGAGGTCAGCACCGAGACCCTGCTCGGCATCGTGCCCGGCCCGGACTTCCCGACGGGCGGTGAAATCCTTGGCCGTTCCGGCGCGCGTCAGGCGCTGCTGACCGGTCGCGGTTCGGTCATCATGCGCGGTAAGGCCTCGGTCGAGACCATCCGCAAGGACCGCGAAGCCATCATTGTCACCGAACTGCCCTATCAGGTGAACAAGGCGACTCTGATCGAGCATATTGCGGAAATGGTGCGCGAAAAGCGGATCGAAGGCATTTCCGATATCCGTGACGAATCCGACCGTCAGGGGATGCGTATGGTCATCGAGCTGAAGCGCGATGCGTCCGGTGACGTCATCCTCAATCAGCTTTACCGTTATTCGGCGCTGCAAACGAGCTTTGGCGTCAATATGCTGGCGCTCAACCACGGTCGTCCGCAGCAGATGGGCCTGCGTAAGTTGTTGGAAATCTTCCTTGATTTCCGCGAAGAGGTGGTAGTCCGCCGCACACGCTTTGAACTGAACAAGGCGCGCGACCGGGGCCATGTGCTGGTCGGTCTGGCCATTGCAGTAGCCAATATTGACGAAATCATCCACATCATCCGCTCATCGGTCGATCCAACCGAGGCCCGCGAACGCCTGACGGCAAAGAACTGGCCCGCCGGGGACATGTCGCCGCTGATCGAGTTGATTGCCGACCCGCGGTCGATCGTCTTTGAAGGCGGTGAGGTGCGGCTGACTGAAGAACAGGCGCGCGCCATTCTGGCCCTCACCCTGTCGCGTCTGACCGGCCTGGGTCGCGATGAAATCTTCGGCGAAGCCCGCACCCTGGCGGCCTCTATTGCCGAATATCTCGCCATCCTGTCGTCGCGCGAACGCATCCTCGGCATCGTGCGTGAGGAACTGGAAGAGGTGAAAGCCCTCTATGCCGAACCGCGCCGCAGCCTGATCGTCGATGGCGAAGCCGACATCGAGGACGAAGACCTGATCCCGCGTGAGGACATGGTGGTGACCGTGACCCATTCGGGCTACGTCAAGCGCACCCCGCTCAGCGCCTATCGCACCCAGCACCGCGGCGGTAAGGGCCGTTCGGGCATGGCGATGAAGGACGAGGACGCCATCACCGGCATCTACGCCGCTTCGACGCACCAGCCGATGCTGTTCTTCTCGTCTACGGGTAAGGCCTATAAGCTGAAGGTGTGGCGTCTGCCGCTCGGCACGCCGCAATCCAAGGGCAAGGCCTTCGTCAACCTGCTGCCGCTGGACAAGCACGAGACGGTGACCAATATCCTAACTTTGCCGGAGGATGAAGCCGCCTGGGATCGTCTGGATATTGTGTTCGCCACGCGCTCCGGCGACGTGCGCCGCAACAAGCTGTCGGATTTCGTCAACGTCAACCGCGCCGGCAAGATCGCCATGAAGCTCGAAGAGGGTGACGCCATTGTCGGCGTGGCCCTGTGCACCGAGGATCAGGACGTGTTGCTGTCCACCGCATCGGGCCGCTCGATCCGCTTCGCCGTCGATGAGGTCCGCGTGTTCAAGGGCCGCGACTCCACCGGCGTGCGCGGCGTGCGTCTGGGTGAGGACGACACGGTCATTTCCATGGCCATTCTGCGCCGCGTTGAGGCCACGCCGGCCGAACGCGCCGCCTATCTGAAGCACGCGGCTTCGCTGCGTGCGGCGGTGACGGGCGAAGGCGAAGAGGCGACGGTGGTGGTCGAAGAGGAGGCTGAAGAAGGCGCGGAAGACGCCTCGCTGAGCGTCGAGCGCATCGCCGAACTGGGGGCAGCCGAAGAGTTCATCCTGACCATCGCTGATACGGGCTTTGGCAAGCGTACCTCGTCTTATGATTATCGTCGCACCGGTCGCGGTGGTCAGGGCATTGTCGCCATCGACCTGTCGAAGCGTGGTGGCAAGTTGGTCGCCTCCTTCCCGGTCGAAGACACCGATCAGCTTCTGCTGGTCACCGATGGCGGGCAACTGATCCGCACCCCGGTGTCGCAGATCCGCGTGGCGGGCCGCAATACGCAGGGTGTGACCATCTTCCGCACGTCGGGCGAAAAGGTCGTCTCGGTCGAACGTCTGGCCGAAACCGCCGAAGAGGACGGCCCGGACGAGGCTGAGCTTGCCAGCGGGGGCGATGCCGGATAAGGCTTGCCCCACTGAAAGATAAGGAGCCACATCAGATGGCCAAAAGGATAGGGCTCTACCCCGGAACCTTCGACCCGATCACCAACGGACACTCGGACATTATCGGCCGGGCGGTTAAGCTGGTCGATCATCTAGTGATCGGGGTGGCGCGCAATACCGGTAAGGCACCGGTCTTCACGCTGGATGAGCGGGTCGAGATGTTGCGCGAAAGCTGCGCTCCGTTCGCCGATCGCGTCGAGGTCTTGCCCTTCGACAGCCTTTTGATGCACTTTGCCGAGGAACTTGGGGCGTCTGTCATCATTCGCGGCTTGCGCGCGGTGGCCGATTTCGAATACGAGTTTCAGATGACGGCGATGAACCAGCAGATGAACCGTGAAATCGAGACGGTGTTTCTGATGGCTGATCCCCGACATCAGGCGATTGCGTCCCGATTGGTCAAAGAAATAGCCCAATTGGGCGGCAATATCGCGCCGTTCGTTTCAAAAAGCGTCGCTGAGCGGCTCTTGGCTAAGGTTGGAAAAGAGTAATGACGTTTAAGATGGGGGCTGCGCGCGCGGCAGGTCTGGCAATCGCCGCAACGCTTCTGGCGGGTACCGCTTTGGCGGCAACGCCGGGCTATCGTCCGGTGGATGCCGACAATACTCTGGTGATCGACACGAACAAAGGCCGTGTCATCGTTGAAATGTATCCCGAACTGGCCCCTCAGCACGTTGAGCGCATGAAGACGCTGACGCGGCAGGGTTTCTATAACGGGCTGAAATTCCACCGCGTCATCGAAGGCTTTATGGCTCAGACCGGCGACCCGAAGGGTACCGGCGAGGGTAATTCCGAATTGCCGAATGTCCCGGCCGAATTCATCATTCGCCGCGATGCAACGCTGGATATCGTTCCGCTGACGACCGAGCGCGGTGTGCTGACCGGGTACGTCAAGGCCCTGCCGGTACAGTCACAGGTCAATGACCTGATGGCGATTACCAAGGACAGCAAGGTCGAAACCTGGGGTCTTTACTGCGCGGGAACGCTGGGTATGGCGCGGGCAGGGGACGTCAACTCCGCCAACAGCCAGTTCTTCCTGATGCGCTCCTATACCGATGCGCTGGAGCGCAAATATACGGCCTTTGGCATGACGCTTGTGGGGCTGGATGTGGTGCGCAAGCTGAAGCTGGGTGAGCCGCCGGTTGATCCTGATGTGATGACCAAGGTGCAGATACTGGCCGACATGCCCGAAGCCGTGCGCCCAAAGGTTGAGGTGATGGACACTCGTTCGTCCGAATTTGCCGCCGTAGTCGAAGCCAAGCGCAAGGCCAGCCCCGCAGGCCTTACCGGCTGCGATGTGCCGGTTCCGGTCAAGGTGAACTAAGCCGCGCAAGTTATTGAAAATAAAAAGCCTCCCATGCTGAATTGACCCCTAAAAGTTGGACACCAGCTTTTGTGGGTCAGTTCATGCCGGGAGGCTTTTTTTAAGGCTTCTCGCTTTCCAGTCGGGTCGTCGGGGTGGCGCACCCCTTGAGCACTTCGTCCCCGAAATTGACTTCGGCGGTCAGCGGATAGACGCGGTCGCTCATGCCATCGGAACAGGTCTGAGCAATTAGGGTCAGGCTGATTTCGTTCGACAACAACTCAGCACGCTTGGGCCCGCTTTTGTCCTTGTTGATTTCGAACAGGTGACGCGGGAAGACCTGCGCCTCGTCGCCGGGCCGTTCAAAGGTAACATCACGTTCGGTCAGGCTGAGCGACCAGAAGGGCTCGGTGCCAATCACGCTCAGCGGCGCGTTGAGATCGACACCGGCCAGAGAATCGACCTGAGTCGATTCGGGTTCTGGTGGCTTTTCGATCTTTGGTCCGCAGGCGGCGAGGGCAAGAAGGGACGCAAGCGCGACCGGGCGCCAGGCAGACAGCCGCATCAGTCCTTGTCCTTCTTGTTCGTCTTGTCTTTTTTATCCTTCTTTTTGTCGTCACCGTCAGGAATGGCGGCGCCTACGACCTTCCCCGTGGTGCCTATGACCGCTCCCGTTACCCCCACGGCGGTGCCGACCGCCGCGCCGGTGACGGCTACGGCCGTACAGCCCTGTATCAGAGGAGGAAACCCGATCAGGGCCGTGAGGGTAAGGAGCGGTTTCAGTCGCATCTAGGCAGCATCCAGAAGAAGAATTTCGGCGTCTTCGAGCGCTTCGAGGGTCAGCTCATCTTCGTCGATGATGGCCGCCCCGTCGCGCGCGTTCAGCTCAAGTCCGTTAAGCTTAACACGTCCGGCGGCTAAGACCACGTAAACATGACGGCCTTTTTGCGGCGCGTAGGTTTCCGACTGACCACTGAGGAGCGTCGCCCCCAGAAGACGGGCCGGGGTGTTGATCTTCAGCGCCTCGGCATCGTCATCAAAACCCGACGCCAGTGCCACGAACTTGCCCGCCCGGTCGCTTTTCGGGAAGGGCTTGGCCCCCCAGCGCGGGGCGTGACCGCGTTTGTCGGGGATGACCCAGATCTGGAAAATCTTGGTCAGCACGTCCTCGACATTGTATTCGGCGTGGCGGATGCCGGTTCCGGCCGACATCACCTGAACATCGCCGGCTTCGGTGCGGCCGCGATTGCCCAGATTGTCTTCGTGGGTGATGGCCCCTTCGCGAACATAGGTAATGATTTCCATGTCGGCGTGCGGGTGCGGCGGGAAGCCCGACTTCGAGTCGATTTCGTCGTCATTCCACACGCGGATTGACCCCCACCCCATATTGTTGGGGTCGTAATAGTCGGCAAACGAAAAGTGGTGACGGGCGTTCAACCAGCCGTGCTTGGCGTTATAGAGCTTTTCAAAGGGGCGATGCTGGATCATGGCGTAGGCCTTTCGCAATAAAGGTAGCTGTTGAGCGTCAATATAGGCGCATACAGCGTTGCGCATAGGGGGTGAATTCAAAACGCTTCGTTGCTATAAATGCAACTTGGGACTTGAAATAGGGCTGTTGTCTGCCGCTCGCTTGCGGCAGTATGCTGCAAGCGGGAGGCGAGATTTGGACAAGGCGCTCATCTACGGACAGGCTCTGGCGCAGTTACGGATGCGGGCGCGTCTGTCGCAGGACAAGGCGGCGGAGGCCGCCGGTACGTCGCAGCCGACCTGGGCGCGCTATGAAAGCGGCGACAGTCGGGCCTTTCTCGACCGTCTGGCTGTGCGTTCGAAAGTCGTGCGGGCCCTGGGGTTTAGTCTGCGGGATCTGGAGGCCGAGGCCGAATTACTGGCGATCGATATGCCTTATGGAACGCCAGAGGGGTCGCAGGGTTTTTCGGCGGGGTTTTCTGCCTCTGGTGGCGTCGATCTGGCCCCCTTCCATCGGCCCGGTCTGCAACAGGTCCGCATCCAGACGGACGAACTGAGCCCCTATCTGCGTGCGGGCAGCCTCGCCATCTATGACACCGAGCGTTTGCCGCTGCCGGGGGAGGGGGTGATCGTCCGCCTGCGTGATGGGCGCAGTCTGCCACGCTTTTATGTGCGACAAGCGGCCGAACTGTGGGTCGAGTATTGGGTGGCAGAAGGCGATGCACACCGGCGGGTGATACAAAGCCTGAATATGGCCGATATTACAGGGATTTACCCCATTGTCCTGCGCGGCGAGACTGACTAAACTGCATCAAACGCATAAAATGAATTGACAATCTGCACGTGTGTTGACATTCTCACTCTTGTAAGGGGGGAAGCGTTATGCGCGAGACAGGTCATCCGGTTGATGTGGCGGTGGGACAGAATATCCGCCTGATCGGTAGGCGCGTGGTCTGACGCAGGAAAATCTGGCGGCGGGTCTGGGCGTCACCTTTCAGCAGCTACAGAAGTACGAAAAGGCCGCCAACCGCGTCAATTGCTCCATGCTGATCCGCATTTGTGAACAGTTGGGGCGCACCCGATGGACCTGTTGTCGCCGGTGAATGGCGTCGCCCATCCGCTGACGGATACGCCGTGGTATCGCGACGCGCAGATCGTACATCTGGTGCAGCCGCGATTGTTACCGGAACTGCGCCGCCTCAGCCGCGTGCAACTGCACACGCTTTTGATGGCGGCGCGAGCGTTTGCCTGACGTCGGCTTCGAAAAGTGGGGTTTAAGCCGCCAGCGCCTTGTTGAGGGCGTCGATCAGGCGCACATCGTCCGGGGCGACGTCTGGTGAGAAGCGCGCCACGACCTTGCCCTCGCGGCCGACGACGAACTTTTCGAAATTCCAGAGGATTTCGCCGCGCGGGGTCGGGGGGAAGCCATAACCGGCAAACTTTTCGCGCATCAGCTCAGCCCCGGCGGCGTCGGGCCAGGCTTCGGTGAGGGCCGCATAGAGCGGATGTTTGTCCGGCCCGGCGACACTGATCTTGGAGAAGAGGGGAAAGGACACGTCAAACGCGGTCTGGCAGAAACTGGCGATCTCCTGATCTGTACCGGGCTCCTGTCCCATGAAGTTGTTGGCGGGAAAACCGAGGATTTCCAGACCCTGCGCGTGTTTGTCGCGATAGAGAGCCTCCAGCGCCTCATACTGAGGGGTCAGGCCGCATTTCGAGGCGACATTGACAACCAGCAACACCTTACCGGCATAGTCACCCAGCGACGTTTCAGTCCCATCAATCCGCTTCAGCGGGATATCGTGCAGTGCGCCCATCAAATCCTCCGTATATTGAGAAGGATAGGCGATCCCTCCGGCCATGCAAACGAAAATCCGCCTTGATCACAGACCGTTGAGAAGACTCAGGCCGCCGAAGCCCGCGCCGTCGAGAGCGTCGGCGCAAACTGGCTCAGGTGGTATTTCAGATAGTCACACAGGGTCAGGGCATAGATGTTGAGATTGGCCATCGGCGTGCGCGTGCGCAGGAAGCGTTCGCACAGGCTCAGCATGTCGAGATAGAGGCGGTTCTGGAACTGGATATAGTCGATATCGAAATGCCCGGCCTCGCTCAGTTGCAGGGCGTCGATCTCGTCCTGTTGTTCGGGAGACGGCAGGTAGTCGGGCGTCAGCGACGACCCGGCCTTTTCCAGCGCCGTCAGCAGGGCCTCGTTCATCCACACGTGGCTTTCGCCCATATGGCGGGCATAGGCGCGAATATCGGCGCATCCTGAACGCAAGGCAGCCGTGCGGTGGGCCTGAATGGCGACGGCGTTGAGGCGCGAGACAAGGCCGACAAATATATCGACAATGTTCGGCACCGACGCCCCGGACAGGGTAGAGCGCGGGGCACGACGAAGCGGCAAGGCGTATCTTTGGCGGCGGGCAGACAGCAGTTGCGTGGTCATCAACCTCTCCCCTAAGAAAAAACGATACAGTGTCTGCTTTTTTGAAGAGGGCCGTCGGCGTCTGTTCATCGGTCGTCCGCCAGCCCTGACCATCATGATATATAGCGGAATGATTTTTACCGGAATCATTCCGCTCAAGCCGCCATTGAGGCGGCGGCCAAGGTGGCAAAGCCACCGCCCGGCGAGGGGCGAAACAAAAGCTGGAGCATTATGTTTCTACCAGAAATCATAATGATCCAGGGGTAGGGCATTCGGCCATTGAGCGTTTCCGAGAGAAGATGCGCCGACTTTCCGGCGCAATCGTGGCGTTAAACAGTTCGGATTGGGGCGCTTTTTGCGATCTGTTGATCCGTGATCCGGATATTCGTCTATTTTGCAGACTTACCGTTGAAGGCGATAAGAATGACATGGGCGGCGCGTTAATCGTGATAAGGTGATGGTAAATTCTCCCGTCACGCTGTGCGATGGAACCTTCTGAAGGGGGCATAAAAGTCGTTTCAGATGTTCCAGGACTGTGATTTAGTCAGTCCTCATTCTCAGATGGGAGGCTTTGATCATGCGTACATCCCTGTTGACTCTGGTTCTGGCGGCAGGTGTGTCGCTTATGCCGATGATGGCTTTGGCCGATGCCGAAAAGCCAGCCAATCTGATCGCCGATGGCATTCCGGCGGTCCCGGACAGCATTGTCGCCGCCACGCGGCCCTATATGGAGTTCCGCACGGCCAGCTTCCGCGGCTGGGACCCGACTGACCGTTCGATGCTGATTTCGACGCGCTTTGGCAATACGGCGCAACTGCACAGCGTCAGGATGCCGATGGGGGCGCGCACCCAGATCTCGTTTGAGGCTGAGCCGGTCAGCGGGACCTTGTCTCCGAAAGGCGACGTGCTGCTGGTGTCCAAAGACACGGGCGGCAATGAGTTTTTTCAGCTCTATACGCTCAAGGACGGTCGGCTGACCCTGCTGACCGACGGCAAGAGCCGCAATAATTTTCAGGGCTTTTCCAGAGACGGTGAGCTGATCGCCTATAGCTCGACCCGCCGCAACGGCACCGATACCGACCTTTATGTAATGAACCCGCGCGACCCGAAGACCGACCGTATGGTGGCACAGGTCAGTGGTGGCGGATGGGGGTTTGCGGACTTTGCGCCGGACAAAAAGACGGCGGTGGTCGCGAAATATATCTCGGTCACCAAGTCCAACCTCTATCTGCTGGACCTCCAGTCGGGGCAGATGACACCCATCGGTGACCACAAGACCGACATTGCCTGGGGCGGGGTGCAGTTTGCGCCGGACGGTACATTGTGGGTGACGTCAGATATCGGCTCTGACTTTCAGCGGCTGGGGACGCTGGATATAAAGACGGGCAAGTTCACGCCCAAATCACCCGATCCCAAATGGGATGTCGAAAGTTTCGACATCGCCGATGACGGCAGCTTCATCGCCTATTCGGTCAATGAAGCCGGTGTCTATCGTCTGAAACTACTGGACCCGAAGACGGGCACATCCACGCCGGTCACGTCCCTGCCGAAAGGCACGGTGGGTGGGTTTGACATCGCGCCGTGGGATGAGATTGGCGTCACGGTCGCTTCGGCCAAGGCGGCGTCGGATGCCTATTCGATTTATCCCAAAACCATGACGGTGAAGCGCTGGACGCAATCAGAGACGGGCGGGCTTGACCCCAATGTCAATGCCGAGCCGGAATTCATCGAGGTCACCTCGTTCGATAAGGAAAAGGTGTCGGGTTTCCTCTATCGGCCCGACCCCAAAAAATTCCCCGGCAAGCGGCCGCTGATCGTCAATATTCACGGCGGGCCGGAAGGGCAATCGACGACCGGTTTCCTTGGGCGCAACAACTACCTACTCAATGAGCTGGGTATCGCCATCTTCTATCCGAACGTGCGCGGCTCGACCGGCTTCGGCAAGCGCTTTGTCTCGCTCGATAACGGGCCGTTTAAGCGCGAGGATTCGGTGAAGGATATCGGGGCCTTCCTCGACGTTCTTGAGACAGATGCGGGCCTTGATGCCGCGAAGTTTGCGGTCACCGGCGGCTCCTATGGCGGCTATATGTGCTACGCCGTGGGTATCCGTTACGGCGCGCGTCTGAAAGGCGCCAACTGCGTGGTGGCCATTTCCAATTTCGTTACCTTCCTCGAAAATACCCAAAGCTATCGCCGTGATCTGCGCCGCGTCGAATATGGCGACGAGCGCGACCCGAAGCAGAAGACCAAGCTGCTGGAGATTTCGCCCATGACGCGGGTCAGTGAGCTGCGGGTGCCGCTGATGGTGGTCACCGGGGCCAATGATCCGCGCGTGCCCAAGTCGGAAGCCGATCAAATCGTCGAGGCCGTGCGCGCCCGTGGCGGGCTGGCCTGGCATCTGGTGGGCATGGACGAAGGGCACGGCTTCGCCAAGAAGGCCAATCAGGACTATCAGTTCTGGACTAGCCTGATGTTCTGGCAGAAGACTCTGCTGGGGGAGTAAATAAACCTCCTCCACCTGCGTTAGCGGGGAGTTGCAGAGCCTGTCGAGGCAGAGGGGGCATAGCCGTCGTTTTGGCCCCCTCCGTAAGCTCATTTCATTCGCTGCCACCTCCCCCGTACGCTTCGCTACAGGGGAGGAGATATTTACAGCAAGCCCTTAGTCTTAAGCGCTGCGATCGCTTTCACCAGCGCCGCCTCATCGCCCGCGCTGACCAGGGCCTGAATACGGTCGGCCCCCAGTTCGGCCAGTACGACGTGGCGGAATTTCATCAGATAGCCGCTGACCTTGGGGTCATAGCCAAAGCGCGGCGCCAGCCTTTCCAGAACGGTGTCGGCGGTTTTTTCGGCGGCACCGGAATGGATATAGCCGGCGTCGGATTCGTTATGGATGAAGCATTCGCGCCAGACGCCGGTTTGGCCCGTTACCCCTTTGCCCCAGTTGATCTCCAGACCGTTCGGGCCTTCGCGCAGATACCCGGCTCTGACCGGATCGACGCGGGCGATGATGGCGGCGGCTTCCACCCAGGTGGCGACCTTTGTCGCGCCGTCACCGACCGGTGCCGTGTGGGCGCAGGCCTGCGTGATCACCAGACGCGGCGACAATTGGCGCGCTATGCTCTCAGCCAGACCGAGCACATGGTGCGCGCCCGTGCCATTGGCCCCGCCGATGCGTAGTTCGGCTAAGGTGGTGCCGTCGGCCTGCCACTGAAAAACCAGCGCCTTAGCCCAGTCGTGCCACAGGGCGGCGGCCGAGACAAGGCTGGCGTCCACGGGCAGGCCCGCGCTTTCGCTGTAGAGCGCCGACAGGGCCGCGCCAGAGCGCTGATTGAAGCGTTCATGCTCCGGCAAACCGCCGGGCCAGCCGTGGTGCGAATGGAGAGGCCCGCCGGGGGCGGCCACAAACGGCTGAGCGAGGGTGGGGCAGGCGCTGCCGTCAGCGGTCACCGGCGGGAAGACCCCGGCGGTGGTTTGCGGGCCGGTGTCCGCAACAAAGCCGCGCGCCGCCAGCCGCGTCACGATGACCGCCTTGCCTTCGGCGGTCAGCCCGGCGCGATGGCGCAGGCAGGTGTTTGGTGTCAGGGCGTCAACGGTTGCGGCGCGGATTTGCGGGTCCGTTAGTCTCTGAGCTGTTTTCTGTAAGCTATTGTAATCCTTGCGTGCACGCTCAGCGACGTGCGGTTCGGCGGCCATGACTGACGTGGTGCTCAAAAGGACGAGGCTCAGGGCTAAACGCTTCATTTTATTTTCTCGATCAGGGCCATGGCGGCGTGCGGGTTCTTCACCTTATCCCCGCTGATGACATAGGCGAAGACGTCGCGCGTTTTAGCGCCGGTTTCGTGACGGTTTCTTTCGCCGACGCAGGCAATATCGTCGGGCACTGTGCCGTTTTCGATGGCCTTTAGCCGCCCCGACCATTCATCGAGCGCGGCTTGCGCATAGCCGACCGGCTCGTTTTCCTCGGTGCCCAGCAGGCGCAGATAGGCGAAGTCTGCCGTCTGATCGCCGATCTGCGGGAAGTCCTCGTCAAAGGCATTGACCACGGCCACCTTATAGTGGCGCGCCATGTCGATAAATTCCGGCGTCTGAAAGGTCTGGCTGCGCACCTCGACCGCGTGGCGCAGGCTTACCCCGTCGTATGAAGCGGGCAGAAGTTTCAGAAACGCCTCGAAATCTTCGGCATCGAACTTTTTGGTGGCCATGAACTGCCAGTTGATCGGCCCCAGCTTGTCCTTCAGCTCAGTGACGCCGGAGGTGATGAACTTCTCAATCGACTCCCCGGCTTCGGCCAGTACGCGACGATTGGTGGTGTAACGTGAGCCCTTGACGCAGAAGACGAAACCGTCTGGCGTCTCGTCGCGCCATTTGGCGAAGGTTTCCGGTTTTTGCGCACCGTAATAGGTCGAATTGATCTCGATGGAGGTCAGCTTGCGGCTGGCATAGTCCAGTTCCTTTTTTTGCGACAGGCCGTCGGGATAGAAGGTGCCGCGCCAGGGCTCAAAGTTCCAGCCGCCGATACCGATATAGATGCTCATGCCTGCCTCCGTTTAGGGTGGTGCCACTATCTACGGCCAATGGACAGGCGCTGTCAGTATGAAAAAGCGGTAGGGTTGCGCCGACATTGCCGTTAAAGTGCTGCCATGATGTCTTTGACTGCTTCTGAACGGCTGGCCGCCTATCAACAGTGGCTGGCTGAGCGCCCCGAACCCTGCGCCGCGATTATGGCGGGACTTGAAACCGCCCGTCCGATCCGCCTCGATGCCGCGGGGCTGAGGGCCGAAGGCTGGGCGGACGATATGCCGCGCGGCTGGACCGTGAAGGCGGGTGAACCGCTGCGCGTCGGGGGCTACGACGAGGATCGCGGGATATACGACAGCGACGTCTTTGCCGGAGACGGCGGTGAACGGCGCACCGTGCATCTGGGGATCGACCTGTTCGCTCCGGCGGGCTCAGAGGTGTTTGCGCCTCTGGCCGGGTCCGTGCATTCGTTTCAGGATAACAATAATATCAAGGACTACGGCCCGACGGTTATTCTACAACATGAACCACGGTCCGGACTGATCTTCTGGACGTTGTATGGGCATCTCAGCCGCGATAGTCTTGATGGCCCGTTCCCCGGCCAAGCCTTAGACGCGGGTGAGAGGCTGGTGCATCTGGGCGATGACAGCGTCAATGGCGGCTGGTCGCCGCATCTGCATTTTCAGGTGATCCTTGATCTGGGCGGACGGTCAGGGGACTTTCCCGGTGTCTTCAAACGCTCTGAGCGTGACCTATGGAAACAGGTCTGCCCTGATCCAAGGCCATTTTTGGGGCTGACGCACCTGTGATGACGCCGCTTTATGCCGACGATAGCGTGCTGGTTTTCGACAAGCCGGCGGGTCTGCTGTCTGTGCCGGGACGCCTGCCGGAAAACAAGGATTCGCTGGCCCTGCGTGTGCAGGCCCTGTGGCCGGACGCTCTGATCGTGCATCGGCTGGATATGGCCACCTCTGGCCTGATCCTGATGGCGCGTGGGGCTGAGGCACACCGCAGTCTGTCCATCGCCTTCGCGGAACGGCAGGTCGCCAAGCGCTATGTGGCGGTGGTCGCCGGTGAGGTGGCCGCCGAGCAGGGCGAGGTCGATCTGCCGCTGATCTGCGACTGGCCCAATCGCCCGCGCCAGAAGGTCGATCATGAGGTCGGTAAACCCTCCCTGACCCGCTATGCGGTGCTGGCGCGCGAGGCGGGGCGCACGCGGGTGGCGCTGGAACCGGTTACCGGGCGCTCGCATCAGCTCCGGTTGCATATGATGGCGCTGGGTCATCCGATTCTGGGCGATGAGTTCTATGCGCCGGACGAGGTCCGCGCGCTCAGCCCGCGCCTGCTGCTCCATGCCGAATATCTGGCATTTCCGCATCCGGCAGACGAGCGCAGGATCGAAGTCGCCGCCGCAGCTGCGTTTTGAAACTTACCGGTTTCTTATGGGCGGGCGCGCTTCCCCGATGGGATCGCTATGCGTGAGGCGTCATAGTCACGGGGTGAGAGTTCTCATTGAAGTCTTTTCTGGGTGACTTCCCTGAGCCACTGCCCCTTCCGGCCTACCGGAAGGGGCTTTTTTATGGGGCTATTTGACCACCGCACAGGCGACACGCGCCCCGGCCCCGCCGATGGGCTGGCTTGAGTAGTCGTCGGGCGACGCGTGGACGACGACCGCCGCGCCGTCGGCGTCGTTCAGGGCCGACTTACCAGGGGTGGGCGCATAGCTGACCAGCGACGAGAAGATTTCGGCCTTGGCCACGCCGTCCTTACCGGCATAGATATTGGTCAGGTCGCCATCGTCATTGGCGGCGGGGTTGAGTAGGCCGTGCACCAGCGCGCCGTGGCTGGCGTCATGGACGTGACCGCCGGAATTCTGGAACTTGGCGGTGTCGCCGCAGTCGCCCTTGGCGTGGAAGTGCACGCCGTGCCAGCCTTCGCTGAGGCCTGTCGCTTCGATACGCAGGATAACGCCCTTGGGGGCTGGGGTGACGGTGACGGTGCCGATGGTCTTGCCATCATTTCCGATCAGGTCTGACGTCGCCGGGGCGGCAAAGACCGGTGTAGCAGCGACGATCAGGGCCGCGGCGAATGCGAATGTGCGCATGGAAATTCCTTTTTCATCTTAATACCAACGGCCGAAGATGCTAACCGCATCCGGCCGTTAAAAGCTCAAGACTGTCTCATATGTGTTGGAGGCATGAGACAGTCTCGAAAGGAATACCAAGGGTCATTTTCAATGACCTTGGTATCACCCGCCCGTGCTCAGTCTCTCACGCTTGCGAACGGTTATCAATTGGTCTTTAGGGTTTTACGCAGGCCGGGGGATGACCCGTCGGCTTGACGCCTTCGCAGAGTCGGTGTCCGTTCGGGCCATTCTACCGTACAAGAGGATATATCGTTTGACAGCCACCCCCACCACGGACGGCATCAGCCTCGAACCCGGTTGGAAGGCGGCGCTGACGCCGGAATTCCACAGTCCGTACATGCAATCGCTCAAGGCCTTCCTGAAAGAGGAAAAGGCCCACGGCAAGCGCATCTTCCCCAGGGGCAGTGAGTATTTCCGAGCGCTGGACCTCACGCCGCTCGATAAGGTCAAGGTCGTCATTCTGGGGCAGGACCCCTATCACGGCGAAGGTCAGGCGCACGGCCTGTGTTTCAGCGTGCGGCCGGGCGTGCGTATCCCGCCGTCTCTGGTCAATATTTACAAGGAGATGCAGAGCGATCTCGGCATCCCGCCCGCGCGACACGGCTTTCTGGAACACTGGGCCAGGCAGGGCGTGCTGCTGCTCAACAGCGTGCTGACGGTTGAGGAGGGCAAGGCGGCCGCGCATCAGGGGCGCGGCTGGGAAAAGTTCACCGACGCGGTGATTGCCCGCGTCAATGCGTTGCCACAACCCGTCGTCTTTATCCTGTGGGGCGCTTATGCGCAGAAAAAAACCGCCTTTGTCGATGCCTCGCGCCATCTGGTGCTGAAATCGGCACACCCGTCGCCTTTGTCAGCGCATAACGGCTTTCTGGGCAGCCAGCCATTTTCCAAAACCAATGCCTGGCTTAAGGCGCAGGGCGTGACGCCTATCGACTGGAAGCTGCCGGACAATCCTCTGGACGCATAAGAACGCCCGCCGGAGGCACCGGCGGGCGTTTTAAGTGCTTTCAGTATCGGGCTTAGGCGGCGCGCAGGCGCTGCACGAAGGCCACGACCTCGCCTTGCAGGTCGGCAGAACGTTCTTCCAGTTCCGACGACAAGCCCAGCAGTTGCTGCGCCGCGTGGCCGGTCATCTGGGCCGCCTGATCGACGCCCGAAATATGACCGGTCACGTCGCGCGTGCCGGTGGCGGCGCGGTTGGTATTGGCGGCAATTTCATTCGTCGCTGCGCCCTGTTGTTCGACCGAGGCCGCAATCGAGCCGGTCAGGCCGCCAATCGTCTCAATCGTCCGCACGATGGCGTCGATGGAGCCGACCGTGACCGCCGTTGCCGACTGGATTTCCGAAATCTTGGCACGGATGTCGTCGGTGGCCTTAGCGGTTTGTTGCGCCAGTTGCTTCACTTCGGAGGCGACGACGGCAAAGCCCTTACCGGCTTCCCCGGCGCGCGCCGATTCGATGGTGGCATTGAGCGCCAGCAGGTTGGTCTGAGCGGCGATGGCCTGAATGAGGTTGATGACCTCACCGATCTGCTGAGCGGCGGTCGAAAGCGTCTGAATGGCTTCTTCGGTCTTCTTGGCTTCTTCGACGGCGCTCTGTGTCACTTCGGCGGTACGCACAACCTGATGGTTGATTTCACCGACGCTGGCCGACAGCTCTTCGGTAGCGGCGGCGACGTTTTGCACGTTGTTGGCGGCGTCGATAGCGGCCTGCGACACCGAGGCGGCGCGGTGCGATGCGTCTTCGGCCGTCTCATTGAGGCCGCGGGCGGCTTCGGCAACGGTGCGCGACGAGGAGATAAAGCGCGTAGCCAGTTCGCCCATGTGCTTTTCAAACTCAGCGGCGATGCGGTTACGTTCGGCCATCAGTTCCTGATAGGCGCGCTTTTCGGCCATCTGCTGCTCGACCTTGAGCTGTTCGGCTTCGGCGGCGCGGTCGCGCAGCACGCGGATCGAACGCCACAGGCTGCCGATCTCGTCTTTCGCGGTGTGCTCCGGGATCGGCGTGTCGTAGGCGCCTTCGGAAATGCGCGTCACGCTGCGGTCGATGTTCTGAATCGGGCGCGAAATGACCTTGATGGCGACCCACAGAGACACGGCCAGTAGGGCCAGAATGCCGGTGACGGCCATCAGCAGGAAGAGGGTGGAACGGGTCTGGCTGTAGGCGGCGACCTCAGCCTGCGATTTTTCCAGATCGGCACGGATGGCGGTCACCATCGCGTCGATGTCTTTCTGGAAGCCCGAGCGGTTGGCGCGGTTGGCCTCGTTATTACCGAGCGCATTGGCCTCTTCCGGGGCAATGTCGCGGCCGACACGGGCGATTTCGCGGCGGAAGGTGATGAATTGCTGCGCCTTGGCTTCGACGGCGGCAAAAGCCGGCAGTTCGTTGGGCTCAAGCGTGGCCTTCCACGAGGTCAAAAGCGCCTGAATATCGTCGAGGCCCTTATCGACGCCATCGGCGAACTTCTTGGCCTTTTCGGTGCTTTCGGCCATGTAGACGCCGCGCGATTCCATCACCACAAGGGTGACGAGGCGGTTGAGCTTTTCGCCGTTATAGGCGTTTTGGTTGGCATTGCCGTAACTGGCCAGGATCTTGTTGTAGTCGCCGATGGTGGCCAGCCCCAGACCGGTAATGGCCGAAGCGATGATGGCGAAGGCGGCGACCAGCGCCAGAATCTTGAACTTGATACTCATTTTTTTTACCCCGAACTCTGTCCGGAAGATGTGGCCGTCCGCGTGTAAAGGCGGACGGCGCACGCCCTCGTTCAATAACAAGGTTACAATCTAGCCTCAGAGTCTTAAGGCTTTCTGACCGGGAAATTGGGATCACAAAATTTTGTTTTGTAATACAGCATGATACATATGGTTTCTATTTACCTTAAGCGGATGAAGCCGGGGCAGAGCGCGGTGTGGCTTTTATAGGGGGTAAAGGCCGGATAGGGCTTGCCCCGCGTCAAGCAGGGTCTTAGGTTTGGCAGCAGATTTAGGGAGACCACCATGAAGACCCGTGCTGCCGTCGCGTTTGAAGCCAAAAAGCCCCTTGAAATTGTCGAGGTCGATCTGGAGGGGCCGCGTCACGGCGAGGTGCTGGTCGAAATCAAGGCGACGGGCGTGTGCCACACCGACGCCTACACGCTGGACGGTCTGGACTCGGAAGGGCTGTTTCCGTCCATCCTGGGTCACGAGGGCGCGGGCGTTGTGCTGGAGGTCGGCCCCGGCGTCACCTCGCTGGAGCCCGGTGATCACGTTATCCCTCTTTACACGCCGGAATGCCGTCAGTGTAAATCCTGCCTTAGCCGCAAGACCAACCTGTGTACCGCCATTCGTGGCACGCAGGGCAAGGGGCTGATGCCGGATGGCACGTCGCGCTTTTCCTATAAGGGGCAGGCCATCCATCACTATATGGGTTGCTCGACCTTCGCCAATCACACGGTCCTGCCGGAGATTGCGCTGGCGAAAATCCGCCCCGACGCGCCGTTCGACAAGGCCTGCTATATTGGCTGCGGCGTGACGACCGGCGTCGGCGCGGTGATCCACACGGCGCAGGTCGAGCCGGGGGCCAATGCCGTGGTCTTCGGTCTGGGCGGCATCGGGCTGAACGTCATTCAGGGTCTGAAGCTGGTCGGTGCCGACAAGATCGTCGGCGTCGATATCAACGACTCCAAGGAAGAGTGGGGCCGTCGCTTCGGCATGACCCACTTCGTCAATCCGAAAAAGGTGTCGGGCGATATCGTCGCGCATCTGGTCGAGCTGACCGGCGGTGGGGCGGACTACACGTTCGACTGCACCGGTAATGTCGAGGTCATGCGTCAGGCGCTGGAGGCCTGCCACCGTGGTTGGGGCGAAAGCATCATTATCGGCGTGGCGCCGGCCGGGGCGGAGATCAAAACCCGCCCGTTCCAGCTTGTGACCGGGCGCGTATGGAAGGGCTCGGCCTTTGGCGGCGCGCGCGGCCGCACCGACGTGCCGAAGATCGTCGATTGGTACATGGACGGCAAGATCGAGATCGACCCGATGATCACCCACACCCTGCCGCTGGAGCGCATCAATGAGGCCTTTGACCTGATGCACGCCGGCGAAAGCATCCGGAGCGTGATCGTATTCTGATGGAAGAGGACGACGACTTCGAAATCGAGCACGTCGAACCCTATAGCTGCGTCTTCTGTTCCGAGCCCATCGAGGACGAAAACGCCGCCGTGACCCTGACCGCGACGTGGATGCCGCACTGGCGCGCCGCCAAGTTTTCGCCTCTGGCGCAGGACTTCTGGTGCCATTCGGCGTGCCTGCAAAAGAACTGGCACGGGTCGTGGCCGTGGGAACCGCATGTGCTGTTCGGCGTCGATACGGGCGATGACCGCGACTATGCTGAGTCGCTGGCGCTGACCGTTGCGCGGCCTGAAGATCGCGCCGATATCGAAGACATGCTGGGTCTCGCGTACGAAGAAGGTCTGCACCGGTCCTACGGCTCTGATCTGGTCGAGGAGGTGCTGCCGTTCCTGACCGTGCTCGATCCGGCGCTGCTGACCTGCGGCACGTTTTACGTTATGGCCGATATGGACGGACAAATCGCCGCCTGCGGTGGCTTCACCCGCGAAGCCCCCGGTTCGGGCGAAGTCATCGAAGGCGTTGCCCACATCCGCCACTTTGCCACCCATCCGGACTTTGCCGGGTTTGGTGTCGGCAGCCGTCTGTTCCAGCACTGCCTCAAAGAGGCCAAGGCAGCGGGCCTGCGGGAATTTGTCTGTTATTCCGGGCTCAATGCCGAAGGTTTTTACCGGACGCTGGGCTTCAAGCGTGAAAATCTGATTGAAATTCACATGGCGGAGGGCGTCATCCTGCCCGGTATCCTGCTGCGCCGACTGATCTGAGGGTTTAATCATGGACATTACCGCGCAACACCGCCTGTTCGGCGGCACGCTGAGCTTTGTGAAACACGACTCAGCCGCGACCCAGACGCCGATGGCGCTCAGCGTCTTCGTACCCGAAGGTGAAGGGCCATTCCCGGTGCTGATCTGGCTGTCGGGCCTGACCTGTACCGCTAACAATTTCACGGAAAAGGCCGGGGCCTATAAGCGCGCTGCCGAGTTAGGTCTCATGATCGTGGCACCGGACACCTCCCCGCGCGGCGCCGATCTTCAAGGTCATGCGGTCGCCAATGATGAGGCCTATGATCTGGGGCAGGGGGCAGGCTTTTATGTCAACGCCACGCAAAGCCCGTGGGCGGCGCATTTCCAGATGGAAACCTATGTCACGCACGATCTGCTTGAGCTGATCGCGGCGGAGTTCCCGGCGGATATGAGCCGCCTTGGCTTATCCGGCCATTCAATGGGCGGGCACGGCGCGCTGACTCTGGCCATGAACTATTCGCATCTGTTCAAATCGGTTTCGGCCTTTGCGCCCATTGCCTCGCCCGTTCACTGTCCTTGGGGGCAGAAGGCGATGGAAGCCTATCTTGGCCCGTCGCACGAGGCGTGGGAAACATACGATGCAGCCCTGCGTCTGGCCAAGGGTAAGGCCCTGCCGTTCGATGAGATTCTGGTCGATCAGGGGCTGGCCGACCCCTTCCTGGAAACCCAACTGATGCCGCATCTGCTGGAACAGGCCGCGGGGGTGGCGGGGCAAAAGCTGACCCTGCGTCGCCACGAAGGTTATGACCACAGCTACTATTTCATCGCCAGCTTCATCGATGAGCACCTCGACTTTCACACCCGCCGGCTTAAGGCTTAAACCGTTTCATGTGTGAGCGATTGCGCGTGATCCGGTTTTCAGTGGCATCATCGGTAAAATCTATTTCTTTCAGCGTAGTATAGGCATTGTCCTGATATGTCATCGTAACGCGGATACTTGCCGGGCGGTCATCGTCCGTGGCCGTGCTGTCGAAATAGAGGGTCCAGTTTTCCGCCGTCGCCCCCTTGGCGAGGCTCACCGTTTCGCGGTCTTCCGAGGCGGGTTTGCCCTTACGGAAGCTGGCGCTGGCCAGCGTCTTGTCGTTCGGTTCAAAGCCTGAGAGGCTGTAGATATAGACAATGCCGGTCTTGGGCCCGTCATCATAACGTGAGGTCTCCAGAACCGTCGTCTTGTCCTCAAGCACCTTTACCGTGCGGTTGACGGGCAGGGCGAACCATTTATCGCTCTGATAGTCTCGGTGTTCCAGCGCCCCGCTCCATTCGCCCTCAAGGCTGAGCAGGGCCTGTTGTGGGGTGAGATCGGCGGCGTGGGCCGCTGAGGCCAGAACGAAAAGAAGGCCGGAGCCCAGCGCAGCACTCAGTTTCATCGGGGTTTTCCGGTGAAGTATAAGAGGTGCGTTCGAGCCACGGATACGGATCGAATAACGAAACTGTTAAGGTATAATCCGCAAAGCGCATGCCTAAAATATTGCGCCCGCTCAGTTTAGTGACTAGCATAGCCCGCGGAGCCGCAGGATGGCTTCGTTCCGGATCTTCCCCCCAATGTTACTCCTTGCCTGTGCCGTCGTCCTCCTTCTGGTGGTGCTGAACGGCATATTTGCCATGTCCGAACTGGCCGTGGTGTCGTCTCGCCGTGCCAAGCTGCAAAGCCGTGCCGACAAGGGGGACAAGGGGGCGCAACAGGCGCTTAAGCTGTCGCAGGACCCGACGCGCTTCCTGTCGGCGGTGCAGGTCGGCATTACGCTGATCGGTATTCTTGCCGGTGCCTATGGTCAGGCCACGATTGCCAGTGAGCTGGATCACCTGCTGGAACACAACTTCCCAACGCTTGCCCCCTATAGCGAGGCCTTGGCCACCGGTATCGTCGTTGTGCTCCTGACCTATCTGTCGCTGATTGTTGGCGAGCTGGTGCCCAAGCGCGTGGCACTGATCTTCCCGGAAACCATTGCGGGTATCGTCTCACGTCCGCTGTCGTTTCTGGCCATGTGCATGGGCCCGTTTGTGACACTGCTGACCGGCTCGACCACATTGGTCCTGCGTCTTCTGGGTATCCGCGACGAAAAGGGAGAGACCATCACGCAGGAAGAGGTGGAAACCGCTCTGGCCGAAGGTATGGGCGCGGGCCTGATCGAGCCGGCGGAACAGGCCATGATGACCGAAGTGATGCGCCTGGGTGACCGGCCGGCGCGCGTAGCCATGACGCCGCGCCCCGAAGTGTACTGGATTTCCATTGATGACGAAGAAAAGGTCATCCGCAATGACATCCGCGCCTGCCCCTATTCGCGCATCGTCGTTGTGCGCGGTCAGGACATGGAAAACCCCATCGGTATCCTGCATAAGCGCGATGTGGCCGATACGCTCTTGAGCGGTGAGCCGCTGGATCTGCAAAAGCTGATCGCCGAGCCGATCTATATCCCCGATACCACCTCGCTCCTTCAGGCGCTCGACATGTTCAAGGCGTCGAAGCTGCATATAGCCTTTGTGGTCAATGAGTTCGGCACTATCGAAGGCGTGCTGACGCCGACGGACCTGCTGGAAATGATCGCCGGTGACTTCAATGAGGAGCACGACGACGAACAGCCGATGATCCTGCACCGGGAGGACGGCTCGTGTCTGGTCGATGGCCGCGCCGACCTGTTCGAGCTGTCGGAAGCGCTGGATGAGGCCTACGAGCCCGGCACAGGTTACCACACTGCGGCGGGTCTGGTCCTGCACCGTCTGGGTCGCTTCCCCAAGGAGGGCGAAATCCTGACCCTGGGCCATCATCGCGTCGAGGTGATCGACATGGACGAACGCCGCATCGACAAGCTGCTGTTCACCCCCATCCGCAAGCCGGAAAAGGACGAGGCGGACGAGGAGTAGGCCGGGTTTGGCGCGGCAGCGGCTTGACTCTGCGCGCCGATGACGCCATAAGCGCCGCTTCTCCTGCTTACCCTCGGTAGGCGGGCCATTACGGGTTGATCCTGAACCGCCGTTGAAATCGCTGTCTCACACTCTCGTGGGACGCCGGACAGGGTTATATAAAGGTAAGACTATGTCGAAGCGCCACAGCGCCAAGTACAAGCTCGACCGCGCCATGGGTGAAAACCTGTGGGGCCGTCCCAAGTCCCCCGTCAACAAGCGCTCCTACGGCCCCGGCCAGCATGGTCAGCGTCGCAAGTCCAAGGTTTCGGACTTCGGCCTGCAACTGCGCGCCAAGCAAAAGCTGAAGGGCTACTACGGCAACATCACTGAGAAGCAATTCTCGAAGATCTACGAAGAGGCCGATCGCCGCAAGGGCAACACCTCTGAGAACCTGATCGCGCTGCTGGAGTCGCGTCTGGACGCCATCGTCTATCGCTGCAAGTTCGTGCCGACCGTGTGGGCGGCC
This sequence comes from Asticcacaulis excentricus CB 48, assembly GCF_000175215.2. NCBI lineage: Bacteria > Pseudomonadati > Pseudomonadota > Alphaproteobacteria > Caulobacterales > Caulobacteraceae > Asticcacaulis > Asticcacaulis excentricus. Next base: position 774,445 of record NC_014817.1, on the reverse strand, counting down.
CGTCAGTTCGTCAACCACGGCCACGTGCTGGTCAATGGCAAGAAGGTGAACATCGCCTCTTACCGCGTGAAGGTCGGCGACGTGATCGAGGTCCGTGAGCGTTCGCGCAACATGGCTCTGGTGCTCGAAGCCCTGCAATCGCCTGAGCGCGACGTGCCGGATTATATCGAACTGGACGCCAAGGCGATGAAGGCTACCTATCTGCGCCTGCCGGAACTGTCGGAAGTTCCGTATCCGGTGAAGATGGAGCCGAACCTGATCGTCGAATATTACTCCTCGTAATACTCGAATCCGCGACGGTGAAAACAAAAACCCCGGAAGGTTCGCCTTCCGGGGTTTTTTTATTTGTTGCCGTCTTCATCATCGTCGGTTGCGTTGGGCTTCGCGGCAGGGGCCTTCAGCATGTCCAGAACCTCAGCCTTTGATTTCCCGGCATCAATCGCCGCGACAATGCCACTCAGCCGTTTGGCCGCCGCGCTGCCATGTGGGTCATTGGCCAGCGGACGCAACACATCCGCTGCTTCGCCTAAGCGGTCGCGCCTGATCAGCAACTGCGCCGCAAAAAGGGCGTAGTCGCGCACCGCCGGGGCCAGAATATGGGCCTGATAGGCGGCATTCACCGTGTTGTCGTCCGGATAGTCCGGCCCCGTCTTCGCCGCGCGCGCCAGATAGTTGAGATTGGAGGCGTTCATCGGGTCAAGAGCATAGGCCTTACGAAACGCCTCGCGCGCCTTGCGCATCTGAGAGTCGAAGGTTTCCCCCGGTTGAAAAAGCTTGTGAACGCTCATCAGATACCAGGTCTGACCCAGACGGTAGAAGCCTTCGGCGTCATCGGGGTGGGCCGCTGTGTAGGTCTGATAGTAGGCAAGCCCCTTTTGTTCATCGCCGTGCTGGATTTCGGCGCGCGCCAGCACGCCCTGCGCATAGGCATCGTCCGGATATCTGGCGGCCTCCTTCTGGACTTTCTCCAGCAACGCTGTCCTGTAGTCGCGGGGTATGCAGGTCATAGACGCGGCATCCCACAGCGCCAGCTTGTCGGCACTGACCGGCATGGGCGACAAACTGATTTTTGGGTCCGGCATATCCCGGATGCGATAAACCGTCGCCTTCAGCGAATTCATATAGCTCCACCGGACCGACGACAGCGATTTGACCGGCACACCGAAAACCGCTTCAAAAGCGACCACCGCGTCCTCCCCCTTGCTGCGGCGCTCAAGATAGTGGCGGAAGGCCTCACGCCGTGCCGGGTCACTCAGGATCCAGTGGGTCAGCAGCCACGACTGGGCATAGAAGTTCGTGCGTGGCCGCCGCGTGGAGGGTGCATCGCGGAGTATCTCTTCATAGGATAGGGCGCCGGGTGAGTTCAGTTCTCGTATACGCCACGACAGGGCCATGCCGACCACCGCCTCATCATTCAGAATCTTCGTCGTGCCGTAATATTCGGCGAACCCTTCGACAAACCAGCGCGGATAGAAGATCTGAGAATTCTGAAACATGAATATGTGCGTATATTCATGGAAGAAAAAATGCTGGCTGGTGTTTTCAGCGAGGTTCTGAACCTTTGAGGCCGAAGCGATAGTATCGCCTTCATAGGTCGAAAACCCGGTAATACCTGCGGCACAGATACGCACGAAACCGGCGACATCGGAGTCCATCCTGGGCCAGACCTGTTTCAGGTCAGAGCGGCTGGACAGAAAATACATCCTCATCCGCGGCTGCGGCTCGGCATCGGGGCCGGAAAGGCCATAAAAGGCCCCGATAATGTAGCGAAACTTTTCCAGATTGCGCACATAGGCCTCGGTGGCCTTGGCGTTGACGTTGGAATAGACGGTGAAATTCGGGCTCTGCGCGACAATCCATTTGTCAGCGGCATGCGACAGGCTGGCCATAAGAGACAGGCCGAGGCTCAGGCAGAGACTCAGGCCAATAATCGCTGTCTTTCGCATCCTAATCCCCCCTGCGTGGCAAAACCGGTCTTAAAACACCCGCTGCCCGCGCGCTGACAAGTCAACAAAAACGCCCTGACCCAAATTGGGTAGGGCGTGTGTCAGGCGTATGAAAGAGACGGCGAAAATCAGGCCTCCAGCACGCCTTTTTCGGCCAGAAGCGTCTCAAGTTCGCCGTTCTGGAACAGCTCGCGCACGATGTCGGCGCCGCCGATGAACTCTTCCTTGACATAGAGTTGCGGGATGGTCGGCCAGTCGGAATAGGCCTTGATGCCTTCGCGCAGATCATTGTCCTGCAACACATCGACGCCGGCGAACTCAACGCCCAGATGGTCCAGTACCTGCACCACCAGCGAAGAGAAGCCACAGCGCGGCTGATCCGGCGTGCCCTTCATGAACAGGACGACGGGGTTGTTCTTGATGGTGCCATCAATGAACTGATGCACTTCGGTATTGAGATCGGCGCTCACGGCTGGCACTCCGGAAAAAGGATTTATGGGACGGATATAGGCACAGAGCGCCATAAAATCCAGTGGATCAGGCCTGTTTCTTGCGCGCGTTCGCCAAGGTATCGGCCTGAGCCGAAAAGCGGGCCATCTCGATCTGCGCCGGCACCGAGGTCGGCATGGCGCGTTCAACGACCGCCGCCAGCGCTTCCAGATGTTCGGGATCATCCGCTGTGGCGAACAGGGTCGAAAGATTGGGCTGGGTCAGGGCGTAGGACAGGCACAGTTCTTCGGCGGTCCAGTCGGGTGTCTGATGCAGGAAGGCGTAGGTGCCGCGCCCGGCCAGCGGATCGGCGGCTTTGCCACCAAATAGCCCCAGCCAACCGGACTTGGGCACCACGGCCTCCGGTTTGCGATACTGCGCCGGGAAAAAGTCGTGTCCGAACACGGCCATACCCTGCGCCAGCGCGTAGTCGAGCAGGTGGCGCTTGTTCCACGAGGTGTCGATGTCGAAAACGGTCTTCAGAATGTTGAAACGTCCGTCATCGACGGCGACCTTGATCAGGTCATCATTGGCGGTTGCCCCGGTAAATTTCAGCATCCCGGCTTCGCGCAGGGCGTTGATAAAGGTCCAGCTACGGTCGGGTATCCGGTCAAAACCATTGGCATGGAAGACGAGCAGATCGATCCATTGCAGACCCGACGATTTAATGACGCCGCGCAGGCGCTCACGCAGGGGCTCAAGCCGGTATTCATCGGCGGGATCGCTACTGCCCTCTTCTTCGGCGCTCAGGGAGATGAACAGAACGCGACGGTCCACAATCGCCAGCGTATCGGCCGCTGTGGTCAGCAGCTCCGGATGGGCCGAGGTCAGGTGAAACGTATTGATGCCGTTTTCCAGCGCTGTATTGAGCAGCCGGGCCACCGCGTGACGGCTGCGACCCAGCTTCGCCCATGAGACATTAAGGCCCAGGGCGGAAAGGGCCTGACCGGAACGTCCGAAGGGGCGATAGCGCATCGGCGGGCCTGCCTTCAGGGGATGCGGGTTTCGAGGGCCAGCGCGTGCAACGGCCCGCTCATCAGATCGGACAGGGCCGCATAGACCTTCTGATGCTGGCGCACGCGCGGCATCCCGGCGAAACCGGCGTCGGTGATATAGGCTTTGTAGTGATCGCCGTCCCCGGCCAGATCTTCGACGACAATCTCGGCGTCCGGGAAGGCGGCTTTCAGGCGGGCTTCGAGATCGGATTGCGCAATGGGCATGGGGAGGGCCTTGAGAACGACTCGATTAACAAACACAATAGACTTGGAACTATCACAAAATGGGTTAACAAGTGGCAATCGTCCGCCTCTGCGGGCATGGCTTTACCTTATTTACGGACCGCCGCATGACCAATCTGACGGATATCCGCAACCCCAAGCCCAAGCCGTGGGTACGTGTGGTGCAGGTACTGGCCTTTGTGGTGCCGCTGATCATTGCCGGGCTGTGGATGTGGCAGGAAAATGAACGCTGGCGCGGCGTCAAAATCTACAAAACCGCCTTTGATTACGAGCTGGCCTATGCCGAAATCGGCGTCCTCAAGTCGCAGGTCTATGTGGCGCAGGCCTATGATAACGGCTTTCAGGTCGAGAAGGACCCGGCCAAGGCTGTGGAATGGTACAAAAAGGCGGCGGCCCAGAGCCATGCTGAGGCGCAGTATCAGTTAGGTCGCCACTACCTCAGCGGCGAAGGCATCGCAAAGGACGAGAAAGAAGCCTTTGTCTGGGTGCAGCGCTCGGCCTTCAAGGACTATCCGCAGGGGCTGTTGCTGACGGGGCAGATGCTGTGCGAGGGGCGGGGTGTCGAGGCCAACTGTGCGCGCGGTATCGACCTGATCCGTAAGGCCGCCGAAGCCGGCTTGCCCGAAGCGCAGACCGAATGGGCGCGGCGGCTGGAAACGGGTGAGGGCGTGGCTAAAGACCTGACCGAGGCCTATGTCTATCATGCGCTGGCGCATGAGGCGCGCACCTGGCAGCAAAGCCCGGCACCGGTATCGGCTGATCTGCAACGATTGACGTCGTTGATGACCAGGGCACAGCTTGCCGAGGCCGAAAAGCGCTTTACCGAACGCCGCCCGGAGCGGGTCCGTCCGGGACAAAATCAGGTGACGTTTTAAGAAGTCTCTCCCCTGACACCAAGGGAGGGGCTGTGTTTACCCCATAAATTCCGGCAGCCAGCGCTCATTGGCGGTTTTCAGTTCGCTCAAGGACAGCGACATGACGCCGGTCAGGCTGAGGTCAGAGCCGCCCGCCACACCTATGGTCAGGGCGGGGACGCCCGCTTCGGCGGCCTTGGCCAGCACCAGATGCGCCGACGCTTCATCGACCGCGATCAGGTAACGCGCCTGATCTTCGGCAAAGGCAAAGATGTGGTCTTCGAGAGCGGTGGGGTTTTTCAGCTCGATGCCGACGCCCGACGCCGAGGCCATATCGAAGGCCGCCGGCAGCAGGCCGCCATCCGACAGGTCGTGTACGGCCCTGGCGGTTTTGGAGCGGATCAGGTCGCGCACAAAGTCGCCATTGCGCTTTTCGACGCTCAGATCGACCTTCGGCGGTGCACCGGCTTCGATGCCGTGCACTTCGCGCAAATACAGAGACGAGCCCAGTTCGCCGACGGTTTCGCCGACGAGGACCAGCACCTGACCGGCCTTCAGCGTATGAAAACCGACGCGCTGATCGTAGTCGGTCAACAGGCCTACCGCACCCACGGTCGGGGTCGGCGGGATCGCGACGCCATTGGTCTCGTTATAGAGCGACACATTCCCTGACACGACGGGGAAGTTCAGTTCACGGCAGGCTTCGGCCATGCCGTCGATGGCGCGCACGATCTGTCCCATGATCTTGGGGCGCTCCGGATTGCCGAAGTTCAGATTGTCGGTGATGGCAATGGGGTCGGCCCCTACGGCGGTCAGATTGCGCCAGGCTTCGGCGACGGCCTGCTTGCCGCCTTCATAGGGGTTGGCCTTCACATAGCGCGGCGTGCAGTCCGAGGTAATGGCCAGCGCCTTCTTGGTGCCGTGAACACGGACCATGCCGGCGTCCGAACCGGTCGCCGAGTCGGCCAATGTGTCGGCCATGACGTGACGGTCGTACTGTTCCCACAGCCAGCGCTTGGAGGCCATGTCGGGCGAGGCCAGAAGGGTCAGCAGGGCGTCACCAACCGGGGCGGATGGCACCGAGGCGAGCGGCGCTTCCATATCCGGCTCGACCCACGGGCGGTCGTACAGCGGTGCATCGTCGCTCAGCGGGCCCAGCGGCAGGTCGCAGACGACCTCGCCCTTGTGCGTCAGAACGATATGTCCGGAGGTGTTGGTTTCGCCGATGACGGCGGCATCAAGGCCCCACTTTTCGAAGATACGGTAGCCGTCGTTTTCACGGCCCGGCTTGAGGATGGCCAGCATCCGCTCCTGAGACTCAGAGAGCATCATCTCATAGGCCGACATGTTCTCTTCGCGCTGCGGCACCTTGTCGAGGTCGAGCGTGATGCCAAGGCCGCCCTTACCGGCCATTTCGACCGAAGAGGAGGTGAGGCCCGCGGCCCCCATGTCCTGAATGGCGGCGACGGCTCCCGACGCCATCAGTTCCAGCGTCGCTTCGATCAGCAGCTTTTCGGCGAAGGGGTCGCCCACCTGCACCGTCGGGCGCTTTTCTTCGGAGTCCTCGGAGAATTCGGCCGAAGACATGGTCGCGCCGTGGATGCCGTCGCGGCCCGTCTTGGAGCCGAAATAGACGACCGGCAGGCCGGGTTCCGGCGCAGCGGAATAGAAGATCTTGTCGGCATCGGCCAGGCCCACGCACATGGCGTTGACAAGGCAGTTGCCATTATAGCCCGCGTGGAAGTTGGTTTCGCCGGCCACGGTCGGCACGCCGACGCAGTTGCCGTAACCGCCGATGCCCGCAACGACGCCTTCGACGATGCGTTTCGTCTTGGGGTGCGACGGTTCACCGAAGCGCAGGGCGTTGAGCAGAGCCACCGGGCGCGCGCCCATGGTGAAGACGTCGCGCATGATGCCACCAACACCCGTCGCCGCGCCCTGATAGGGTTCGATGTAGGAGGGGTGGTTGTGGCTTTCCATCTTGAAGATACAGGCCTGACCGTCACCGATGTCGATGACCCCGGCGTTTTCGCCCGGCCCGCAGATCACGCGCTCACCCGTCACCGGGAATTTGCGCAGGTGCATCCGCGAGGATTTGTACGAGCAGTGCTCCGACCACATGACCGAAAACACACCCAGCTCGACATAGTTGGGCTCTCGCCCCAACCGGTCGAGGATGACCTGATATTCGTCGGGCTTCAGTCCGAACTCCGACGCGTAGTCGGCCATGGATTTCTGGGTTTGGGCGGGGGCGGAGGATGTCGTGCTCATGGGCGCGCGTTTAGCGGATTCAGTGCGCCCTGTCAGCTATTATTGCCGGACTCACTCGTAAATGAACGGAAATTTGGGCCGGTCGTCTTTCATGCACGCGGTGTCCACGTCGGGATCGGCGGTTTGCAGAAACTGCGCCATCATTTTCTGCGCGCAGGCGCTGCCCTGAATGGTGTGCATCCGGTTGACGAAGGTATAGTTGCGGCCATGGCTGAGCCGCTTGACGGCCTCATCCGACAGTTCCGCCGGACAGCCCGCGTCGATATCCGCCGACAGCATCAGGGTCGGGATGTCGCTGGTCAGGGGCTGGTTTTCCACCGCCTCGGCGCGGCCTGTGGCAAAGGCCGGGCAGACCTCAAAGAAACGCCGGGCGTCGCGGGCGACGGACAGGGCGATCGGGTCGTTGCGGTCGGTGGCCTCAAGTGCCACCGGGTCTTCGAAGGCAAACTCCTCACGGCACAGGGTGGTGAAGAACTGGCCTTCGGTATAGCCCGCCTGCACCTTTTTAAAGGCATCCAGCGCGGCAAAATCGCCCTTCAGAAGGCGATCCATGGTCAGGGGCAGGCTTCGCGCGCCGTGATCGCTATAGAGTTCATCGAGCAGGAAGGCCCCGACCTCATCCGCCGTGTAGGTCTGGCCGTTATGGGTGACCGGCGCGTCCAGCCACTGTTTCAGACGGGCATCGAAGCGCGCTTCCAGATCGGGGAAGCGCTGACGGCAGGTGGCATCGGCGCGGCAATAGGCCAGCACCTGACGCACTTCACGCGACACCAGAGCGGGCAGGGGGGCGGTGGCATTGCCTTCCGGCGGCCAGGTCGAAGAGAGGATAACGCTGCGCAGGCCTTCCGGGTCGTGCTGCATGACGGCCATGGCCACGCGCGTGCCGTAGGAGCCGCCAAACAGGTTATAGGTGGTGATGTGCAACGCCTGACGCAGGTCGCGGATGTCCTGAGCGATGACGGCGGAATGATATTGCGACATGTCCACGCCATTGGCGCGCCAGTGCAAAGCGCACGCCTTCAACACCTCAACGCCCGCCGCGCTGGTCACACCCGCGTCGGACAGGGGCGCTTCGCCGCAATCGAGCGACGGGGTCGATTGCCCGGTGCCGCGATGATCGAACAGGATCAGGTCGCGGTCGAGCGCGGTCTTATCACCCTTGGCGATGTAGGGGGCGGCCGCGACAATATCGCCGCCGGGGCCGCCGTGCAGATAGATCAGGGGATCGGGTTTTTTGTCAGGCGCGGCGGCGCGCGCAATGACGACGGGAAAGCTGATGCGACGGCCATTGCCGCTGCCGCGCGTTTCCTCAACCACCATGTCGCCGCACTCAATGGTGCGGGTTGTAACGATGGTCTTATAGGCGGCGGGGCAGGCCTTAGCGTGATAGCCTAGCGACAAGGGCGTCGTCACCGGCGTGTCGGGAAAGGGAGCGGCTGAGGCACAGCCCGCCGTCAAAGCCAGAATCGCAGAGAACCAAAACCCATGACGGATACGCATGAAAAACCCCTTACTGATCCGGCCGTCAGCCGGACAGGTAAGGGGTTGCATCTGTAACCGGTTCTGTCAATCAGCCTTCGCGTCAGGCCGCCTGAAGCACGCGCATCAGGCTGTGGAACAGTGGCGCACCGTCGGCCGAGCCCAGCGCCGGTTCAAAGGCGCGGTCCGGGTGCGGCATCATGCCCAGCACATTGCCTTGCGCATTCATGATGCCGGCGATGTTGTTGACCGAGCCATTGGGGTTTTCGACGTAGCGAAACACCACCTGATTATTGTCTTCGATGGCTTTCAGCGTTTCGGCATCGGCGAAGAAGTTACCGTCGCCATTGCCCTGCGTCATCCACACGCTCGCCTTGTCGCCATAGGCCGACGTAAAGCGCGTATTGCGATTTTCAATCGTCAGTTCAATGGGTTTGCAGACGTACTTAAGACCGGCATTACGCATCAGTGCGCCCGGCAGCAGGCCCGCTTCGCAGAGGATCTGAAAGCCGTTGCAGATACCGACGACCGAGACGCCGCGCTGCGCCGCCTTGACCACCTCGGCCATCACCGGCGACAGGGACGCCATCGCGCCGCAGCGCAGATAGTCGCCATAGGAGAAGCCGCCCGGCACAACGATCAGGTCGAGGCCCGCAGGCAGGCTCGTGTCCTGATGCCACACCATGCTGACTTGGGCCCCGGTCGTTACCTCGACCGCCACCTTGCAGTCGCGGTCGCAATTGGAACCCGGAAAGACGAGGACGGCGGCTTTCATCTTACGCGACCTCGATGCGGTAGGATTCGATGACCGTATTGGCCAGCAGCTTTTCGCACATGGACTTCACTTCGGCTTCGGCAGAGGCCTTGTCCGTGCTTTTCAGGTCGAACTCCAGCACCTTGCCGACGCGGACATTGGCGACATCGCTCCAGCCAGCGGTGCCCGCCAGCCCGTTGAGCGCGCCTTCGACCGCCTTGCCCTGAACGTCCAGAACGCCAGCCTTGAGGAAGATATGAACCGTGGCTTTCATCTTTTCACTTCAATTTGAGAGAGTAAGCAAAAAGTCCACCGTCACCGATGGACTTTGAGGTAGATTATTGAGCGCCGCCTTCGATCACGCGGGGCATGTCCTTCATGATTCCAAGGCGCTTGGCGACCTCGGTATAGGACTCGATCACATCGCCCAGATCGCGGCGGAAGCGGTCCTTGTCCAGCTTTTCGCCCGACTGCGTGTCCCACAGACGGCACGAATCGGGGCTGATCTCGTCGGCCAGGATGACGCGCGCGAACTCGCCCTCGAACAGGCGGCCGAACTCGATCTTGAAATCGACCAGGGTGATGCCGACGGCGGCGAACATGCCGCACAGGAAGTCATTGACCCGCAGCGTCATAGCCAGAATGTCGTCGATTTCCTGCGTCGTGGCCCAGTTGAAGGCCGTGATGTGCTCTTCCGTAATCATGGGATCGCCCATCTCATCGTTCTTGTAGTAGAACTCGATGATGGAACGCGGCAGTTGCTGGCCTTCGGGCAGGTTAAAGCGCTTGGCCATCGAACCGGCGACGACATTGCGGCAGACGACTTCCAGCGGAATGATCTCGACTTCGCGGATCAGTTGTTCACGTAAGGAAAGACGTTTGATGAAGTGGTTTTGCACGCCGATCTGAGTCAGGCGGGTCATCACGAACTCGCTGATGCGGTTGTTGATGACGCCCTTGCCTTCGAGCTGGGCCTTCTTCTCGCCGTTGAAGGCGGTGGCGTCGTCCTTGAAGTATTGAACCAGCGTACCGGGCTCAGGGCCTTCGTACAGGATCTTGGCCTTGCCTTCGTAAATTTTCTTGCGGCGGGTGGTCATGGCGCCATCTCCAGAAAGGGCAGCGCATGTGCAGACGTCGGAATAGTCAAACCATCCGGGCCAGCCGGTGAGGGGTGTCGGGGAGGGTTTGAAAAGGGCGTCTGACGCACGGCTGTGAAAGAGGCATCCCAGGGATGCGATTGGGTGCAGCCAATAATCAAAAACTTTTGTGATGTAAATGACGGTTTGTGTTGCGCGGGGTCATGGCGCGCATTAAAACCAAAAGGACAAGTGAGGTTTATCCCTATGACGACGTTTGATGACCGATCCAAAGGTTTCGAAGCGCAGTTCGCCCACAACGAAGAGTTTGAATTCAAAGCTGTGGCGCGCCGCAACCGTATGATCGGCCTGTGGGCTGGCGAAAAAATGGGCCTGTCCGGCGACAATCTCGAAAACTACGCCAAGGCTGTGGTGCGCGCCGATTTCGAGCAGCCGGGTGAAGAGGACGTGATTCGCAAGGTGCTGGGTGACCTGACCGCCTCCAACATCCCCGTGCGCGAGACAGAAGTGCGAACCAAGGTGGTTGAGTTCCTGGCTCAGGCGCGCGAAGCTCTGAAGAACGAGCAGTAAGATTTGAACCCGGCCCGCAAGGCCGGGTTTTTTAATGCGGGGGGGGGGGGACAAGATGAAATGGCTTATCGGCTTTATCCTTTTGTCAGGATTGGCGGGTTCGCCTGCGTTTGCGCTTCAGGTAGAGGGGCCTTTGTCTCCGGTTGTAACCGCAGATGTCAAACAGCATCCTGACTTCCTCCTTCGTAAGCAGCATCCGAACGCTTATCTCTCAGACAAGGGCGATTTCGATGGCGACGGTCAGGCTGATGAGGTTGCTTTCCACAAGAACGCCAAAGGCCAAGTCGTTGTCCTTATTAAATTTGGAAATGGTCTGATCGCGGGATTGCCCACACAGTTGTTGTCCTTGAAAGACGATATGCCTCGCGCGGGTGTCAAGACGGTCAAACCGGGCACCTATAAGATGGCATGCGCGAAAAAAGCCGGTCCGGATAATCAGTCCTGCCAGCCCGAAGTAACGACCAAAACCGATGCCTTTGAGGTGTTTACTTTCGAGGCCGGATCGGTTCTCTATATCTGGAAAGAAGAAGAGTTCAGGCCCTATGTACTCACCGACTAAACAAACCGCCCAGTGACCGCAAACCGTGGGGCGCCTGCATAGGCCGCCAAAGAGGCGACTGAGCGGGGCTGATCCCCAGCATAGAGGGCCAGATCGTTGAGACGTGGCATAATGCCGCCTTCGATATCGCCCGACGGCGAATGGAACAGGATCTGCCCGCCCCAGTCCGAGCGCCAGTCGTGGGTGAAGTTCCATTCAAAAGTCAGAGCGGCCTGCGCGTCCGTATGCATGGTAAAGAAGTCACCGGGGCGGTAGCCGGTGGCGATCAGGCTTTGCAGTTTCAGGCCCGACAGACCGGTCAGGTTTTCGCAGAAGGCTGCAAATTCCGCCGACCACAGAAGTTGAGCCAGACCAAACAGCGGATGGTCTTCGCCCAGATTCATCAACGCCTCTTTTGAGGTCAGGTCGTAGCCCAGGTGCAGGAAGCTTAAGCCCGTCTGGGCGCGTTCGGCGGCGGCGGCGAGGCGGTCCTGAATCTCCGACGGATTGAGCGTCTCAAGCTCGGTGCGCGACAGGATGTCCGGCTGGCCTTCGCTATCGACCAGATGCAGTTCCCACAGGGTCTGCTGCTCCAGCGCGTGATGAACGGCGTGAGCGTCCTCGTGCGACAAGGCCCCTTCGAGACGGATGCGGCCTTTACGCCCAAAACGGTCGCGGTAGCCGGTAAAATCGAAAGCGTCGGTCAGAAGGGAAAAGGACATGGTCTTACTCCAAAGTGCCTCCCCTGATATCAGGGGAGGTGGATTTTGGCGCGGAGCGGCAAAAGACGGTGGGGTTAATTGCCGCCGGAGTACCCCCCTCCGGCTTTCAGCCGGTGTCCCCCCTAAAATTAGGGGGGATACGGCTCTTATTCCCCAAACACGCGGGCGAAAATCGTATCAACGTGCTTGGTGTGGTAGCCGAGGTCAAAGAAGGGCTCAAGCTCTTCGCGGGTGAAGAATTTGGACACGTCCTCGTCGGCGCTCAGGAAGTCGAGGAAGTTGCCTTCGCCGCGCCACACGCGCATGGCGTTGCGCTGAACCGCCGAATAGCTGTCTTCACGCGACATGCCCTTTTGCGTCAGGGCCAGCAGCACGCGCTGCGAGTGAACGAGGCCGCCCAGTCGGTCGAGGTTCTTCTGCATGTTTTCCGGATAGACCAGCAGATTTTCCACAACGCCCGCCAGACGACGCAGGGCGAAGTCGAGATGCACGCAGGCGTCCGGTGCAATGCCGCGCTCGACGGAGGAATGCGAAATATCGCGCTCGTGCCACAGGGCGACGTTTTCCATGGCCGGAACCACCGCTGAGCGCACCAGACGCGCCAGACCGGTCAGGTTTTCGGTCAGGACGGGGTTGCGCTTGTGCGGCATGGCCGACGAGCCCTTCTGCCCCTTGGAGAAGAATTCTTCGGCTTCCAGCACTTCGGTGCGTTGCAGGTGACGGATTTCGACGGCCAGACGCTCGATGGATGAGGCCACGACGCCCAGCGCTGCGAAGAAGGCGGCGTGACGGTCACGCGGGATGACCTGGGTCGAGACGGGCTCCACGCTCAGGCCCATCTTTTCGGCGACATAGGCTTCGACTTCGGGCGAGACATTGGCAAAGGTACCGACCGCGCCGGAAATGGCGCAGGTCGAGATTTCTTCACGCGCGACCTCAAGGCGCTTTTTGGCGCGCACGAATTCGGCGTAATAACCGGCCAGTTTCAGGCCAAAGGTCACCGGCTCGGCATGGATGCCGTGCGAACGGCCCACGGTCGGGGTGAACTTGTGCTCAAGGGCGCGCTTTTTCAGCGCCGCCAGCACCAGATCGACGCCTTCAATCAGCAGATCAGCCGAACGCTGAAGCTGAACCGCGAAACAGGTATCGAGCACGTCCGAAGAGGTCATGCCCTGATGCAGGAAGCGCGCTTCGGGTCCGACGATTTCCGACACGTGGGTCAGGAAGGCGATGACGTCGTGCTTCACCGTGCGCTCGATCTCGTCGATGCGGTCCGAATCGAACTGCGCATCCTTACCCTTGGCCCACAGGGTTTCGGCGGCCTCGGTAGGTATAACCCCCAGTTCGGCCATCTTGGTTGCGGCGTGGGCCTCGATTTCGAACCAAATTTTGTACTTGGTCGAAGGGTCCCAGATGGCGGCGGCGTCCTGACGGGAATAACGAGGGATCATGGCAAGGTCCGGTCTGAGAGAGATAAAAGGGGGATAAAATGGTCGCGGTTCTGTTGGGCGGATGTGTCCTCTGAGTCAAGATTTAAATGTACTTTTCGCGTCGGGCAGGGTTTGGTAGGTCAAGTTACTGACAGCGCTGACATAGGCGCGGATATTGAGGGAGAAACGGAATGAAACAGGCGCTTTTAGCCGGCGTCGTGATGGCATGTGTGGGGGGCGTGGCGATGGCTCAGCCGAACCTGCCGCGGCCTTATCAGCATCACTATATGGAATTTCCGACGCTCAATCAGACCGGCTTTCAGCCGGATTCGCCCAAAATCGCCGTCTATGCCGTGCCCGAAGACGCCCCGGCGCCCGCTGGCAAGGCATGGTCCGCCATCGATTGGGTGGTCAAGGACGCCGCCAATACGGTCGTGCTGTCCGGACGCAGCGAAGCGTTCGGCCTCAATGCCGGGTCGGGCAAGGTGGTGTACCAGATCGACTTTTCTGCCCTGAAGACGCCGGGTAGTGGCTATGTGGTCGGCGTGAAAACCGGCGACATCTATAAGGTTAGCGCGCCTTTCGACATTCGTGCCGATGTCTATCAATCATTGAAATACGACGCTCTGGCCTTCTTCTATCATCAGCGCGCCAGCGTGCCGATCGAGGCGAAGTATGTCGGCGACCGCTTCGCGCGGCCCGTAGCGCACGAAAAGGAGATCGTTACGTGCTGGGGGCCGAAGGACCATCGCGGCAACAGGTGGGGCGGGTGTCCGTACACACTGGATGTGTCCAAAGGCTGGTACGATGCCGGGGACCACGGCAAGTACGTGGTCAATGGCGGCATCGCCGTGTGGACGCTGATGAACGGCTATGAGGGGGCGCAGGCGCGCGGCGACCGCAGCTTTGACGATGGGCGGGTGAAGATTCCCGAAGCGGGTAACGGGAAAAATGACCTGTTGGATGAAGTGCGCTTTGAAATGGACTTCCTGCTGGCCATGCAGGTGCCGGACGGGCAGACCCTGAACTTGCCCTTAGGAGATCAGCGCAAGTCTTTGGACAAGCTCACCTTTACCCGTGTCGATGCGTCGGGCATGGCGCATCATAAGATGCATGACGAACACTGGACCGCCATACCCATGCCGCCGCATCTCGATAAGGAAAAGCGCGGCCTCAGCTATCCCTCGACGGCGGCGACGCTCAATCTGGCGGCGACGGCGGCGCAGTGCGCGCGGGTGTTCAAAGGCGTGGATGATGCCTATGCTGACCGCTGCCTGAGCGCCGCGAAAAAGGCCTATGCAGCGGCAAAGCGCGTGCCCGATGCCTATGCCATTGACGTGCTGCCGGGCGGCGGGGGGGGCTATGGTGACGGCCAACTGAGCGACGAGCTCTATTGGGCGGCAGCGGAGCTCTATGCCACCACGGGTGAGGCGGCCTATGAGAAGGATGTGAAAGCCTCGCCGCAGTATCTGACCGCCACGGATTTCAGTTGGGGCAAGGTCGATACGCTGGGCACGCTGACATTGGCAACGGTTGACACGCCCCTGCGGGCGGCCGCGCGTAAGGCCATTGTCGCGCGCGCGGCGGCCATGCGGGCGGAAACGGCCGGGCAGGGCTATCATATCGCCTTCAACAAGCCCTATGTCTGGGGCTCGACGGCGGATTTTATGAACCGCGCCATGCTGTTCGCCCACGCGGCGGATGTCAGCGGTGAGGCGGTCTATCGCGCCGAAGCCGTCAATCTGATGGATTATGTTTTGGGGCGTAACCCGCTGAATTTCAGCTATGTTTCGGGTTATGGCGAACGCGCCATGCAGCATCCGCATCATCGCTTCTGGGCCAATGACGCCACCTTGCCGCCCCCGCCGCCGGGCGTCATTGCGGGGGGACCCAATCAGAATCCCTCGGACCCAGATGCCAGGGCCCGTCTGGAAGGCTGCGCACCGCAAACTTGCTATGTGGATCATATCGGCAGTTATTCGACCAACGAAGTGGCCGTAAACTGGAACGCGCCGTTGTTCTGGGTGGCGGCGTGGCTGGATGGCACGCGCAAGTGAGAGGCTTTGAACAGGGTTAATTTACCCGAAAAACGCGAGTCGGGTTGGCGGCAGGGTTAATAAGGCGTTAAAATTGCCGCAACTGATTTGTCTGTGAGGGTGCTGAGATGAGGAACTGGACGCTGAACACCGGCGTGTCGCTGATGGCGCTGGCGGTCATGGCGTGTGGTACGGGCGCAATGGCGGCTAAGCCTGCGGTCAAACCGGCTTCCACCCCGGTCCTGAAGGATGCGCCCTCTGCCTATGGCGCATCCGGCGCGCAGGGCGTCTATATGGGTGAGGCGAAAGCCCCGGTCGTCAGCCCGTCGTCCGCGAAGGGCGACTGCCCCGATGGGGCTGTGGGCGGCGACCATCCGGACCTGCCGCCAGCCGTGGTCAAGGAGGCGCGTCCCAACCAGTGCTATACCCGTCTGATGAAAGCGCCGGTGCTGGAAACCTACGCCGAAAAGGTGTTGGTGGAGCCTGAGCGCGTCGAAACGCGCACCCTGCCTGAGGAATGGCGCTGGGCGGAGCGTCAGGTCGTGGATCAGCCGCAGCGCGTTGAGCGCAAGGTGATCCCCGCCGTGACGCGCAAGGTGATGGAAGAGCGCGTGGTTCAGCAAGCCACGTGGCGCGAGGAACCCGTACCGCCCGTTTTCGAAAAGCGCACGGAAAGTGTCATGGTGCGCCCGGCGCGTCAGGAATGGGTGCGCTCCGAAGGGATTGCCACCGGGGCCGCGCTGGTCACCCCCGGCGATCATCAGCCTGTGCGTTACCGCGCCGATGGTATGCTCACCTGGCCGGGTAAGGAGCCGGTGGCGATTCAGGGCAGCGCCGAAACGACCGAGTATCTGCAAAAGGGCTCGGCCCAGACGATCTGGTGCCTGAAAGAGGTGCCGGCCGAATATAGGCAGGTCGAACGGATGGTTGAGGTGCAGCCGGCGACGGTGCGCCGGATCAAGGTCCCTGCGAAGGTCGAAAAGGTTGAACGGGTCATTGTCGAGCGCGAAGAGCAGGTCATCGAAAAGGTGATCCCGGCCACCTATCGTACCGAAAAGTATAAGGAAGTTATCAAGCCGGCGCGCACCGAATCCTACACGGTCGCCCCGGTCTATAAGACGGTCGATAAGACGCGCGCCGTGAAGGCCCCTGAGCCGGTGTGGCGCGAAGTCCTGTGTGAACGCAACACCACCCCGGCCAAGATCAAGGCCATTCAGGTGGCCCTGAAACAGCGCGGCTACGATCCGGGTCCGGCCGATGGCACGTTGGGGACGAAGACGGTGGCGGCCATGCAGAAGTTCCAGGCCGATCAGGGCCTGCCGCAGGGCCAGATTTCGGTCGAGGCCGCTGAGGCCCTGGGCGTCAAAATACATTAAGATGGGGAGGGCCGGTGCAGGGGGCACCGGCCTTTTTTTGCATCCGAGGTGTCACCAAATGGCCGGTTTCTGCGTATAGGTTTGTGTAACCCACGGAGACTGTCCATGCTGATCCGCCACGCCCCCGACCTGACCGAAAACGATGTCACCCCAAAGGATGTCTATATCCGGCGGCGCGAGATCATGGCGGCGGGGATTGGCTTCGGTCTGGGGTTGGCCGGAACGGCCACACAGGCGGCGCAGGTGACGGGCAAGCTGAGCGCCAAGCGCACCTTCTGGACCAATGAGACGCCGACCGACCTCGAAGCCGTCACGGGCTACAACAACTTTTATGAGTTCGGCACCGATAAGCTGGAACCGGTCAAATACGCCTCGGCCCTGACCACGCGGCCGTGGACGGTGAAGCTCGATGGCGACTGCGCTAAACCCCAGACGGTCGATATCGACACCCTGCTCAAGGGCGCGCTTGAGGAGCGTATTTACCGTCTGCGCTGCGTCGAAGGCTGGTCGATGGTGATTCCGTGGATCGGTATTCCGCTGGCGGAGGTCATCAAACGCGCCGAACCGCTTTCGAAGGCTAAATATGTGGCCTTCGAAACCGCGCTTCGCCCCAAGGAAATGCGTGGCGTGTCCGACCGCATCCTGCAATGGCCCTATGTTGAGGGCCTGCGTATGGATGAGGCGATGAACCCGCTGGCCCTGCTGGCCGTTGGGCTCTATGGCGACCTGCTGCCCAATCAGAATGGCGCCCCGATCCGGCTGGTCGTGCCGTGGAAGTACGGGTTTAAATCCATCAAGTCCATCGTGCGGATTTCGTTCACCACGCGAGAGCCACCGACCTCATGGAACCGTTATGCGCCGCGTGAATACGGCTTTTATTCCAATGTGAACCCGCAGGTCGATCACCCGCGCTGGTCACAGGCATCTGAGCGTCGTATTGGCGAATTCAAACGCCGCCCGACCCTGATGTTCAACGGCTATGCCGACAATGTCGCGCAACTTTATGCCGGTATGGACCTGAAAAAGTACTACTGATGAAGGCGAAGCGCGGGTTTACGCTGGATATCGCCCTAATCTGTGGCCTCTGCCTGATGCCGGTGCTGTGGCTGGTGTGGCGGTTTGTCCAGAACGATCTGGGGGTTAATCCGGTCGAAACGGTGGTGCGGCAACTGGGGGTCTGGGGTCTGCGGTTGCTGGTGCTGGGGTTGGCCCTGACGCCACTGGCGCGTCTGTTGCGGCAGGGGCGGCTGATCCGCTGGCGGCGGCCCATAGGCCTGTTTGCCTTTGGCTATGTGACGCTGCACCTGCTGAGCTATGTGGTGATTGATCAGTATTTCGACTGGGCGCAGATCTGGTCGGATATCCTCAAGCGGCCCTATATCACTTTTGGCATGGTGGCCTTTGTGCTGCTGATCCCGCTGGCGCTGACCTCGTTCAATGCGGCCATCCGACGGTTGGGCGGAGTGGTGTGGCGCAACCTGCACCGGCTGATCTATGTGATCGTGCCGCTGGCGGCTCTGCACTATTTCCTGCTGGTCAAGGCCGACAAGACGATGCCGCTGGTCTATGCGGCGATCATCGCCATCCTGCTGGGCTGGCGTGTGTGGGAGTGGGCGAGGAAGAAGGTTTAGCCACGAAAAACACGAAAAAGCACGAACGGCAGAGGCTCAAACTGACCCATGGATGAATGTGGCTTTGCCTGTTTCAAAGCGCCTCAGTCGGGATGTCTGGGAACGCTTTTTCGTGCTTTTTCGTGTTTTTCGTGGCCAGACGTTTATATCGCGCCGACCTGTTTCATGCTCAGCACGCCTTCGCGGCCGACGATCAGGTGGTCGTGGATCGCGATTTTCAGCGGCTTACCGGCGGCGATATTGGCTTTGGTCATGTCGATGTCGCCCTGCGAGGGCATGGGGTCGCCGGAGGGGTGATTGTGCACCAGAATCACCGATGAGGCCGACAACTCCAGCGCCCGGCGCATGATTTCGCGCGGATAGGCCGGGGCGTGATCGACCGTGCCGTAGTTCATGATCTCATCGGCAATGAGCTGGTTTTTCTTATCGAGGAACAGCAGGCGGAACTGCTCGCGCGGTTCGTGGGCCAGCGTCACGCGCAGGTAGGACAGCAGCGCCTGCCAGCTTGAAATCACCGTTGAACGTTTCAGCGGCTCGGCCATCAGGCGTCGCGTCGCCTCGAACATCAGTTGCAGATCGAGCGCGATGTCCGGCGTCATCTTCAGCGACCGGCCCTTGTTGTCGAGCGCGGAGACCTGAAGCATGTCCTCCAACGGGGCCGACAGCACCGCGGACAGGCTGCCGAACCGGCTCAACAGGGCCTTGGCCAGCGGCTTGACGTCGCGTTGCGGGATGGAGCGAAACAGAATGAGCTCCAGCACCTCGTAATCGGGCAGGACCGACGTTCCCCCGCGGCGTGCCCGGTCGCGCAGCCGCTGGCGATGGCCGCCGTGATCAGGCAGGGTGGTTTCGGTTGTCGGCGGCTCCCCCTCAGCCATGTCCGCTATCTCAGCTCACCGGCTGCGGGCGGAACTTGTCCGAGGCCGTGAAGATTTCCAGCCCGTCCTTGGTCACGCCGATGCTGTGTTCGCACTGCGCGGTCAGCGATTTGTCGCGCGTCACGGCGGTCCAGCCGTCATTGAGCACCTTCACCTCCGGGCGGCCGAGATTGATCATCGGCTCGACCGTGAAGAACATGCCTTCTTCCAGCACGGGACCGGTGCCCGCGCGGCCAAAGTGCAGAACATTGGGGTTGTCGTGGAAGACCTGCCCCAGACCGTGACCGCAGAAGTCGCGCACCACGCTGCACCGCTGGGCTTCGGCGTATTTCTGAATGGCGTGGGCAATGTCGCCGAAGGTGTTGCCGGGCTTGATCTGCGCCAGACCCAGATGCAGGGATTCGTAGGTCACATCGACCAGACGCCGGGCCTTGGCATTGACGTTACCGACCTCATACATGCGTGAGGTGTCGCCATGCCAGCCGTCGATGATGGCGGTGACGTCAATATTGACGATATCGCCGTCTTTAAGCGTCTTGGCTTCCGAGGGGATGCCGTGACAGACGACGTGGTTGGGCGAAATACACACGGTGTGCATATAGCCGCGATAGAAGACGCAGGCGGGCAGCGCGCCGTGATCGAAGATAAATTCGCGTGCCAGATCATCCAGATAGGAGGTCTTCACGCCCGGCACCACATAGGGGATCAGCATGTCGAGGCAGTCGGCGGCCACCTTGCCGGCGCGGCGCATACCTTCGAAGCCTTCGGGTCCGTGGATTTTGATACGGTCGGTGCGGGTGATGTAATCGCTATCTGTGGTCATGACGGCAATATAGTCCCTGTGTCCGCAAATGGCTAGGCTCCGTGCACCGCTCTGTCCACGTTAAATCGTTAACCGATTATTGACCTTTGGGTGACGCCCCTCAAATATGAAGGGGCCGGATCAGGTGCTGATTCGGGCTGTGGAGTAGGGTCATGTCGAACGCGCGTATTCTGGTTTTTGGCAACGAAAAGGGCGGGGCGGGTAAGTCCACCGTCGCCATGCACGTGGCGGCGGCCTTGCTTTATCAGGGCAAGCGCGTCGCCATTATCGACCTCGACCTGCGGCAGCGTTCGCTGGCGCACTTTTTCGAGAACCGTAAAAAGTGGGCAGCGGCCAATGAGAAGATCCTGCCGCACGCGGTCGAGCCGTTTCTGCATAAATATCCCGCCGAACTGGTCAAGGTGCCGGACGCCGAGGCCAAGGCCGCCTTTGACCGCGCGCTGAGCGAAGCGATCGACGTGGCCGACTATGTGATCATCGATACGCCGGGTGGCGACAGCTTCCTGTCGCGGCGTGCCCATGCGGTGGCGCACGTCATTATCACACCGATGAACGACAGCTTTATCGACTTTGACCTGCTGGGGCAGGTCGATCCGGTGACGCTCGACGTCAAACGCCCGTCCATCTATGCCGAAACCGTGTGGAATTCGCGCAAGGTGCGCGCCACCTGGGACGGCAAGACGATCGATTGGATCGTGCTGCGTAACCGCCTCGCCACCAATCAGGCGCGTAACGCCAAACGTATCGACGACCGGCTTCAGGCGCTGGGCAAGCGGATCGGTTTCCGCGTGGCGGCGGGCCTGCGCGACCGCGTGCTGTACCGCGAGTTGTTCCCGTTCGGGCTGACCGTGCTTGACCTCAGCGAGGAGATCAAGCCCGTGGCCGTGTCCATGGCCCACGTCTCGGCCCGTGCAGAAATCCGTGCCGTCATGCTGGCGCTTGATCTCGAAAACGAGGCGGCGGTGTCGGAACAGTTGACGGAACTGGGGCCTCAGCTAGAAACGGACGAGGACGATTTCGAAGCGGCGGAGTAATTCTGCCCCCGTCCGGGACAACGCCCTGTGTATCTGATCATTGCCGCCGCTGCCGCCTTTGCCCTGCTGGTCTGGGTTGGCCGTCAGTCGCGTCTGGGGAAGCTCAAACCCGGACCGTGGATCAGGCAGAAACGCGCCCTGATCGCTGTAGGGGCTGTGGCTGTGGCCATGGCGGGCGTGATTTGCGTGGCGCGGGGGCAATACATTCTGGCCAGTATTCTGGTGTCCATCGCCTTTGCTATGGCAGGTGGGGCGCGGTATCGTCCTGAGCCCAGACCGGCGGGCGCATGGACCAGCGCCGAGATTGAGGCCTATCGCACGCTTGGGCTGGAGGTCGGGGCGGATCGCCGCGCCATCGTTAAGGCATGGAAGCAGCGGATGAAGGCGGCACACCCGGATCAGGGCGGATCGGATGCGCTTGCGGCGAAGCTTAATGCCGCGCGCGATACGTTGTTGAAGAAGAGATAGAAAAGTGCAGGGGCCACGGGCCCCTGCACCCCGTTAGTCGCCCACGAAATAGGACATCGCTATCTTGCGGGGTGCGTACTTGCCCACGCTCAGAGTACCGCTGAGTACAGCTCTATCGGACGCTTCAGGGCGCGCGTTTTCGTTTGATAGCTGACGGACAAAAACCGGATCAATTTTCCCCACGAAGTGAACGCGACCCAGTTGAGGGTCGTAGCCTTCGCATGCGATCTTTTTGAGCGTGATTTGATAGGATTTGCAGAAAACGCGGGGCATGTTTTCTCTGTATAGCCCCAATTCCCCCATCTTCTCAG